>CANIIA010000035.1 GCA_947467435.1 Betaproteobacteria bacterium
CAATACCACTTACTACAGCGACCGGATCGAGTTTCTGCAGTCGCCTGCAATTCATGGCATGCACCACGTGAAGCCCAATGTGAATTACGGCTTCTGGACAACCATCTACGACCGTCTGTTTGACACTTACAAATCGCCGCGTAAAACCCAAGCATTTTCTATAACGAACCCACCATCAGCCAGCACATGACCCAGCGCTACATTCGATCAGTGGGTGTTCAAGAAACTTTGACCAAATAGGTATCAACCATGTTTTGTCTTTGCTCTAACAAATCGTTTGATGAGATTTTTGAGCTGCAACAACGCCACCCAGTATCTACCGAAGAGATGATTGCGAAATACACCGACTGCCTTGTCGGCTGTGGTTCATGTATTAGCGCACTCAAAGCAGAGGCAGAATTTCGAGAACTCATTCCGCAGCCTGTCACCGCTCTTTAGGAGGAACACATGCTGTACCCAAGCTTGTTTATACAACTCGAAAATGCTCGTTGGAATTTAAGCCAAGACATTCCTTGGCATACATTTGACGGCGCAAAGCTTTCGGATCGCCAAGCGCACGGCATCAAAATGAACGCGCTGCTTGAATGGTCTGCAATGCCAACTGCAGAAATGTTTCTGCGTGACAACCAAGATGATGTCGATTTTGCGGCGTTTATATCGATTTGGTTTTTTGAAGAGCAAAAGCATAGTCTAGTCCTGCTTGAATACCTACGCCGCTTTGCACCAGCACACGCGCCCACTCAACAAGAATTATCCGAAGTTCGCTTTCAGTTTGATAGCGCACCGATCCTAGATAGCTTGGCGTTGCATTTTTGCGGCGAAGTACGACTCAACCAATGGTATCGGTGCGCGGCAGCACATCACACCGAACCAGTCATTCAACACATCTACAACACCCTCGCAGCCGATGAAGCACGGCATGCTCGCGCTTACTACGCATACATGAAGAAAGCGCTCAATACCAACTACGAGCATGCCGCCAATGCATTTACTAAGATTGGTGTGTTGATGTGTAACTCAAGACTCAACAAAGCAATGCATCCAACCAATTTACACGTCAATAAGCAACTCTATCCGCGCGATAGCGTGAATTCCCGCTTACCTGACACACAGTGGCTCAAGCAGTGGCTCGATCATGAAATTTGCTTCGACGAAACCTGGGAAGAGCGGGTCGAAAAAGGCATTCTTGGAAATTACTCTTCGCTATTTAGTCGGAATTTTTCTAATGCCAAAGACATCCGTCAGCTACGTGCAGAGCTTTCCGCTCTCGCTGCATAACCAAAAGATCACACCATGGCTACTGCTCAAGACATCCAATATCACTATGACGTACATAATGATTTCTATGCACTTTTCCTCGACACAACGTTTCGTGCATATAGCTGCGGAGTGTGGGAGCAAGCCACTACCCTAGAAGAAGCTCAACAGGCGAAAGTTCAACGTCTATGCGATTTCGCAAAAATTAAAGCAGGCCATTCCGTCCTCGATATCGGCTGCGGCTGGGGTGGCGTCATGCGCTATGCCGTTGAAATGCGTCAAGCACAGCGTGTGCACGGCTTGACGCTGAGCAACGATCAAAACGATTACATCAAACATCAAGATCACCCGTGCATTACGGTTGATCTTCAGTCTTGGCAAGAATTCAACCCCCTGTCAGTCAAGTACGACGCGATTGTGTCGATCGGCGCTTTTGAGCACTTTGCCTCAAGGGCCGACCGCTTGAGCGGGCAACAACGCGACATCTATCGACAGTTTTTTATGCGTTGCCGCGCGGTTTCCACGCAATCTGCACATCTTGGGTTGCAGACCATTGTGACTGCACGCCAGCCGAATAACTTACAAGAAATGCGCGATGCGCGTTATTTACTCGATCGAGTTTTTCCTGGTTCTGCATTGCCTTCGATTTCTGATGTGCAGGCTGCCTCTTTAGATGTTTACGAGCTACTGCAGTTTCGACGTATCGGTAAAGATTACGCAAGGACGCTCGCTGCTTGGCGCGTACGGCTCGAAGCATGCCGTACCCACGCAATCCAAGCTTTCGGGGAAGATACGTTTAACCATTACGTACATTACTTCGATGCCGCGCAACGCAGCTTCGAGGCCGGCGTCACCGACCTCCTTCAGGTCTCATTGAGGCCCATCAATTGAAACACCCGTTCGGCGCGTCACAACAGATCGCCCCCCTACCGTATGAAGTCGATTTCACTGGCTTTGTCAGTAACACGGTGGTCTTGCACTGGATGGAGCGCTTACGCGTGCAATTAATGGCGCAATGCTTTCCAGAAATTGATCTCACCGCCCCAAGCAATCTTTCAGTGATCCGGCGTGCAGAAGTTAACTACCTTCGACCGATACGTTTTACTGATCGCTTGATGGGTGATGCGTTTATTCAACAGGTTTTAAGTACATCTTGGGTGGTGAAATTTTCGTTCACCAACATATCCACCTCAGAGGTTTGCTTTATGGGTTCACAAACCGGCGTATTTATAGATACCGCTACGCTCAAACCCAAGCGAATTCCCGCTCTTATTCAACAAAAACTCAACTCTTTGGAGGTTTAAATGCAAAACGAAATACAAATTCTCGAGAAAATTCGTGTTGTTGTTACTGAGATTCTCGAGATCAACCCAGAGGACATCATTCCAAGCGCCAACATTCGGGAAGATCTACGTGCCGATTCGCTCGCCAGCGCTGAAATTGTCATGGCTCTTGAAGACGCATTTAATATTCAATTTGATGAAAATAAAGTAAATGAACTCGTCCACGTCAAAGATCTGATTGCGGCGATCAGTCAACAACTCACTGAAAGCACGAGCACCGTGGAATGAACGACTCAGCACCACCCAAAAGCCAGCGCGTCGGCTTTGCTGATCATCCGGGCATCACCGTCCTGCGCATTCTGTTTCCTGCGCTGGCTAAGCTTGCCCCAACGATGGCAGCCAAGTTAGCGTTAAAAATATTCTTAACACCACCACGACATAAAGAACCAACTTGGGAAGCGCACTTTTCGGCGCTTGCAACTCGCACGACGATCCTCGCTGAAGGCAAGCAGATCGTCGTTTATTCTTGGGGTGGTAGTAATAAAAATATTTTGCTATGCCATGCATGGGGCGGTCGCGGAACACAGTTGGCAAAGTTCATCGAACCATTAGTACTTGCCGGCTACCGCGTGATCGCCTTTGATGCGCCTGGCCATGGCCGCTCTAGTGGCAAGCGAACCGATATGATGGAGTATTCAGCCACTATTCAAGCTCTCGATCAGCACTTCAGCGGCTTTGATGCTCTGATAGCCCATTCATTTGGTGCAGGCAATGCCGTGTTTGCTGTGTCGAGATTTCGCCTCCAAACAGCAAAGATTGTTCTCATCGGCTGCTTTTCTCACGGTAAATGGATCATTCAACGCTTTGGCGAAATTCTAAATATCCCTTCAAAAATCGTTGCCAACATGTGCCTAAGTTTGGAGCGCAAATACAACGGACAATTGCATTGGGATAAATTAGATATTGTCGAGATGCTACAAAAATGCCGCATTCCCGCACTGGTTGTACATGACAAAGATGATCGAGAGATTCCGTACGACCATGCGGGAAAATTTCGGCGCATCGAACAACATATCTGGTTTCACGATACGCGCAAGCTTGGGCACCGGCGAATCATCCAAAATCCCCTTGTCATCGATCGCGTGGTTGCTTTCATAAAAAGCTAACCGTGTATTGGGGTGTGTCACTCGAGCGCTCAATTTGTCCTCGATAAACTTAGATCGATTCAACACACTCGTCTTCGCCGGCGGCGGTAACCGCTGTTGGTGGCAAGCCGGTCTGCTCACGCGATGGACCGAGCATGGCCTTGAGCTACCCAAACATTTGATTGGCACCTCCGCAGGCGCAGCCATTGCTGCTGCCTACGTTGCAAAGACAATCCCAAACGCTCTCAACGCCTGCGTTTCTTTGTACCAAAAGAACCCGTCGATTGTGCGTTGGAGAAAATTGTCTCGACTACGGTTGGAGTTTGCCCATCAAAAAATTTATCCCGCGTGGATTCAATCATTCATTACCCAGTCCTCCTTCGAAACAACACAAGGCTCCAATCATCAACTACTGGTTGCAGTTACCCACCCCATTCCTCTGCTCGGGCCTGCCATCAGCATTTCACTAGGCACTGCAGCTTATCTGATCGATAAAAAATTTTGGCATAGCATCCACCCAACAATTCCCAAGTATGTTGGGCTTCAGCAAGGGTTTTATGGCCTACATGAATGCGCCACGTTAGCAGAGAGCCATGCGCTTCTGTGCGCAGCGGCCGCTGCGCCGCCGCTCATGTCTGCCATCAAGATCCAAGGCCGGTGCACCTTTGATGGCGGCTATACCGACAACGCCCCGATCGTTGTGCAATCCACACCCGAAAAAGCTGCAACCTTAGTGCTACTCACCCGACACTACCCCAAACGCCCTCCTATCTTTCAGTTTGGCGGACGTACTTATTTACAACCGAGCCGACCGGTGCCTGTATCAACTTGGGACTGCACCGCTAAGGCCACTGTGGTCGATGCGTTCACGTTGGGCTACGAAGACGCAGTGAAGCTGATGGGCATTTAAGTGGTAGAAAAAATGGTAGATTGAGATTTCAGTCACTCGCCCCCGCCAATCTTTCCTAATTTTGCCCAAGCCAATGTCGATCAATCGCCTCCTTCAAGGCTTTGTTGCCTTGCTCGTGCTTTGCCATACGAATACGTTTGCATCTGAATTTGCCGACAAACTGCAAACCGGTCACTACGTATTACTCATGCGTCATGCTTACGCCCCCGGGGTCGGCGACCCCCCGGGATACTCCCTCGATAAATGCGACACGCAACGCGTACTCAACCACGAAGGCATTCAACAAGCCGCACGCATTGGGGATTGGTTACGCGCGCAAGGGGTAAGCTCCGCGATCGTGCTGAGTAGCATTTGGTGTCGCTGCCAAAAGACAGCTGAAGAACTGAAGTATGGGCCAGTGCAAATTGAACCTGCACTTGCTTCTTTTTTTGATGAGCCACTGAAAGCGAAAAAACTCAATCAACAACTTCAGCAACGTATTGCCAACGCCTTAGCCAATAAAAAGAATCAGGCGCTGATTTTGGTGACGCATCACGTCAACATTCGCGAATTTGTTGGCAAAGACATCGGCTCGGGCGACATGATTTTGGCGCAAGTCAACGCGAAAGGTCAGATGATCAGCTTTCGGCACTACCCCAGCCCATAGTCAGATGAGTGCGTACATGATCAACGCACCACCAAATTAACTTACCTGCGCCGCTCCGCTTTGAATCAACGCATCTATTTGCGCTTGATCTAACCCAACTTCTTGCAGCACCTCACGGGTGTGCTGGCCTTTTTGCGGCGCGTGATATCGATAGGTGGGGGTCGACTCCGACCACTCCGAAGGGACCGCCATGGTGCGTATACGTCCTTCAGTCGGATGATCGCGCTCAGTAAAGTATCCAATCGCCGCCAAATGCGGATCGTTTAAAAGATCTTCTAAGCTATTCATGCGTTGCGCTGGGATATCCACTTCTTCTAGTAGCGCCAACCACTCGCTGGTCGTGCGCTTACGCATTTCGGCGCTGAGCAAAGCATTGATTGCGGCGTAATGTTGGCTACGTGCCGCGGCGCTCGCAAAACGCGGATCTTGTCCAAGCGTTTGCGTTTGACCAAGCAAGTCAAAGAAACTGCGCCATTGCTTATCGTTGTAAATCAGCACACATAAATACCCATCTTGAGTGGCAAAAGGGCGACGCTCTTTAGCCAAGATCCGCGCATAACCTGGCTCTGCGACACGCGGCGCATATCCCGCACCAGCCAAATGTTCGCCCAGCACCAAGGGCAACATATGTTCAAACATCGGGATGTCAATGCGCTGACCCTTGCCCGATTTTTCGCGGTAATACAACGCTGCACTGACCGCACTGGCAATTTGCTGTCCGCATGCACGATCTGCCAAATTGATCGGTGCGTAGTGTGGTTGCGCAGCCCCTTGTTGTTGAAATAAAAACGGCAGGCCAACTGCGCCTTGAATGAGATCTTCGTACGCCGGACGCGCCGCATACGGACCTCGCTGGCTATACCCAAACGCACCCACATAAATAATCCGCGGATTGACCTCGCGTACAGCCTCATAAGATAAACGTAATCGCGCCATCGCTTGCGGTCGAATGTTGTACACCAGTACATCGGCTTGTGCGATGAGTTGCATCAACGTATCGCGCGCTGCATCGCGCTTAAGATCGAGCACGACTGAGCGTTTATTGCGATTCACGCTCATAAACATGTGGCCCATACCGCGATTGCGGTAAGGAGAAATTTCACGTGTGACATCGCCTTCGGGCGATTCGATCTTGATGATATCGGCACCCAAATCGCCAAGTATTTGGGTGGCAAACGGGCCCATCAGCACCGTGGATAAGTCCACCACACGCACGCCCGTTAGCGGGCCACTCACAGTCGCGCTCTCAAGTGAGTTGTAACAAAGGTGCCAGATGTTCGGGCGTGAGCTGCGTACCCGAAAAATACTTGCCATCTATCTCAAGCACAGGGGAAGAACGAATTCCGAGATCTTCAATTTTTTCTGCTGCATCTTCATTCATCATCAGATCGATCGCATCAAAGGCGACGCCATTCGATCTGAGATATTGTTTTAACCGCTCACAGGGCGCGCACATCGGCGTGGAATAAACTGTCACCTTCAGCATACTTACACCTTACCTTCGGCTTTCAACTTTCGGTAATGTTCTTTACGACGCAGCCAGTCTTGTTCTACCTCACCGCTTTTCCAAGGTTGCGCTTGCGTAAATACACGCTCTTTCCATGCATCACCCTCACTCCAACGAAACGGCGTTTGCACAGTGGTGCGCGGTGAAAAGGCATGCTCAAGTAATTTAAAGCCCATTTCAAGAATCGCGCGCTGCTGTTCAGGCTGATGGGGTTCACCGCAGGGGTTGCCCAACGGAAAATCCGTGTGCACAACCCGCGCCAAACCTACATGCTCGACAATATCGCGCGCTGTGGCCAACACCACGGTAGGGATTCCGTTGGCCTCGAGATGACGAGCCACCAAGCTAATGGTTTGGTGGCACACCGGACACACCGGCACCATCACCGCGACATCGGTGCCATCTTCAAGACATCGCGCTAACACGGCGGGTGCATCACGCTCTCGTGTACGGCGTTGACTGTAGGCATTAAACACACCATGAAAATGTCGCGTTAAACCTCCGATACGACCTGCAGCTAACGCCTCATGCAAACGCGTGGTTGGAAAAAACGTATCCACATCCTCCAGTGTTGTTGCGCCTTGATCAAAACTACGCGAAGGACTGTACAGTCGCTTAGCCGGCAGGTCTGACGCAATGGTGTAGCTGCCACCGACATTGCCCATCTGTGTTTCATCTTCTACATGCGCCGAATCTTTTATGGAGATTTCGCTGGTTGAAATCAGCGTGACGCGACATGCCGAGAGCGGTTTTTTTAGTGGCGTAAATGGGACGTCCTCAAAATGCGCCCATTGATATGGCTTGTCATATCCTTCGGATAAATAGTATTCGCGTGTTTTTTCAATGTACCGGACGTAACTCGACATACACATTTCCTTGATTGATCAATACAAACGTTCCGTGAGCAAGGCTATTCTGCCTTCACGCCGGCGGCTTTGACGACTTTTTCCCAGCGCGAAAAATCGTCGCGCATTTGTTGAGAAAATTGCTCAGGGGTATTACCCACCGGCTCAATACCTAAGACCGCGTAGCGTTCTTTCACCGCCGGTTCTGCCAGTACAGCAGCAAGTTCTCGTTGCAAGCGTTCAATGATGGCGCGAGGCGTTTTAACTGGTGCAAAAATTCCTGTCCACGAATCCACCACAAAGCCGGGCAATCCGCTCTCAGCAAACGTTGGCACCTCGGGCAATGACACCGAGCGTTTCACACCTGACACACCAATCGCTTTGATCTTGCCCGCTTTTATGTGTTGCTGCGAACTCGCGACCGCGGTGTAAACCAAGGGGACTTGGCCTGCAATCACATCGATGATCGCTTGCCCACCGCCTTTATAAGGAATATGCGTCCAATCTAGTCCATAACGTTGCTTGAGTAATTCCCCTGCTAAATGCGGCGTTCCGCCGGTACCAGACGAACCAAACGACAGCTTATTCGGATGCGCTTTCGAATACGCAATCAACTCTTGAATATTATTTGCCGGCACAGACGGATGCGCGACCACGACCAGCGTGGCATCACCCAACTTTGTCACCGGCGCGAAATCACGCAGCACATCAAAATTGAGTTTAGAAAAAATATGCGGATTGATCACCATGCTGCCATCAAATCCAAGCAGTAAGGTATGACCATCGGCGTCACTTTTGGCAACCATCTCAGCGCTGATGTTTCCCGAAGCCCCCGGGCGGTTCTCGACCATCACTTGTTGCCCCAACCGCGCACCCAATCGGTCTGCCACGGCACGTGCGCTGGTATCAGCCACGCCACCGGCAGCAAAACCTACCACCAAGCGAACCGGCTTCACCGGAAACGTCTGTGCTGGACTCAGCGCTGAATACGCAAGAAAAATCAGCGTGCACATAACCCATCGAATCAACAGACCAAACATTCGCGCTTTCCTTTCAAAAACACGCGCTATGGTGCTAGGCTTAACGATTACGTGCAATGCGTTTTTTGATCCAACTCGCAAGGAAATCCCCCGTTGAAGTTTGGCGACTTTACCAAGATCAAATCCCTGCAAACACCCGCGGGGTTTATGCAGCACCTGCAGCAACAAGGCATCACGATGCCTTGTGATACCACGTTGCAGGTCGGCGCGGATGCCCCGCTGGCCCAACCGTGTGAAGTTCAGGGTTTACGCATTGGTAATCGTTGGGCGATCCAACCCATGGAGGGTTGGGACGGAACAGCCGAAGGACAACCCACAGAACATACGCATCGACGTTGGCAACACTTCGGTGAATCCGGCGCCAAACTCATTTGGGGGGGCGAAGCCGTTGCGGTGCGTCATGATGGTCGCGCCAACCCGCGCCAATTAGTCCTCAATGCCAACAACCAAGCCTCGATTGCAGGCTTGCGTGAAACCTTAGTCCAAGCCCATCGCCAATCGTTTGGTAGCGACCAAGATCTGGTCATCGGTTTGCAGCTCACGCACTCGGGACGCTTTTGTAAACCCGATTCGCAAACGCAGATGGCGCCGCAGATTTTGTATCGCCATCCTTTGCTAGACCGTAAATTTGGTTTGAACAACAATCATCCTGTGATGACGGATGAGGCGATTGCTCAGTTAATCGACGATTACATCATTGCAGCGAAACGCGCTTGGGATTGTGGTTTTCAATTTGTCGATCTCAAGCATTGCCATGGCTATCTTGGTCACGAATTTCTTTCCGCGGTCGATCGCCCTGGACCGTATGGCGGCCACTTTGAAAACCGCACGCGCTTTTTACGTGAGCTATGTGCGGGTATTCGCGCCGAGGTGCCGCAACTGCATATCGCCGTACGTTTTTCTGCCGTCGATTTTGTGCCGTTTCAGCCTGACCCCACTTATCCAGACACCGACGTCCTTGGTCCGGGCGTACCCGAAGACATCACGCAACACTCGCCATACCGATACGCCTTTGGCGCTCACCCACTCGCCCCCACGCACATCGACCTGCGCGAATCACTGCAACTCCTCGGGTTACTCGAACAGCTCAATATTCGCTTAGTCAATATCACCTTAGGTAGCCCTTACTACAACCCACACCTCACGCGACCAGCACTGTATCCACCCTCCGATGGTTATCAACCGCCAGAAGATCCGCTCCTTGGTGTGATGCGTCATTTACATGTCGTGCGCGATTTAAAGCGTGCCTTCCCGCAGCTCACCTTCATGGGCAGTGGCTATAGCTATCTACAAGAATTTTTACCGTATGTGGCACAAGCCGTGGTGCGCGAAGGATGGACGGATCTTGTCGGCTTAGGTCGCATGGTGCTCTCTTATCACGATCTACCTGCAGATGTGCTGCGTGGTCGAGCGCTTCAAACCAAACGCTTGTGTCGCACGTTTAGCGATTGCACCACGGCCCCGCGCAACGCGCTAATTTCTGGATGCTATCCTTTAGATACACATTACAAAAAATCTCCTGCCATGATCGAGCTCACGCAAATTAAAAAACAAGCCAAACTCGCATGAGTGATGACGCTATCTTCGCCGGTTCAATTTGGGCCGCCACTGCGCCTATTGCGCCAGACACTACCCAACTCAAAGGTGATCTGCAGTGTGATGTGGTGGTGATTGGTGCAGGCTTTACGGGACTATCTTGCGCACTGCATTTAGCACAAGCGGGCGTGAAGGTGATTGTGCTTGAAGCCAACGTGATTGGTCATGGCGCTTCGGGACGCAACAACGGTCAAGTGATCCCCACGTTTTCGCGCGTTGAACCCGATGCTGTGCCGAGCATGATCTCTGCCGAAGCCGGTGGCGCACGTGTCGGAGAAGCGCTCGTGAAATTGGTCGCGGATTCTGCGCGCTTTACTTTTGATCTGATTCGCAAACATCAGATCGATTGCGAGGCGGTACAAAATGGTTGGGTGCAACCTGCACATTCACCCGGTCGAATGCCTTTACTCGAAAAACGTGTACGCGCTTGGTCTCGCTATGGCGCTCCCGCCGAACTGCTCGATGCGCGGGGTGTACAAACAGTGACAGGTTCTTCATTTTGGTTTGGTGGTTGGGAAAACCCGACCGGCGGAAAACTTAACCCCTTGGCGTATGCGCGCGGCTTGGCGCGTACTGCCATCCGCCTCGGCGCACAAGTCTTCACCCAGAGCCCCGTCTTAGCGGTGACCCGTCAAGGCTTAACGTGGCAAGCGAACACCAGCAATGGCTCGGTGCGTGCATCACGTGTCGTTCTGGCCACGCACGCGTACACCGATCGATTTACAGACACATTGTGGCCGCGCTTGATGCAATCGGTGATTCCGGTGCGCAGCTATCAGATGGCCACGCAAGTTTATTCTGACGACGTTCGCGCGCAGGTGTTGCCTGAGGATCACGCCTGTTCTGACACACAAGGGGATCTACATTTTTTTCGTTGGGATAACCACAATCGCTTAGTCACGGGCGGTGGCTTAGCGATTCCTTTGGGATGGCGTACACGGATCACTGAACGCATCGCCGAGCGCGTGCAAAAAGTTTTTCCACAGTTAGGTCGACCGCAGTTTTCACACGTCTGGCATGGCAACGTTGGCGTCACGCCAGATCGACTGCCGCATTGTCACGAACCCGCGCCAGGAGTGTTTGCGTTTGTTGGATGCAATGGACGGGGCGTGGCATTATCAGGGGCAATCGGACAAGAACTCGCGCGTGCATGCACCGGCACCCCGATTTCAGATTTAGCGGTTCCCTTTACTCCCTTAACACCCATTTTTGGTCATGCGATTGGTCGGCGTGTAGCCTCGTTAGCACTCCTCACCTACCGTCGACGCGATGCACGCGAACCCGTCTCTGCATAACGCCAATTTATTTCCTAAGGAACCTTGATGCGCTTTTTTATCCTGTTGATTTGTTGCTCACTTAGCTTCCAGCAAGCCTTCGCGCAAAGTTGGCCAACGCGACCGATCAAAATTTTAGTGCCCTACACCGCAGGGGGCTCGTCTGATTACACCGCGCGTACACTCGCAGACCGACTTGGTCCATTACTTGGTACACAAGTGGTGGTTGAAAATCGCCCGGGTGGCAATACCGTCATCGCAACGGAAGCGGCAGTCAAAAGCCCTGCCGATGGTTACACCTTACTCCTCGTAGGAATGACCACCTACGCTGCGTTGCCTTATCTCACAAAGAAACTACCGTACGACTCAATTAAAGATCTGACGCCGATCAATAACGCCATCGTTTCACCGTTGGTGTTGTCAGTGCATCCAGCGTTGCCCGTCAAAAACGTACAAGAACTCATCGCCTACGCAAAAGCCAATCCAGGTAAGGTGAACTACGGCTCAGCGGGTGTGGGCAACACGTTGCATTTAGCTGGCGAATTATTCAAAGCACGTACTGGCGTCGATATCGTGCATGTGCCTTACAAAGGGGCGTCACAAGCGATCACCGATTTACTCTCCGGCAATATTCAAATGATGATTGATTTGGTGCAAACACCACTGTCCAATATTCAAGCGGGCAAATTACGTGCGCTGGGCACCACTTGGGATAAGCGGGTGAGCTTGCTTCCCAATGTACCCACGCTACAAGAACAAGGCGTGCCCTATACCTTTGGTGCCATGATTGGTTTGATGGGTCCAGCAGGACTGCCGCGCGAAGTGGTGACACGTTTACATGGCGCGATCGGCCAAGTCATGACACAAGCCGAAGTGCGCGAAGCATTTGCTAAACAAGCCATGGAACCAGCCACATACCCGACACCCGAAGCCTATGGCGCAGCGTTTCGCGCCGAGCTAGATAACATGGGCAAGTTAATTCGTGCCGCAGGTATTCAGCCAGAGTGAATCGTCACCACGCCCTGAAACATCGTCACTAAAGGATGCGTCCTATGTTTCGCCGAATCACACAATTATTTTTCATTACGCTTTTGAGCGTCAGCGCGCACAGCCAGGCACAAGAATATCCTTCGCGAAATATCACCATCATCGTGCCGTTTTCAGCTGGCAGCGCGAGTGATGTGATGACACGTATCGTGGCGGAAAAAATGTTTGTCACCGGTGGGGCGCGACGCATCGTCATTGAAAATCGTCCAGCAGCCGGCGGAAACGTTGGCACAGGCGCAGTGGCAAAAGCCGACCCCGATGGCTATACCTTACTGGCGAGTGCCTCGGGGCCGTTAGCGGCCAACAAAGCGCTCTATCCAAAACTTGGCTACGACCCAGAAACCGATTTCGCGCCCATCGCATTATTTGCCAGCCTACCGAACATCATTGTGGTCAGTGCAAAAACACCACTGACGACTTTGACTGAGATGATCGAGTACATTAAAAAGACACCCAAGGTGCCGTATAGCTCAGTGGGCAATGGCAGCTCGCAACATTTAGCCGGCGCTTACTTCGAGCAATTGGTTGGCGTGCAAATGAATCACATTCCCTATCGCATCACCTCACAACTACAAGCCGATCTCGTCTCGGGTGAAGTGCCGGTAAGTTTTCAATTGCTACCAAATGTTGTTGGTCAGATCAAAGCCGGCCAAATTCGTGCGCTCGCTGTCGCGAGCACAAAACGTTTACCTGCGTTACCAAATGTACCGACGGCAGGCGAGCTGGGCGTTAAAGGGTACGAGTCTGCAGCGTGGTTTGCGTTTGTTGCACCAAAGGGTACGCCACGCGCGATCGTTGATCGCGTCAATAAAGAAATCGTAAGTGCCATGGCCGACCCGGCGGTGCGCGCTCGCTTTAACGAGCTCGGCGCAGAACCACACGCGAGTTCACCAGAAGAGTTAGCTCGGTTTATTAGTGCAGAGGTCACGAAATGGCGCGGCATTATCACGCGCGGTGGTATCACCATCGACCCGCAGTGAGCGTCGAAAAAGGTGAGCGTGTTGATTGTTTCTCAAGCCGTCGCGATCGGCTCATCCACAAACAATTGATACGTCTGCCGCTTAGGTTTGTCACGATCCTCGGGCAGCACATAACTGATTGACGTTTTTCCACCTAACAATGCCGCCGGCAATATCATCACGCGCGCAAAGGCTGTGAGTTCGGTTTCCGAGGCATTGGCCAACACGGGATCAGGGCCTGATTCAAACCAAGGCTCACCTGGTTTGATATTTAATTCATGTCCGGCACTGGCGACTTTGAGTGCGCCGTTTAACAAACAACGGATGCCCGGACCCTGATGGGTATGCGTTAGAGCTACACCGCCGAGCGGAAAGTCAACGCGATCACAACGCATTAACCACGCTTGTTTTGCGTCGATGCTTAACTCGGAAACCATGGTTGCGCCGCTCGGCACTGCATCGCGATGCAACTCCCAGCGATAAATTTCTGCATCCGTTTTTCCAACGACCACCCGGACTGTACCCACACTGCCATGCCACGCAGCATTGGGCGCGAGCGTAGCCAACACCCCAGCTGCACGAATCGTTGGCGCACCAAAGCGCGTGTAAATGGCACGCGGCACAGCAGCTTCAAACGTGTGCTCGGTACCAGCGTGCAGTTGATCGCGAAAGAAAACAAGCTTCAGCATCATGCCACTCCGTAGACGTTTATTCTTGGAGTATAACGCCACGCCGCTAGGCGGCCACGAGTGCGCCTTTTTCAAAGCGCATCGCGCCGTTTTTCCAATCGACTTGAATGGTGTCTTTAGGCAAGAAACGACCTTCCAGAATCGCTTTCGCGAGTGGATTTTCGATTTCGGATTGCACCGCGCGCTTGAGGGGTCGTGCGCCATACACTGGATCAAAACCAACTTTCGCTAATTCATTCAGCGCCGTCTCAGAAACCACCAATCCGTACTCCATCTTGGCTAAACGCGCCTTCAGGATCTGCAACTGGATGCCGGCAATGGATTTGATGTTGGCTTCATCCAAACCATGGAAGACCACCACTTCGTCAATACGATTGACAAATTCTGGACGGAAATGGTTTTTCACTTCAGCCATGACTGCCAATTTGACAACACCGTAGTCGCTTCCCGACATCTGTTGAATCATTTGCGATCCAAGATTTGACGTCATCACCACCACCGTATTCTTAAAGTCCACGGTACGACCCTGACCGTCGGTTAAGCGACCGTCGTCTAGGACTTGCAGAAAGACGTTAAAGACATCCGGGTGCGCCTTTTCAACTTCATCAAACAAGATCACTGAATACGGTTTACGTCGTACCGCCTCAGTTAACGCCCCGCCTTCGTCGTAGCCCACATAACCCGGTGGCGCACCAATCAGACGCGAGACCGAATGTTTTTCCATGTACTCAGACATATCAATCCGGATCAGATGATCTTCTGAGTCAAATAAAAAATTAGCGAGCGATTTGCATAATTCGGTCTTACCCACGCCCGTCGGGCCGAGAAACAAAAACGATCCATACGGCCGATTGGGATCCGACAAACCAGATCTTGAACGACGAATCGCATCCGACACCAAACGCACCGCTTCATTTTGACCAATCACACGTTCGTGTAACTTGTCTTCCATCTTGAGTAATTTTTCGCGCTCACCTTGCATCATCTTCGACACTGGAATACCCGTGGCACGCGACACCACTTCGGCAATCTCCTCGGCGCCGACCTCCGTGCGCAGTAACTTTGCTTTGGGTGTGGTTGAACCTTTTTCGGTGGTCTCCACTTTCTTTAATTGCGCTTCGAGTTGCGGCAAACGACCGTATTGTATTTCTGCCAATTTATCGTACTGCCCTTTACGCTGCAGTTCAGCCATTTGAGCGCGCAAGCGTTCGATTTCTTCTTTGATATGTGCGCTGCCTTGGACTGCTGCTTTTTCTGATTTCCAGACTTCATCTAAATCAGAATATTCTTTGCCGAGGCGTTGAATTTCTTCTTCGATGAGTGCCAAGCGTTTTTGCGAGGACTCATCTTTTTCTTTTTTCATCGCTTCGCGTTCGATCTTTAATTGGATCAAACGACGATCGAGCTTATCCATGACCTCTGGCTTGGAATCAATTTCCATTTTAATGCGCGATGCGGCTTCATCGATCAAATCGATGGCTTTGTCGGGCAAGAAACGGTCCGTGATGTATCGGTGCGATAGCTCGGCGGCCGCAACAATGGCCGGGTCAGTGATATCCACGCCATGATGCAGCTCGTATTTCTCCTGCAGGCCACGCAAGATGGCGATGGTATCTTCAACCGACGGTTCGCCGACCAATACCTTTTGAAAACGGCGCTCAAGCGCGGCATCTTTTTCGATGTACTTGCGATATTCATCTAAGGTCGTGGCGCCAACGCAATGCAACTCACCCCGCGCCAACGCGGGCTTTAGCATATTGCCGGCATCCATGGCGCCCTCGGCCTTGCCCGCACCCACCATGGTGTGGATTTCGTCGATGAACACAATGGTAGAACCTTCGTCTTGCGCAAGCTCTTTGAGTACGCTCTTTAAACGCTCTTCAAATTCGCCGCGATATTTTGCGCCGGCCAATAAGCTTGCCATGTCCAACGACAGCACACGTTTATTTTTGAGTGTCTCGGGAACTTCGCCATTGACGATGCGTTGCGCCAAGCCTTCAACAATTGCAGTTTTGCCGACGCCAGGTTCACCGATCAATACCGGGTTGTTTTTTGTACGACGCTGCAGAATTTGAATACAACGCCGAATTTCGTCATCACGTCCGATCACGGGATCGAGTTTTCCTGCGCGTGCGCGCTCGGTCAGATCAAGCGTGTATTTTTTGAGTGCTTCTCGATTGGATTCATCTGATTGTGATTGCACACGCTCTCCTCCGCGCACAGCACTAATAGCTGCTTCTAACATCGCCGGATTCAGGCCAGCATCTTTAAGTAACTTGCCAGCAGCCCCTTTATCTTGCACCGCAGCCTGTAGCAATAGTTCAGACGCCACAAACTGATCACCGCGTTTGGCGGCCTCTTTATCGGCCACATTCAGTAAGTTGGTGAGCTCGCGCGAGACGTGTACTTCGCCGGGCGTGCCCTCGACTTTGGGTAGCCGCGAGATCGCCTCGTTGAGCGCTGTTTTTAATTTTGCGAGATTGCCGCCGGCACGCTGCACGATGCCGCTGATCGAGCCATCGGCTTGTTCGAGCAGCGCCAGCAACACATGCGGCGCTTCAATGTATTGATGGTCTGCAGCTAGGGCGCGACTTTGCGCGTCCGCGAGCGCTTCTTGTAATCGGGTGGTGAGTTTTTCGTAGCGCATGGCGCAATCTCCAAAAGAGCTTCGCCTATAAATGGGGCAGAAAGTCGCGCTTTCAAGCCAGCCACGACGCTTGTTTTTTTACGTGATGCAGGTCGTTGCCATCACATCCTGCCTGTTTTTTATCGAGCCGTGTTGATACGGGTCAAATTTAAACGGCAATATTGACTAGGCCAAGGCTCGATAGGTCATGAGCCCGAGCGCTGTTGCCATCAGTGAGCCCAAGAGATGTGCAGCACTGTGCGCTAACGCTGCGCCATAACGCGCCATTTCTAATAGCTGAATCGATTCCGCAGAAAACGTCGAAAATGTGGTCAATGCCCCAAGAAACCCCGTCACGCATGCAAGCCGCCACTCGGGTGCCAACCCCGCATGTGAAGAAAAAAACGCCAACGCCAAGCCAATCAAATAGCCACCGCCTAAATTGGCCGTGAGCGTACCCAACGGCAACGCGGGATACAGCGGATTCAACCACGTGCTCAGCGCCCAGCGTAACCACGCACCGAACACGGCACCCAGACCCACTGCAAAGAGCGCGAGTCCCGTCACGTGCTGCACTTCGTCGACGCTGCGGTTGGTGCAGCTGCCCAACGCGCCACGGCCGCGTCATCCACACTGCGTGCATCCACCCAGCGCGCCCCGAGTGGCGTGTCTTCTTTTTTCCAGAAAGGCGCCTGTGTTTTTAGATAATCCATCATGAATTCGCAAGCCGCGAAAGCTTCTGCGCGATGCGCGCTCGCCACGCCGACAAACACAATCTGTTCTGTTGGCGCTAACGCACCGACACGATGAATGATGGTGCAATCAAAAATCGACCAACGCTGTCCCGCTTGCTCTGCAATCGCAGTCAGTGCTTTTTCTGTCATGCCGGGATAATGCTCTAGCGTCATGCGAGCGACTCCCGTGCCTTCATTCATGTCACGCACGGTGCCAATAAAAATCGCGACGGCACCCACTTGGGCGTTATTTTTATGTAACGCAGCAATCTCAGCTGCGGTATCAAAATCGTGCGCCTGGACCGCGATCTTCATGCGTTAGCCGCCAGTCACTGGAGGGAAAAATGCAACCTCCGATCCGGCATGGATCGGTGTTTGCGCCTGCGCCATGGTCTGATCGACCGCAGCGCGTAGTCGCGCACTGTCTACAAACGCCTCTTGCCAAACACCGCCGCGCGCAGCCAACAATTCGCGTAACGCCTGAACGGTTGTCACTTGCGCTGGCAAAGACAACGACTCGACGTTACAACCGAGTTTTTCGCGCAAGCTAGCAAAGTACAAAATCTGAATGGTCATGATTCACACCTACTTGTACTCAACGGCACAGTTCAGAGAAAGGAAGAAAACGCACTCGATCACCTGCACGCACCACTTGGCTCGCTGGATTGTCGACAAACCCGTCGGCCCAAGCCGTTGAGGTGAGCACTGCAGAATCTTGCGTGGGATATAAATCTAACCCACCTTGTTCATTCCAGCGCGCGCGCAAAAACTCACGACGCGTATCAGGACGCAGCCAATCAAAATCTGCACGCGCATCCAGCGCTTGTGGCGCGACACGTTGCACACCTTGTGTCCGCAGTAAAAACGGCCGTACAAAAATAAGGAAGGTCACAAACGAGGACACTGGGTTGCCGGGTAAACCAATAAACGCCGCGTGACCCACCCGACCAAACGCTAAAGGACGGCCCGGTTTCATCGCGATCTTCCACATCAGCAATGAGCCCTCTGCTTCGACAGCCGGTTTGATGTGATCTTCTTCCCCGACCGACACACCACCCGAGGTGACGATCAGATCATTGTCAGCAGCCGCACGACGCAACACCTCACGCGTTGCATCTAACCGATCGGGGACAATGCCGTAATCGGTGACATCGCAACCAAAGCTGCGCGCTAAACCATTTAAGGTGAAGCGATTCGAATTGTAGATGCGTCCGGGTGGCAGTGGCTCACCGGGCATCACCAATTCATCACCGGTAAAAAATAAGGCCACACGTACACGTCGATGCACTGGTAAGTTGGCAATGCCAACAGAGGCTGCTAATCCGGTGTCTTGGGCGCGTAATCGCAATCCAGATTGCAAGACCACACTACCGGTTTGGATATCAGCCCCACGGCGGCGAATCCATTCTTCTGGCTGCGGATGCTTACGCACCAACACATGATCACCTTCGGTGGCACAAAACTCTTGCATCACCACGGCATCAGCACCGACAGGAATTGGCGCACCGGTAAAAATTCTTGCTGCTGTCCCATGCGCTAAGGGCGTGCCAACGGCACCTGCAGCGATACGCTGGGCTACGCGTAACCGCGTATCTGCATGGGTGAGATCTGCCAAACGCACCGCATATCCATCCATTGCCGCGTTATCCATGGGTGGCACATCCATACTCGAGGTTTGCGCTTGGGCCAACACGCGACCCGTGGCTTGCAACGTCGGAATGGTCTCGATATCAGCGACTGGACGTGCGCCAGCAAGCAACACATCCAAGGCCTCATCGACACTCAATAAACCTTTATTCATTTGATCTTTAAATAATCCAAAATAAATACAGCGATCGCTGCATCGTCATTCAAATTTAATACTGGTAGCGACCCTGGTTGCTGCAATAACGCTTGACGATCAGTGGCAAGTGCGACGATATGCGTGTCTTGTTGATGCAGTAACGGCGCATCCGTTTGCGCCCGATGTACTTCAAGCTTAGGAATCGGTTGGAACTTAAACCCCTCCACCAGCAACAAATCGCACGGTGAAAAGTGTTGCACCTGCTCTTCAAAACTCGGCTCAGGCTCGCCACGCAATTCATGCATCAACACCCAGCGTCGCGAAGAGCTGACCATCACTTCAGTGGCACCCGCGTGGCGATGACGGTACGAGTCTTTGCCCGGCTGATCAACATCAAACGTGTGATGCGCATGCTTCATCAACGACACCTTCAGCCCACGCGCCCGAAAGCGCGGGATCAGTTTCTCGATCAACGTGGTCTTACCACTACCGGAATAGCCTGCAAAGCCAAAGGTTTTCATTCGCGGATTTTATCAGTCGCACGCATCGGTCGGGGCATGACATCGCGCAGATCAAGCCGTGATTGCCTATGACACCGTGTCCTGAGCGAAATCGAGGTGTTCGATGCTGTACACCGCAAATCGACCAGGCGCGACCTCGTGCACTTGCATCGGCACGCCATACAGGGCGTGTAACGACGCC
>CANIIA010000036.1 GCA_947467435.1 Betaproteobacteria bacterium
CAGGCACCGGAGACGCCAGCCGCGTTGAGCGAAGCTTGCGCGACTCGCAAGGTTCGACCTTGTTCGCTGCGTGTCAGTTTGTCCGCTTTTGAGAGCAACACCAGCACTTTTCGGTTGAGCGGTTTTAACCAGGCCATTAACTGTTGATCCAGCGGGGTAAACGGTCGGCGCGCATCCATAATCGACACCACACCGAGTAAGCCCATGCGCTGCTGTAAGTAACCGGCGATGAGTGCGCCCCACTCGTCGCGCATGCCATGAGGTACTTTGGCGTAGCCATAACCTGGCAAGTCAACCAGTCGCGCGTTTTCGCCCAGGGTAAAAAAGTTAATTAGCTGGGTGCGGCCGGGTGTTTTGCTGACAAAGGCCAGACGACGGCGATTGGCCAGCGCGTTTAACGCGCTCGACTTACCGACGTTAGAGCGACCCACGAAGGCGATTTCAGGCAGATCGGCGGGCGGCAACCCGTCGAGGGCGCTGGCCGAAATCAGAAACTCAACGTGCGAGAAGGGTTTGGATGTGGGCATGTATTCAGACGAAGTGTTATAGAATAACGGGTTTCTATCGGTAACGACGGAGCAGTCATGAATCGAGTTCTGGCCAGTCTCGTGAACACAGCGGTAGCCGCCTTATTCACGGGCCTATTTGCCAACGCTACTTGGGCTGAAAATGCAGCCGGTGCAGCCAAAGCCGATGTGGCAAAAGGTCAAGCGATCGCTGCACAAGTGTGTGCAGGATGCCACGCCCCCGATGGCAACAGTGTGATTTCTGCCAATCCAAAACTGGCCGGACAGTTTCCTGAGTACTTACACAAGCAACTCTCGAACTTTAAACCGCAGGCGGGTAAAAAAGCCGAGCGCGAAAACCCATTGATGGCCGGTATCGCCGCGAACCTGTCTGATGAAGACATGCGTAACCTCGCTGCGTACTACGCTGCGCAAAAACTCAAACCTGCCGGAGCAAACAACAAAGAGCTCGCTGCCGAGGGACAAAAAATTTGGCGCGGCGGTATCGCCGCCACTGGTGTTGCCGCCTGTGCCGGATGTCATGGACCAAATGGTCGCGGCATGCCAGCGCAATATCCACGTTTGTCGGGCCAACACGCCGAGTACATCGAAGCGCAACTCAAGTCGTTTAAAGCAGGTTTGCGTGCCAACGACCCAAATCGCATGATGCGTGGCGTCGCCGAGCGCATGACCGAGCGTGAGATGAAAGCGGTTGCTGAATACGCAGCCGGATTACGTTAAGCAAAACCAGCTGCCGTGCGTGGAACCACGCACTGCACGTAGGAGTCTGAGCGAGGGGCGAGCATAGGTTCGCCCTTTTTTATTGATGCGAATTGCACCCCGCCCACTGATCGAGCTACTCAGTTCAATGCGTTTTGCGATCAGCTTGCTCACGCTGGTCGCGATCGCGTCGGTGATTGGCACTGTGCTGCGACAAAACGAGCCACTTGCCAATTACCTGAATCAATTTGGTCCTTTTTGGTTTCGTGTCTTTGAAGCCGCAGGACTGTATGCGGTGTATAACGCGCCGTGGTTTATCGCCATCATGGCTTTTTTGGTGCTCTCAACGTCGGTTTGTATCTGGCGTAATACACCAGGCATGTTGCGCCAAATGGCGACGTATCGCGAAGGCATTCGCGAAAGCTCGATGCGTGCAATGGCGCATCAGACCGAGTTTGCGTGCACCTTACCCACCGACGAAGCCCTTCACCGCGCCACGCAGTATTTGCAAGCGCAAGGGTTTCGTTTACGCGCTGGAGCAACAGGTGTGTTGGCTGCAAAGTCAGGCAGCTTTAGTCGCCTAGGTTATCTTGCCGCGCACAGCGCGATTGTGGCGATCTGCGTGGGTGGCTTACTCGATTCGAATGTGCCGTTACAACTCAAGTTAGCGCTCGGCGAAGCGCGTCCTGCTTCATCCGACACCTTACTTTCGCAAATGCCAGCGAGCGCACGTTTGTCTGCGGATAACGCATCGTTTCGTGGCAATACCCTGATCCCCGAAGGCGGCGCTTCAAGTGTTGCGGTCATCAACGCGGGTGACGGTGTATTGGTGCAAGAGCTGCCCTTTACGCTCACATTGAATCGATTTCATATCGAACATTACAGTACCGGCCAGCCAAAATTATTTGCCTCCGATGTGCTGGTCACTGATCGCGAAACCAAACAAAGTTTTAGCGCGCGCATCGAGGTCAACAAGCCGCTGCAGTATCGCGGCGTTACGGTGTATCAAGCCAGCTTTGATGATGGCGGCACGTTATTGAACCTACGTGGCCACCACATGTTGGCGCCACGTGCGCAGCCGTTGCAACTCAATGGTCGGATCGGTGAGAGTGCCGAGCTTCGTTACGACGGTGCAACGTATCGCATCGAATGGGTGGGCTTTCGACCGATCAATGTTGAAAATTTAGCTACCGTGGGTGAAGGTGGCGCCAACGACACGGATCGTGAGGCGCGTGGATTATTTGGTCGTGTGCGCGATCAAATGGGTAGCGGTCGTGAGGGAATGACACCACGTGAGCTGCGTAATGTCGGCCCGTCATTTAGTTACAAGCTGCGTGATGCTGCGGGTCAGGCGCGCGAATACAACAATTACCAGTTGCCGGTACAAATCGATGGGCGTCCGGTGTTTCTGACGGGGGTACGCGATACACCGAGCGATCGTTTTCGGTACGTGCGAATTCCGGCAGATGAAGCGCTTGGCATTGATGAGTTTTTGCGATTACGCGCAGGATTGCTTGATCCTTCCTTACGCGCAGCCATCGCGCAGCGCTTTGCTGCAAATGCTGTACGTGGCGGCTCGGTGTCGCCGGCCTTGCAAGCGCGTTTAGCTGAATCCGCAGAACGTGCGCTCACGACATTTTCTGCGCGTGGCTATCAATCGGTCGCGGAGTTTCTTGAGCAAGCGGTGCCCGAACCCGAGCGTGATGGTGCGGCACAAATTTATTTGCGCGTGTTACAAGGCGCTACTTGGGAAGCATGGCAATTACGTCGTGAAAAAGATCGCTTACCCGTGTTGGACTTTACGCCGGCACGCGTGCAGTTTGTTCAAGACAGTCTCAACGCGGTGTCGGACTTACATTTTTATGGCGTGCCGATTTGGTTTTCGTTAGACACTTTTGATGAAGTCAAGGCCAGCGTATTTCAGATGACGCGCTCGCCTGGACGAAATCTTGTTTATCTGGGCTGCGTGTTACTGGTTTTGGGTGTGTTTGCGATGCTGTATGTACGCGAACGGCGGATATGGTTATTGGTGCGCGATGGCATCGCGGTACTTGCAATGCAAACCAATCGGCGCACACTCGATGCCAACGAAACATTTGCGCGCCATCAACACGCCTTAATGGCGTTGTTATCAACGACTTCATCTTCGAAAGGAGCGGTGCATGAGCGCCACTGAACGCCACGGTTTGATGTATTGGCAGAGCCGCTCTTGGCAAGATTGGTTGTATGCGCTGGCGCTATTGTTTGGCGTGGGCTACGCACAACAACGTTACAGCGCGTATATGGATAGTTACGAGCAAATCATTTTGCTATTCGCTGCGCCCACAGGTATCGCCTTAGGGTGGTCTTGGGGTGCGTTGCAACGCTTGTTTGTTGGATCTGCCGTGTTAGCTCTGTTCTCGATCAGTTTATATACGCAAGAGTTAGCGCGCGCCGATCGTGTGTTTTTACTCAAATACTTAATTTCTAGTCAGTCGGCAATTTTGTGGATGTGTGCGTTGTACTTTGCCGCCACGTTGGTGTACTGGGCGGGCCTGTTGATGCGCTCGGCGTTTGCATTAGCCACGGCAACGGGGCTGACTTGGGCTGCCACAGTGTTTGGCCTCGTTGGCTTGTTAGTGCGATGGTACGAGTCGTATTTAATCGGCGCCGATGTTGGACACATTCCAATCTCCAATTTGTATGAAGTGTTCGTGTTGTTTGCGCTGATCACCGCATTGCTGTACCTGTACATCGAAGCCCGCTACGCCACCCGGTTAATGGGTGCGTTTGTACTGCTGGTGATCAGTGCAGCAATTGGATTTTTGCTTTGGTATACCTTTTCGCGTGAAGCCCATGCCATTCAGCCATTGGTGCCAGCTCTGCAATCTTGGTGGATGAAAATTCATGTGCCCGCCAACTTTATTGGTTATGGTGCGTTTGCATTGGCGGCCATGGTGGCGAGCGCGCATCTTTTGGCTAGTCGCGGAGTGCTCGCCACCCGATTACCTTCGCTCGAGGTGCTCGATGATGTGATGTACAAAAGCATTGCCATCGGCTTTGCATTTTTTACGGTCGCGACCATATTGGGTGCGTTGTGGGCTGCAGACGCGTGGGGAAGTTATTGGCAATGGGACCCCAAAGAAACTTGGGCGTTGATTGTTTGGCTGAACTACGCAGCCTGGCTGCATATTCGATTGACCAAGGGATTGCGCGGGGCGCTGCTTGCTTGGTGGGCGCTGATCGGTCTATTGGTCACCACGTTTGCTTTCATCGGTGTGAATATGTTTTTATCCGGACTGCATAGCTACGGCAGCTTGTGATGTTGGCCTAACCCCGAGAACCCACTGATGGCCTCAGACGCACCTTCGTCCACCATACAACGCGTTCACGTTTGGGATTTGGCCACGCGCGTGTTTCATTGGCTCTTGGTTGGCTTAGTGGTTTTTTTATTTATCAGCGGAAAAACTGGCGGAAACCTCATGCTGTGGCATAGCCGAGCGGGCGCCTTGGTGTTGGTCTTGTTAGTCTTTCGTGTGGTTTGGGGCGTGATCGGGAGCAGCACCGCGCGCTTTCGCGCGTTCGTCGTCGGACCGAAGCAAGTCTGGGTCTTTGCACGTCAATTGCTTGGTATATCTACCCGACATACAGTCACACCCGCTGAAGGTGCAGCAACCACGGTGATGGGTCACAACCCCTTAGGCGGCTGGATGGTGGTGGTGTTGCTGCTCTTATTAACCATCCAAGTGAGCACGGGATTGTTTGCGAACGACGACATCGCCATGGAAGGCCCTTGGGCGGTGTATATCTCAAAAGCGCTCTCGGACCGCCTCACGACGGTGCATCGTTGGAACCAATGGATTCTGCTGGGATGCATTGCCATTCACTTGCTCGGGGTGGCGTTCCATGTTTTCATCAAAAAAGAAAATCTCATTTCGGCGATGATCAGCGGCGTCAGAAAGATTGATGGTAGTGTCCAGGTTTCTGTGCTGCGCTTGGTCAGCACATGGATTGCCTTGTTGGTGTTCGTGCTGGCGTTTGTCGTCGTCGGCTTTGTTGTACAACCTATTTTTTAGGAGCGATGTCATGCAAAAGAAATTTCTTCTCGCAGTGATTTCATTGGCCATTGGATTGGGTGCCATGTGGGATGCTGCTGCCCAAGCCAAGCCGGAAGACCAAGTCAAGCAGCGCAAAGCTGCGCTCACCTTGATTGGAAAATATTTCGGCCCCATTGGCGCCATGGCGCAAGGCAAGTTGCCCTACGATGCTGCAGTGGTAACGCGAAATGCGGGCTATTTAGAAGCCTTGTCCAAAATGCCGTGGGATGGTTTTACTGCCGCGACCGCTGACTTCAAAGAAACGCGCGCGAAACCAGAAATCTACAAAGAAATGGATAAGTTCAACGCCGCTGCAGAAAAGATGCAAGCAGAAGTCGTGAAGCTCTCTGCAGCAGCTAAAGCGGGCGATCAAAAAGCTGTGACAGTTGCGTTTGGCGAAGTCGGTAAAAGCTGCAAAGCCTGCCACGACGCATACCGTAAAGACTAACGCTCGCAATCTACCGTCATGCCAACACGTTGGCATGACGTACGTTTGCTGAGGAGTGACTGATGCTGATTAAACCCCCTGCGGATATCGATCCTTCAGAGATAACGCCGCGCAATGTGTACGAAGCGCGGCGTACGTTTTTGCGGCAAGCGGCAGCACTTGGTTTAGCGGGGACGATGTTGCCGCATGCAACAGCACAAACCGCAAGCGCAGCACCGGTCACCGAGCAGGGTAAATTGGCCGCCTTACCCGGAAAAAGCTCAACGCTCTCAACCACCGACAAACTCACGCCACATAAAGATGTGGTGACTTACAACAATTATTACGAGTTCGGTACCGATAAACATCAGCCTGCTCAATACGCGCATCGTTTACGTACGCGTCCTTGGTCGGTGATGATCGAGGGCGAAGTAAAAAACAAAGGCCCGATGAACATCGAAGATCTTCTCAAGCTCGCGCCCATGGAAGAACGCATCTATCGCATGCGTTGTGTCGAAGGCTGGTCGATGGTGATTCCGTGGGTGGGCTATTCACTTGCAGAGTTGATGAAACGCGTCGAGCCCACGAGCAAAGCAAAATACGTGGCCTTCACCACCGCTATGCAACCCGACACGATGATCGGGTTGCGGATACCGGCGCTCGAATGGCCCTACGTTGAGGGCTTGCGCATGGATGAGGCAATGCACCCGCTTACGCTGCTCACTTTTGGTTTGTACGGTGAAGTACTACCTAATCAAAATGGCGCACCGGTGCGTTTGGTAGTGCCGTGGAAATACGGATTTAAAAGCATCAAATCGATCGATAAAATCGTGTTGATGGAAACGCAACCCAAAACATCTTGGAATGTGGCTGCAGCACATGAGTATGGGTTTTACTCGAATGTGAATCCAACCGTGAGTCATCCACGCTGGAGCCAAGCTACCGAACGACGCATTGGCGAAGATGGTTTTCTGGCACCCAAGCGCAAAACACTGCCCTTTAATGGTTACGCCGAACAGGTCGCTGGCTTATACAAGGGCATGGATCTCAAAAAGTTTTATTAAGCAAACACCCGCGTTGGGTGTTATGCCGTTGAAATCGATGGCGTAAATCGCATGGCCTGGCATCCCACCCCAACACAATGGTTTGTACTGCATCGTTTGGTGTTGCTATTGGTTTGTTTGCCGATGATGCGGTTGGTGCTACTTGCCTACCGAGATGCTCTAGGTGCCAATCCAATCGAAGCGCTGACGCGTGCCACGGGGTGGTGGTCGCTGGTGTTTTTATTGATCACCTTGTTGGTTACGCCACTACGACGGGTGTTGCAGTGGCCTTGGCTGTTACGCATGCGCCGAACGCTTGGTCTGAGCGCATTTTTTTATGCCTTAGCCCACTTCATTACCTTTATTTGGTTCGATCATTGGTTTGATTGGGTGGCGATGTTTTCAGACGTGATCAAGCGCCCATTTATTACGATGGGCTTTAGCGCGTTCGTTGTCTTACTGCCACTGGCGCTCACCTCCAACAACTACATGACCCGCAAACTCGGCGCGCAGCGCTGGCAGCGATTGCATCGCTTGGCCTATCTGGCCCCAGCTATTGCGGTGATTCACTATTGGTGGCTTGTGAAAGCCGATGTGCGCGAGCCGCTTTACTTTGCGATCGTGTTAGCGCTCTTGTTGGTCTGGCGTGTTTGGTCTGTTGTGCAGAAACGCTAAATCACGACAGTCTGTCGCCGCAAAAACACACGCCCTGAATTAGTGCCCGCCGCACTTTGCGTGTGCAACAAGTGGGTCAATGAATTTGATTTGCGCTGAAATCGCGGGTAAACGAGGTGGCATAGCTTGTGCTGAAACTCTGTGAATCACCAGGAAATACCGAACGCGGTGAGGTGTTCATCACAGGAGTTAGCCAATGTCTGCATTCGAAAACCCATTTAACGCCCATGTGCGCCTAGGCGCAGGTTGTACTTGTGGTGAGCACGCATCGCAAGCTGCGCATGATGCAGCGGTGTCGGTATCTGACAACCTGCCACTGAACGCGACTGAAGAAGCGCTCAACCGCCGCGTCATTGAGTCGGCCGTGATGCGCGCAATTTTTCCGCAAGACGAGACGCGTCGACGTTTTTTGCGCGCGGTGGGAAGTGCGACTGCGATGGCTGCGATCGGTCAGTTTGTACCGCTTGGCGCACTCGAGGCAATGGCGCAAGACAAAAATACGCCAGAGAAAAAAGATCTCAAATTGGGCTTCATCGCGATCACTTGCGCTAGCCCACTCATCATGGCCGATCCGCTGGGTTTTTATAAACAGCAAGGACTCAACGTTCAGCTAATGAAAACAGCTGGCTGGGCGTTGATCCGCGACAAGATGCTTAACAAAGAGCACGATGCGTCGCATTTCTTATCGCCAATGCCTTTAGCTATTTCGATGGGCTTGGGCTCGTCAGCCCAACCAATGCGTGTAGCCACTATTCAAAACGTCAATGGTCAGGCGATCACATTACACAACAAACATAAAGACCGGCGCGATCCCAAACAATGGAAGGGGTTTAAATTCGCTGTGCCATTTGAATATTCGATGCACAACTTTTTGCTGCGGTATTACGTCGCCGAGCATGGCTTAGACCCCGATACCGACATTCAAATACGCGTGACCCCGCCGCCCGAGATGGTGGCCAACTTGCGCGCTGGAAACATCGACGGATTTCTTGGGCCAGATCCATTTAATCAGCGTGCGGTGTATGACGAAGTCGGCTTTATTCATTTGTTATCGAAAGAAATCTGGGATGGCCATCCGTGCTGCGCCTTTGGTGTTCCAGAGTCCATGATTAAAGAGGCCCCGAACACCTTTGCTGCGCTGTATCGCGCGGTGTTAACAGCGGCCAAAATGGCCCGTGATCCTAAGCATCGTTCATTGATTGCTAAGGTGATTGCGCCAGCCAATTACCTCAATCAACCAGAAACAGTGCTCGAACAAGTGCTCACCGGAAAGTTTGCTGATGGATTAGGTCAAGTAAAAAATGTACCCGATCGTGCCGACTTTGATCCATTTCCTTGGCACTCGATGGCGGTTTGGATGCTCACGCAAATGAAGCGTTGGGGTTACGTCAAAGGCGAAGTGAACTACAAAACCATCGCAGAACAGGTTTTTCTTGCTACAGATGCCCGTAAGCGCATGGCAGAAATCGAGATGAAGGCGCCCGCATCGAGCTACGGAAAATTTAAAGTGATGGGCAAAGAATTTGATCCAGCGCAGCCAGAAAAATATCTGGGTAGTTTTGCCATACGGAAAACGGCCTAAGTGATGCAGGCGAGTGGTTCACGCATGCTGGCGGCGCTGCTTTCTGTCGTCTTGTTGGCGATCTTGATCAGCATTTGGCATCTCGCTACCTTGCCCAAAGAAACGGCTGCAGGTCCCGATGACGAGTACGCAAAACTGATGGGTAAACGTACGCGTAAAACCGATGGCTTTCCAACCCCATTACAAATTGCCGAAGGGGCGTATCGCCAACTAGCAGATCCTTTTTACGATCGCGGACCGAACGATAAAGGAATTGCAATTCAATTAGGGCACTCGTTAGCGCGTGTTGGCCTGGGTTTTCTTTGTGCCGTCTTGTTTGCGGTGCCTTTGGGGTTTTTGATTGGTATGTCCCCGCTTATGTATCGAGCGTTGGATCCGTTTATTCAGGTACTCAAACCGATCAGTCCCTTGGCGTGGATGCCGCTGGCTTTGTACACCATTAAAGACAGCGCGATCTCGGGCGTCTTTGTGATCTTTATTTGTTCGGTATGGCCGATGTTGATTAACACCGCTTATGGTGTTGCTGGTGTGCGTCGCGAGTGGCTAAACGTGGCCCGCACATTAGAAGTTAAGCCATTACGTAAAGCGTTGCGCGTGATCTTGCCTGCTGCAGCACCAACGATTCTCACTGGTATGCGCATTTCGATGGGCATTGCATGGTTGGTGATTGTGGCGGCGGAGATGTTGGTGGGTGGTACCGGAATTGGTTATTTTGTCTGGAACGAATGGAACAACCTTAATCTCACACACGTGATCTTTGCCATCATGGTGATTGGTGTTGTCGGCATGTTTTTGGATTTTTTGATTGGTCGTGTGCAACGTCTTGTGACCTACGTCGAGTAATCCATCATTGCATTCCTACAGATCGAAAGCTTGAGCAAAACGTACGCAAAAGCCGCTGCGCCGGTTTTTGAAAACGTGAATTTCAATATTCAAAAAGGCGAGTTTGTTTGCATCATTGGCCATTCTGGCTGTGGCAAAACCACCATCTTGAATGTACTGGCTGGTTTAGATATCGCAAGTACTGGGCACGTGATTATGGATGGTCGTGAAGTAGCAGGGCCGAGTTTGCAGCGTGGAGTGGTGTTTCAAGGTCACGCGTTGATGCCTTGGTTAAGTGTAGAACGCAATATCGCATTTGCTATTGAAAGCCGTTGGCCAGATTGGTCGAGAAAAAAAGTTCGTGATCACGGACAGCAAATGATCGATCTAGTTGGCCTCACTGGTGTGGAACAGCGTAAGCCCGCAGAATTGTCTGGAGGGATGAAGCAGCGCGTTGGTATTGCACGTGCGTTTGCGATTCAACCCAAAATGCTGTTACTCGATGAGCCCTTTGGCGCGCTAGATGCGCTGACGCGCGGCACCATCCAAGACGAGTTAGTCAACATCGTGCGGCGAACGCAACAAACGGTGTTCATGATCACACACGATGTCGATGAAGCGATCTTACTCGCCGACCGAATTTTATTGATGTCTAACGGGCCGCGTGCTGTGATTGCCGAGATGGTGATCAATACCTTGCCTGCCGATCGCACACGACACAATATGCATCACGATCCGCAGTTTTATCGGATACGCAACCATCTGGTTGATTTTTTAGTGCAGCGTTCGCGTCGCTACACCACGGGTGAGCTTGCGCGTCCGCAGCAACCCCTCGAATTACGTCCGGGATTAAACCCTGATTCCGAGACCAATGTAATTCATTAACGAAGGAGCCCTCAATGAAACGATCTACCAGCACGACCTTAATGCAGCCGATGAAGCGAGAAGATGTCACGGATTTAATTTTATTTCGTCGGATGAAGCTTGGCTTAAAGTGGAGCGCGATTGCCAAAAAAGTTGGCGAGTCAAAAGAGTGGGTGACTGCAGCTTGCTTGGGCCAAATGCAAATGACCAAAAAACAGGCCGAGGTCGTCGGAAAAATTTTCGATCTGCCTGAAGAGGCGGTGATGTTGTTACAGCAAGTACCCTACAAGGGCTCATTGCGTTCGGCGGTACCAACCGATCCGTTGATTTATCGTTGGTATGAGATCGTGAGCGTATATGGCACAACCATCAAAGAGCTGATTCACGAAGAATTTGGCGATGGCATCATGAGCGCGATTGATTTTTCGATGGACATCCAACGGGAGCCCGACCCCAAAGGGGATCGGGTCCACGTAGAACTGTCCGGAAAATTTTTGCCGTATAAAACCTACTGAACGCAATTACTCCAAGCGAATATTCGCGTTCTTGATCACACTGGCGTAGCGCTCTTGCTCGGCGCGCATAAACGCAGGAAGCTGTTCAAGCGGGATGGGCGCTGGATCTAATCCAGCGGCCAAGAGTTTTTCTTTCAGCGCGCTTTCTTGTAGGGCTTTGTGCATCTCGTTAGAAAGTCGCAAGACAATCTCGCGCGGTACGCCAGACGGAGCAGCGTAGCCAATCCACGCACCGATATCCAAGTCTTTCAGATCGGCTGCTTCAGCAAGCGTCGGTACATCAGGCATGCCGCCGGCACGTCGTGCGGTGGTGACCCCAAATGTTTTTAATCGACCTGAGCGCACATGACCGACCACTGAGGCAACCGTTTCGACCGTGTAACTCACCTGGCCATTGATCACATCGGTCATCGCCGGTGCGCTACCTTTGTACGGAATGTGACGCGCTTTGATTTGTGCCATCGAATTAAATAATTCGGCAACCAAGTGTGCGGTAGCTCCGGTACCAGACGAGGCAAAGGTGTATTTATCTGGACTTGCACGTACGACCGCAATAAATTCGCGCGCATTGTTGGCCGGAAAATTTGGTGCTGCTACTACAGCATACGGATTGCGCGTAATTAATCCGATTGCCACCAAATCTTTTAACGGCTCATAACTGAGTTTTTGCAACGACGGCATGATTGATACTGGCCCACTGGATGCGGCGAGTAACGTGTAACCATCGGCCGGTGCACGCACCGCCATTTCGGTGCCTAAAGCACCGCCAGCGCCAGGTCGGTTATCAATCACAAATGGTTGGCCAAGCGTTTCTTGCAAACGCTGCGCCAACATACGCGCTGCGATATCGGTGGCTTGTCCGGGTGGCCAAGGCACGATGATGCGCACCGGTCGATTCGGATACGTTTGTGCAACAAGCAACGTGCTAAACGCCAAGCCAAAAATCAAACTCAATATGCGTGACATCGGGTCTCCTGTCGATTCGAATGGCGCGTGTTTGAACAGCACTCATTTTTAAAGCGCATGCTAGCAGAGCCTGCTTGCGATTGGCGAAACGCTCCAACAGATGATCGCGCTGCGCGTTAAGATCCTGCCTTCTTCAACGCACTAGGACCCCCGACCATGAACGGCGCTGAAAGTCTTGTCCGCACCCTGCTAGCGAGTGAAATTGATACGTGCTTTGCAAACCCAGGCACTTCGGAAATGCATTTTGTTGCAGCGCTAGATAAAGTGCCTGGCATGCGTTGTGTGTTAGGGATGGCAGAGATTGTCGTCAGCGGTTGTGCGGATGGTTATGCGCGGATGGCTCGCAAACCCGCAGCAACTTTATTGCACTGCGGACCAGGCTTAGGCAACGCGATTGCGAATATTCATAACGCGCGCCGCGCGTGGTCGCCGATGGTGAATATTGTTGGCGATCACGCGACCTACCATCGTGGCTTTGATGCACCACTCACCGCGGACACAGAGGGCTTAGCGCGTGCCGTGTCGCATTGGGTCCGTGTCAGTGCCAATGCACAAAGTGTCGGCGCTGACGGCGCTGCCGCTGTGCAAGCAGCGCGCAGTGGACCAGGACAAATCGCTACATTGATTCTGCCGGCTGATACTGCTTGGGGTGAGGGTGGCGTGGTGGGTGCGCGTTTAACGCCTGAAAAACGCGGTGAGGTTGCGCCAGAAACCTTGCGCAATGTGGCGCAAGTGCTTCGCTCGGGCCAACCCACCATGATCGTGCTTGCAGGAGATGCGTTGTTAGAGCGTGGACTCGCCGCCGCTTGGCGCGTGGCCACAGCAACGGGTGCGAAGTTACGCACCCCGATGCAAGTCTCGCGTATGGCGCGCGGTCGTGGTCGTCCCCCAGTGGATCGTGTGCCCTATGCCATCGACAACGCGCTAAAGGCTTTTGAAGGAATTCAACACGTCATTTTGGTTGGTGCAAAAGCACCCATGGCATTTTTTGCGTATCCGGGTCGACCCAGTTTGTTAGCTCCAGCCGCTTCACAAACGCACGTGCTTGCACGTCCAGAACAAGATGGCGTGCATGCCTTGGAATGGCTAGCCGATGAATTAGGTGCAGCAAAGAGTCTGCAGTTAGTTGAGAACGCAGCCAAGCCTGAAATCGTCAAAGGTAAGTTTGAACCCGAAGCCTTTGCGCGGACCTTTGCTGCGATCTTGCCCGAAAACTGTATCGTGCAAGAAGATGCAGTCACTTCGGGACGTGCGCTGTTTGCACCGACGTTTCAAGCCGCCCCAAATGACTGGCTACAAAACACGGGCGGGGCGATTGGTCACGGCTTTGGTTGTGCAACAGGCGCTGCGATTGCGAGCCCAGATCGCAAAGTGATTTGTTTGCAAGCCGATGGTGCGGGGATGTATTCCTTGCAAGCGTTATGGACGCAAGCTCGCGAAAAACTCGATGTCGTGAATGTGGTTTTTGCCAACCGTGTCTACAAAATTCTGCACGGTGAATTGATTTCGGTGGGCGCTAAACCAGGACCGGCATCGAACGAAATTTTTGATCTCGCGCGGCCAGCACTGGACTGGCAACAGCTCGCTGCCGGCATGGGCATGGAATCGACCCGCGTCGATACCCTCGAAGGCTTTGCTGATGCATTTCAGGCCGCGTGCAAGCGTCGCGGCCCGTTCTTAATCGAGTTTGTGATCGCTTAACGTACTACGGCGCACTACGGATGTTGATGCGGCGCTTGCACCCCCGCTGTAATCGCAGCGCCAGACGGTGGCGTTGTTGCAGTCGGTTTGGCGCGTCGTGCGTCAATCCACTGCTGCAGACGCTCGAAGTACAGGTAAATCACGGGTGTGATGTAAAGCGTTAGCAGTTGCGACAAAATCAATCCGCCCACCACCGCTAAACCCAAGGGCATCCGCGCACCGCCACCGGCACCGATACCCATGGCGATTGGCACTGCGCCCATGAGTGCGGCCATCGTGGTCATCATGATCGGACGAAAACGCACAATGCCCGATTCGAAAATCGCTTCAGCCGGCGATTTACCTTCATTGCGTTGTGCTTCGATGGCAAAGTCAATCATCATGATGGCGTTTTTCTTGACGATGCCCACGAGCATGATGATGCCCACAAACGCGTAAATATTAAGTTCAAAACCAAACGCAAGCACCGTAATTAAGGCACCCAATCCGGCTGTTGGTAGACCCGACAAAATGGTGAGCGGATGTACAAAGCTTTCGTACAACACACCTAAGACCAGATAAATCACCAATACCGATAGCAGTAACAAGATGCCCATACCTTGCAGCGATTTTTCAAACGCTTGAGCGGTACCTTGGAACGTGGTGTTGAGCGTGGATGGTGCTTGCAGTTCAACCATGCCGGCACGCACTTGTGTGATGGCTTCCGACAACGACACGCCTGGACGCACATCAAAGGCAAATGTGACCGACGGTAATTGGCCTAAATGCGCCACCGATAAGGGTCCGACACCATACGTAAATTTTGCCAAACTACTTAGCGGGACCAATGCACCTGTGCTGGAGCGTACATACAACATCGACAACGCTTGCGGATCGGTTTGAAAGCGTGGATCGAGTTCAAGGATGACCCAATATTGATTGGTCGCTGTGTAGATCGTTGAGACTTGTGATGACCCATACGCATTGTTGAGTGCCATCTCAATTTGTTGCGGCGAGACGCTCATCGACGCGGCTTTTTCACGATCAATATCCACCGTGACTTGAGGGCGAGCGATTTGTAGATCGCTGCTCACGTCAATCAAGCCAGGCAGTGAGCGCAGCTTTTGTTCGATGCGTGGTGCCCACGAATACAACAATTCAGTGTTACTGCCTTGCACTACATATTGATACGGCGCTTTTGTCAGTTGACCGCCAATACGAATAGCGGGGACGTTTTGCACAAACGCTTTGATGGAGGGGAGCTTGGCAAGCTTAGGACGTAGATCGCGCACAATTTCATCCGCGTTTTTACGTTTGCCAAACGGCTTCAGTGTCACGGTGATACGCCCACTATTCATTGCCGGATTAAAGTTGCTCGAACCCACAAACGACATTAATGCTTCGACGTTCGGGTCTTGACGCACAATCTCGGCCACCTGTGCTTGTAACGCCACCATGCCCTCAAACGAAATGTCTTGCGGCGCTTCGGTAAACACAAACAACTGACCAGAATCTTCACTCGGTAAAAAGCCTTTTGGCGCGCGTTGAAAGAGCACGCTAGTGCCAACGACGATCGCGATAAACGCGATTAACGTGATGCGTTGGTGATTGAGCACCACGCGTAATGACGCGGCATACGCGTCACGCGTTTTATCGAAGGCGCGCTCAAACCACATATACAGTTTGCCGTGCACGGCATGGTGATCATGCATCTTCAGGATGCGGCTACACATCATCGGCGTGAGTGTGAGCGACACAAAGCCGGAGATCAGCACCGACACGATAATCACCACAGCAAACTCGTGCAGCAAGCGGCCAAGAATTCCGCCCATAAATAGGACCGGGATAAACACGGCGGCGAGTGAAATCGTCATCGACACAATAGTGAAGGCAATTTCTTTCGAGCCATCGAGGGTGGCTTGCATCACGGTTTTGCCCATCTCGAGATGTCGACTCACGTTTTCGAGCATCACGATGGCATCGTCCACCACAAAGCCCACACACAGTGTGAGCGCAAGGAGCGAAATATTGTCGATGCTATAACCGAACATATACATGAACGCAAACGTACCGATGATCGACATCGGCAAGGCAACGCTCGGAATAATCGTAGCTGGCACGTTGCGTAAGAAAATAAAAATCACCATGATCACCAGCGCTAAGGCAAGCGCTAAGGTGAATTCAACCTCTTCTACAGATGCGCGAATCGTCACCGAACGATCAAACAACACGTTGATATCGATGCCCGGCGGTACCTCTGCACGAAACGTGGGTAAGAGCTTTTTAATCGACTCCACCACCTCGATGGTGTTTACGCCCGGCTGACGTTGAATGGCGAGCACGATGCCGCGTTTATCTTTAAACCACGCAGCCACTTTGTCGGTTTGCACGCTATCAATCACACGGCCAACTTCACCTAAACGAACTGGTGAACCGTTGCGATAAGCCACGATAATTGGACGATACGCCGCGGCGTCATACAACTGGCCAGTGGCTTGCACAGCAAACATACGGTCTTTGCCATACAGCGTACCGGTAGGCAAATTCACGTTGGCATTGGCAACGGCTTGCTGGACTTCATTGATGCCGACACCACGCGCAGCCAAGGTGCTTGGATCGACTTGCACGCGCACCGCATATTTTTGTTGTCCAAAGATTTGTACCTGCGCCACACCGCTAATGGTGGAGATGCGTTGTGCTAAATAGGTTTCGGCGTATTCATTGACTGCAGAGAGTGGCAAAACGTCGGAGGTGAGCGCCAAGTAGTACACCGGAAAATCTGCCGGATTAACTTTTCGAAACGATGGCGGCGTTGACATCGTGGGGGGTAACTGACGCGCTGCGGCGGCGATCGCGGAGTTCACATCTTGTGCCGCTGCATCGATACTACGATCGAGCGCAAATTGAATGGTAATTGCGGTGGTGCCTTGACCCGATGTGGAGGTCATGGAATCAATGCCCGCAATGGTTGAGAACTGTTTTTCAAGCGGCGTGGCTACCGCAGATGCCATGGTTTCTGGGCTGGCACCGGGCAGTTCAGCGGTCACTTGAATGGTTGGAAAATCTACGTTCGGTAATGTGCTCACCGGTAACAAACGATACGCAGCGATACCAAAAATTAAAATGCCAGCCATGACCAATACGGTCATGACTGGACGACGGATAAACGGTTCGGATAGATTCATGAGCCGGCTCCTGCAGCGGGTGCGATGATCACTTTTGCACCAGGCGATACACGTAAGGCGCCGCGTACTACCACTTGTTCGTCTTTCGCTAAGCCTTCAGAGAGCACCGCTTCATCACCTTCGGTCCAAGCCACCACGACCTTACGCATTTCAGCGCTCATATCAGCTTTCACTACGTACACGTACTGACCTTGTGGCCCCGTTTGTAAGGCGCGCGATGGAACCACGATCGCGCCGGCACGCTCGTAAAGCCGTAAACGCGCGCCGACAAATTGACCCGGCCACAGCACAGTGTCTTTATTGTCAAAACGCGCACGCAGTCGAATCGTGCCGGTGTTGGCATCGACGGCGTTATCAATAAATACCAGTGCACCAGTGGCTAGCTTTTTTAACGACTGAGAATCGACGGCATCGACTTGTAGATTGCCTTTATTCATGTAGCCGCGAATCTCGCCTAACTTTTGTTCTGGAACAGCAAAGCTCACATAGATCGGACGCACTTCGTTAATCACGACGAGTAATGCGTTGACATCGTTGGCCTTCACCAAGTTACCTACTTGCAAAAGAATTTTGCCTACATAGCCATCGATCGGTGCTGTGACGCTGCAGTATTCAACGTTGAGCCGAGCGTTTTCAACCGCAGCACGACTGGCGAGGGCAGTCGCCTCAGCCGTTTCTGCATTGGTGCGAATTTGTGCGTACGCTTCTTTAGAAACAAAGTTCTTCTCGAGTAGCTCGAGATAACGACGCTCTTGCGAACGCGCTTGATCGCGTGCAGCGGCATCGCGAAGGGCCGTGGCTTCGGCTTGTTTCAGGGTCGCTTCGTAGGGACGTGAATCAATCCGAAAGAGCACCGCGCCTTTACGCACCGGATCGCCTTCTTTGAAATTCACCGCCATGATTTGTCCATCGACGCGTGCTTTTAACGACACCGTGGCATGTGGTTCAACGTTACCAATCGCACTGACCACCACTGGCACCGTGCGTTCTTCGGCGTTGGCAACGCTCACCGTTGCAGGCCCTGAGGGACCCTTGCCACTTTTTCCGGACGCAGCGCCGCCTTTATCCGTTGATGTTGCGGCGGATTTGTTGTGAAAGAAAACAACATAAACACCGCTGGCGATTAATACGATCAGCAGCAAGCCAATCAAGATGGCGCGTTTAGACAATTGGGGCATGGTCGAGCGAGAACCTAAAAGAGGGGGACGGTTGATGCGACGCAAACCGCTAACTTACCTGAGATTAAGCCGTCCTGCGAGAGCGATGGCGACCTAATTTACGCAAGGCCCCATTCACTAAATTAGGGCACCCAACTCGGTCACCAAATGGGAACGGTTTCTGAGTCGAAGAGCTCGGCGAGCGTTTCACGGCGGCGTACCAAATGCGCCGTACGACCAGAGACCATCACTTCGGCTGCGCGGGGACGCGTGTTGTAGTTAGAGCTCATCACCATGCCATAGGCGCCAGCTGACATGATCGCAAGACGATCACCCGGTTGTACCGCCAACAAACGATCCTGAGCCAGAAAATCGCCGGTTTCGCAGACGGGCCCCACCACATCGTAGTGTTGCGCGATGGTATTGGCTGGGGGTGTTTCTTGTAGCGGCAGAACGCCATGCCAAGCTTCGTACAGCGCGGGACGGATCAGATCGTTCATGGCGGCGTCGACGATGACAAAGTTCTTGGCTTCACCGCGCTTGAGATATTCCACCGAGGTAAGTAGCACGCCAGCGTTTCCAACCAAGGCGCGGCCGGGCTCAAGCAAAACCCGTTGGCGTGCATCGCCCAAGGTTTTAAAGAGCGCCGCTAAATAATCTGCCACGGGCGGCGGGGTCTCATCACGATAACGAATACCTAATCCGCCACCTAAATCTAAATGCTCAAGTGAAATGCCGTCGGTTTGCAGTGTGTCGACAAATTCCAAGACGCGCGTGAGTGCATCGACGAACGGTTGAATCTCGGTGATTTGCGAGCCAATGTGGACATCCATCCCGGTGATATGCAGACCCGAGAGTGCAGCGGCTTTGCGGTAAACACGCGGCGCATCAGCGATCGCGATACCAAATTTATTTTGCTTCAGCCCGGTTGAAATATACGGATGCGTACCTGCATCCACATCGGGATTGACGCGTAATGACACCGGCGCACGGACGCCCATGTCACGGGCGATGGCATCGAGTCGCTCAAGCTCTGCTTCGGATTCGACGTTAAAACAAAGCACACCGGCTTGCAGCGCTAGACGCATATCAGCGGCGGATTTACCTACGCCAGAAAAAACAATCTTCTTGGCCTCACCGCCGGCGGCAAGCACGCGCGCGAGCTCGCCACCCGACACAATGTCAAAGCCTGCGCCAAGCCGCGCAAGCAGCGCCAAGACAGCCAAATTTGAATTGGCTTTGACGGCATAACAAATCAGCGCATCGCGACCGGCGCATGCACGAGCAAATTCACCATACGCCGATTCAATGGCAGCGCGTGAATACACATAACACGGCGTACCGTAGCGTGTGGCAATCTCTGAGAGCGCTACATCCTCGACACATAATTCACCTGTGCGGTAAGTAAAGCTCATGTGCGTTCAGTTCTTGGGTGCGCTGTCGGCATCTGCGGGCTGCGCTGGATAAGGCACCGGTTCTGGTGGTCGAGGTTTGGGCGGCTTGTACCCCGCTGGCGGCTTGTCGCGTAAATACAGATCACCATATTGTCCGCACGCGCAAACCGTACTGGTCAACAACACCATCAGCAAAACGCGCAAGAAAAAGGGCAAGGAAAACATACCGAGAAGGGGTCCCGACGTAAAATGAACGTTTATTGTTTTAAAGGCAGGTCGAAATGCTAGCACGCGACTTGATCAAGCGATGACTGATTCCGAATTTGATATCTTGGCGAGCCACACGTTGCACGCCATTGAGGTGGCCATCGATGCGGTGGCCGAGAGCGCCGATCTTGATTTGGACATTCAAATGAAG
>CANIIA010000037.1 GCA_947467435.1 Betaproteobacteria bacterium
GAAAGTTCTTCCGGGGTTTTTGTTTTTTTGGGCCATCTTTTGAGCTCTTTTTGAGTCCTCTTTGAGTCCTCTTTGAGTCCTACGGAACCCCGTGATTTTTTTAAAAGACCTTAATCTTTTGGTTTTTTTGCTGCTTGTTTCGCTGCTTTTCGAGCTGCGATGTGCGCTTGCATGCGTTCGCCTCGCTCGGGTTGGGTACAAGCCTGAGCAAACGCATCGATACTTGCTGAAATCGATTCGTGCATCGGGCGTTCCACCCAACTATCGATAAGTTGCTTTTGTAAGCGCACTGCCTTTGGTGCGTTGGCTAATATCTCGTTCAACAGATGCTCTACCACCTCGTCTAGTCTCTCGCGATCCACTGCCATTTCAACCAACCCCCACGACATGGCTTCTTGGGCGTTGATCGACTCACCCGTTAAAAGAAGACGACGGGTTTTCCCCCAGCCGATTAAGCCGGGAAGTAACACAGCCTCGACAACAGAAGGGATCCCAAGCCGCACTTCGGGCATCGAAAAAACGGACTCATTGGATGCCACGCGCATGTCGCATGCAGCGGCAAATTCGACGCCTGCGCCAATCGTGTAACCCTCAATGCGCGCGATCGTCGGTACGGGAATCCGTCGCGCAGCGTCACAACACTGATGAACGAGGGTAATAAATTCGCGCGCAGCGGTTGCGTCAGCGCCAGCCATCTCATCGACGTTTGCGCCACAAATAAACGCTTTGCCCCCAGCGCCAGTAATCACCACAGCGCGCAGATCATCCGAGCGTAATTGATTGAGCGTATCGATTAGTTGGCGCATGAGCGCAACCGAAAGGCTATTGAGTTTTTCCGGATGATTCAGCGTCACGCGGGCGACGCCGCGTGCATCTTGCTGACAGGTAATGAGCGTATTCATGCTGCTACGCTACCGTAGGTAGGAACCGCTGTCACGCACCGTTTCAGCAGATGCACGACAGTCAACCCGCATCAATGGGTCAACTGCGCGTCTTGATGAGCACTAAATGCCGTAGGCCTTACGGACCAATGAAATGGGATGCATTTTTTCTGCCGTACTCGCGGCGCCCGCTTCATCCATGCCTTGCTGAATATGTCGACCCGCGATGGGGCAGTCTGAGCTGATGTAATCAGGTTGCACTTCAGCCATCTGACGAAATACGGGACGACCAATTTTCATTGAGTTGTCGTAATACTCCGTCTTCACGCCCCACGTGCCGTCGTGACCGGCGCAACGCTCGACCGTGTTGACGGTGGTATCAGGAATGAGCTGCAACATTTCGCGGGTTTTTTGTCCCACGTTTTGAACACGCGAATGACACGGGATATGGTAAGAAACTTTACCCAGCGCATGATTGAAATCGGTTTTGAGTAGGCCGTCACGGTTTCGCAGCACAAAATATTCGAAGGGATCAAACATGGCCGCTTTGACCGCTTGAACATCTGCGTCCTCAGGAAACATCAGAGGCAACTCTTGTTTAAACATCAAGGTACAAGACGGAATCGGTGTAAGGATTGCGTAACCCGCTTTGGCAAGTTTGGCGAGATGCGGGATGTTGATGTTCTTGTTACGCTCGACTGCCTCAAGGTCACCCAATTCTAGTTTGGGCATTCCGCAACAAGCTTCTTTGTCGACGAGCACGTAGGGAATTTCGTTGTGCTCAAGGACTGCTAACAGATCATGGCCAATGCCAGGTTCGTTGTAATTGACGTAGCAGGTCGAATAGATCGCAACCTTACCTGGTGTCTTTGCGCCGTCCTTCACTGCAAACGCGGTCGATGCTTCGGCGTTTGGACGAAATGTCGCGCTTGCATACTCTGGCAGACGACGGTCGCGATGGATTTGTAATGCACTATCCATCACGCCACGCGCTGTAGCGTTTTTATTGAGTGCATTCACTGTTTGTACGACCACCGGAATCGTTGCAAGCTTGCCCATGGCATCGGTCGAAGAGAGCAAGCGATCGCGGAAAGTGATTTCACCCTTACGAAACTTGATCGCTTTGGCGCGTAACATCAAGTGCGGAAAATCAACGTTCCATTGATGTGGGGGTACGTACGGACATTTGCTGAGGTAACACATGTCGCACAGGTAGCATTGATCAACAACCTTGTTGTAGTCTTTTTTATCAACGCCATCCACTTCCATGGTGGCGCTTTCATCGACTAAGTCGAACAGCGTAGGAAATGCAGTACACAAGTTGACGCATCGGCGACAGCCGTGACAAATGTCGAATACACGCTCCATCTCTGCGTGGAGTTTGTCTTCGTCATAAAACTCGGGGTTTTTCCAGTCTAGCGGATGACGGGTTGGGGCCTCGAGACTTCCTTCACGTGCGCTCATTGCGGCATCTCCAAAGTAGGCGCTTGTTCAAGACCCCTAAAACCGCTAGGGGTCTTTGACCAGCGTCTGATTAGTCGACTAATGCATCCAAAGCTTTTTGAAAGCGATTGGCGTGCGAGCGCTCGGCTTTGGCCAAGGTTTCGAACCAATCAGCGATTTCAGCAAAGCCTTCATCGCGCGCGGTTTTGGCCATGCCTGGGTACATGTCGGTGTACTCATGCGTTTCGCCAGCAACAGCGGCTTTGAGGTTGTCACGTGACGAACCAATCGGCAGATCGGTCGCTGGGTCACCACATTGCTCCATGTACTCGAGGTGCCCGTGCGCGTGGCCCGTTTCACCTTCGGCAGTTGAACGGAACAAGGCGGCGACGTCATTTTGACCTTCAACGTCGGCCTTGGCTGCGAAGTACAAATAGCGACGATTCGCTTGGCTTTCGCCAGCAAAAGCGGCTTTTAAATTGCCGTGAGTCTTGGATCCTTTGAGTTGCATCATGATCTCCTGTAAAAACTGTGCGGCGTGAGAAACATTGTTGACACGCGGCCGCCGCTTTACCGCTTCCGACACTTTAGGCGGTGCTTTGACATAGAGCCAATCAAATTTCGCAATCTATCTGATTGCCTATGTCTATCAAGCTGGCGGGATGCTCGGCTTGAGCGCAGCGAAGCACGTCGGATCAATCGATCTGGAGCCGGTGTGTTGGTGCGGATTGATCCATGTCAACGTTGGCTGCTCAGCAATCCATAGCATGGGGGAGGTGGTGAATGGGCTTGGGCTGCTGACTAACCTGCCTCGCCGATTGTTTGTTCCAAGCGACTGACACCCGAGCACGAATGTGGCGAACTCCCTAGGCCAACACATTGAACGCAACTCCAAGCGCAGCGCTAAACGTGTCAAATGCCCCTTGCGTTGATGGGCTGAGTGAGCATTCGTTGTTTGAGCATCAAATGGTGACGGACGCATTGTGTTTTCATTGTGGGCAGCCATGTGCCACGCCAGCGCGTTGGCGCAGCCTATTGTTAGGCGAGGCGCGTGTTTTTTGTTGCCCGGGTTGCCAAGCAGTTGCACAAACCATCGTCGTAGCCGGAAATGCTAAGTATTACCTCACGCGCGAAGCAGTTGCACCGACGGTGGCGTTTACCAAAACGTCTGGTTCAAGTCTGCTTGGGGATCTCGCACAATCAACAGGCATCGATTGGCATGATCCACTCAATCAAGCCAGTGTTGTGCGTCAATTGCCTGATGGTCAGTGCAGCGTGGACTTGGCGCTTGCGCACATTCGATGTAGCGCTTGTTTGTGGTTATGTGAACGCCATTTGCAATCAATTCTCGGTGTTCGGCAGGTGAGTTTGAACTACACCACGCAGCGCGCTATGGTGCGCTGGGCACCTCAACAAACCGACTTATCCTCGCTCATCGGGGCCTTACGTGCGATTGGCTACGATGCCACGCCCTATGTCGTTGCTGATGCATTAGCGAGCGAACAAGCCGAGAAACGCACTGCCTTATGGCAGTTATTTGTCGCTGGTTTGGGTGCGATGCAAGTCATGATGTACGCCTTCCCAGCCTATGTAGATGACACCGGCACGCTCAGTGCTGAAGCGGCGCAAGTGATGCGTTGGGCGAGTCTGTTGCTCACCGTGCCTGTACTTATTTTTTCGTGCGGGCCGTTATTTAGTGGTGCGGTGCGTGAATGGCGACAACATCGCGTCGGCATGGACACGCCGATAGCGCTGGGGATTGGTAGTGGTTTTGCCGCCAGCGTTTGGGCGACCTTGTCCAGTCATGGCGAAGTGTATTTTGACTCAATTACGATGTTGATTTTTTTGTTGTTAATGGCGCGTTTCTTTGAACGTCACGCACGACAACGCGCTGCGCGTGCGCTCGATCGAATGGCGCAAGCCTTGCCGGTCACGGCCACGCGGATATACAAAAAAATAGACGGTTCACGCATCACACAGCGTTTGATGGCGCAGGCGTTACGTGTTGACGATGAAATCATCATCGCGCCTGGGGAAACCATCGCGGCTGACGGTTGTGTGCTCAGCGGCCATGCCTACGTGGATGAATCCTTACTCACCGGCGAATCGCAACCCATACTGAAAGCGCCCGGACAGGCAGTGATCGCAGGTTCGCTGTGCATTGATCAACCATTGAACGTGCGTGTAGAACGGGTCGGCGCGCAGACGTATGCCAGCCAGCTGACGCAACTCATTGGTGAAGCTGCGGCGAGTCGTCCGCACGTGATGGCCGAAGCCGATCGATGGGCCGGTGTCCTCACCTATGTCGTGTTGGCCTGCGCACTATTGAGTGGATTGTATTGGGGCATGCAATCGCCCACGCAAGGCCTATGGATTGCAGTGGCTGTGTTGGTGGTGACGTGTCCGTGTGCATTGGCCTTGGCTGCACCCTTGGCAATCAGTGGCGCATTGGGTGCTTTGGCCTCGCGTGGGGTGGTGTTGGTACGACCTGCGGCATTACAAAGCTCGACGCAACTCACGGATGTGGTGCTCGATAAAACAGGCACACTGAGTATCGGTGAGCTCAATTTAAAAAAAATACATCGATCGTTTGATCGTGCATTGACGGATGAAGCGGTGTTGCGCTTGGCTTGTGCGCTCGAGGTCGGTAGTGCGCATCCGGTTGCACGGGCTTTGCAGCGCGCTTCACAACCTGCGGTACAACGCGACGACCAACATGCTGGTCTGCAGGTAGCGCAAGATATACACCATGAACTCGGGTGTGGGATTGAAGCGCGTATTGGCGCGCGTCGTTATCGAATCGGCACCTTAAATTGGGTGCGTACGTTATTTACGACCGACGCCAAGGCGCTCGAACAATTAGACGCTTTTCCAGAGATGGAACCGATGGGTCAGACACGCGTCTGGTTCGCCGATACGCAAGGCATGCTCGCTGCCCTTGATTTTGCTGATCCCATGCGTGCTGACGCGACAACGTTTGTGGCGGATCTGCATGCGCGTGGTTTACGCGTGCATTTATTATCAGGCGACTCACCATCGGTTGTCGCTGCGTGGGCACAATCGCTATCTATTTCGCATTGGCAAGGCGGGGCGTTACCCGAAACAAAACTCGCCTATCTCGTAGAACGACAAGCCAATGGCGGGCGGGTGATGATGGTCGGGGATGGTATGAACGATGCACCGGTGCTGGCACGGGCTGATGTGTCGGTGGCGATGGGCCAAGGTGCAGCACTGGCACAACGGCATGCGGATGTGGTGTTGGTTTCGGGACAACTGTCTTCGTTGATATTTTTCTTGAATACAGCGCGCGCCGACATGCGCATCATTCGCCAAAACTTATGTTGGGCGATGGCCTATAACGCGCTGGCACTACCCTTGGCCATGAGTGGTGTGTTGGGACCATGGCAAGCAGCACTCGGTATGGCGCTCAGTTCTGTGGTGGTCGTCATCAATGCCTCGCGTACGTTTCGATTCCAATCGCAGGCTAACGTCGCAGGCCGGAGCATATGATGGAGAGTTTGTATTTGTTGATTCCGCTGTCATTAGCCGGCGTGGTGTTGATTGCTGTAGTGTTTTGGTATGCACTGCAAAGCGGACAATTTGATGACCTTGATCGTCCAGCGGTGGCGTTACTGCATGACGACGCGTGTGTTTCACCACACGATCCCAAGCGGTCGTCCGATCAACAGACTTGACCTGTATCAATATCGCGCGATACCCAAGCGATAGCATTCTTGAAGAGCATGCCAATTGTGCGTGCAACACCAGGGATGATCAGATGCAAACCGACAATGCATATAACGACCGGGTCGTGCGCCAATTTGCGCTGATGACTGTGGTTTGGGGCTTAGTGGGAATGCTGGTTGGCGTGTTGATCGCCGCGCAGCTGATCTGGCCAGAATTAACGTTCAATATTCCGTGGCTTTCGTATGGACGACTGCGGCCCTTGCACACCAACGCAGTGATCTTTGCGTTCGGTGGTTCAGCTTTGTTTGCCACGAGTTATTACGTCGTACAACGCACCTGCCACACGCGTTTGTTTGCGGGTCGGTTGGCTGAATTTACGTTTTGGGGTTGGCAGCTCATTATCGTATTGGCCGCTGTGACCTTGCCGATGGGCTTCACGAGCGGCAAAGAATACGCAGAGCTCGAATGGCCGATCGATTTGCTGATTGCGGTGGTTTGGGTGTCTTACGCTATTGTGTTTTTTGGCACCGTGTTTAAGCGCCGAGTTGCACATATTTATGTTGCAAACTGGTTTTTTGGTGCGTTCATCCTAACGGTCGCGGTACTACATATTGTCAATAGCGCAGCCATTCCGGTGAGTTTGACGAAATCGTATTCCGTCTATGCCGGTGCGCAAGATGCAATGGTGCAATGGTGGTACGGACACAATGCGGTTGGATTTTTCTTGACCGCTGGCTTTCTTGGAATGATGTACTACTTTATTCCGAAGCAAGCCGAACGGCCGGTGTATTCATACCGCTTATCGGTCGTGCATTTTTGGGCGCTGATTTTTACCTATATGTGGGCAGGCCCCCATCACTTGCACTTCACGGCGTTGCCAGATTGGGCGCAATCGATCGGCATGGTGTTCTCGTTGATTTTGCTCGCGCCATCATGGGGTGGAATGATCAACGGCATCATGACTTTGGCTGGGGCGTGGCACAAATTACGTACTGATCCGATTCTCAAGTTTTTAATCGTCTCGCTTTCTTTTTACGGTATGTCGACTTTTGAAGGGCCGATGATGTCGATCAAAACCGTTAATGCGTTATCGCACTACACCGATTGGACAGTCGGTCACGTGCATAGCGGTGCACTGGGTTGGGTCGGGTTGGTGTCGATGGGCTCGATTTACTTTTTGGTGCCACGCTTGTTTGGTCAAAAACAAATGTGGTCAGTGCCGCTGATTAACGTGCATTTTTGGGTTGCTACGCTGGGTATCGTGCTGTACATCGCCGCCATGTGGATTGCCGGCGTGATGCAAGGTCTCATGTGGCGCGCGATCAGCGAGACCGATGGCACGTTGACCTACAGTTTTGTCGAAAGCGTGAAAGCAACCTATCCGTACTACGTCGTGCGTTTACTTGGCGGTGTGCTGTATCTGGGGGGCATGTTGCTCATGGCTTACAACGTGATGCGTACTGTGATGGCTGGACAACCCGCGCAGTCGCTGATCCCTGCGCCAGCCCACGCTTAACGCCAAACGAGGGACACAAAATGAAGCTCACGCATGACATGATCGAACGGAATCTAGGCTTACTGATTGTCTTGGTGGTTGTAGTCATTGCTTTCGGTGGTCTCGTTGAAATTGTGCCGCTGTCGTTTCAAAAAACGCTGACCGAACCCGTGGATGGACTCAAGCCCTATAGCGCATTGCAACTGACTGGGCGCGATATCTATCTGCGTGAGGGGTGTTACAACTGCCACTCGCAAATGATTCGCCCATTTCGAGCCGAGGTTGAGCGCTACGGACACTACTCGGTCGCTGGTGAGTTTGTTTACGATCATCCGTTTCAATGGGGATCAAAACGTACGGGTCCTGATTTGGCGCGTGTGGGTGGCCGTTATTCGGATGACTGGCACCGTCTGCACTTAAATAATCCACGCGACTTGGTGCCTGAATCCAACATGCCTGCCTATCCGTGGCTTGCAAAAGCACCGGCCGATGATCAAGGCGTCGCCGCAAAAATGCGCGCGCTCCGTGTCGTGGGCGTGCCCTATACCGATGCGCAAATTGCAGCGGCTGCAGATGAAGTGAAAGGTCACACCGAACAGGACGCGCTGATTGCGTATCTGCAAGTGCTTGGCACGGCCATTAAAAAAGCTCAGTGAGGTTTGCGTATGGACTTAAATTTTTTACGTGAAGCCAGCATGTTGATTGGGCTGGTGGTGTTTTTAGGCATCGTATGGTGGGCGTATGGGCCCTCACGCCGCGCACGTTTTGAGGCCGATGCACGTTTGGTATTAGATGAGCCAGAAAGCAGCGTTGTGCACAAAGGAGAACGTCCATGAGTCAGTTCTCGAGCAGTTTTTGGGATTGGTATATCGGTGTGATTACGGTGCTTGCCATCATCGCTTGCGGTGTATTTCTAAAAATGCAAAGCACACGACGTGTACCCGGTTCTGGTACAGAGACCACCGGTCATACCTGGGATGAAAACCTCGGTGAATACAACAATCCGTTGCCGCGTTGGTGGATGTGGTTGTTTTACATCACGATCGTGTTTGGCTTGGCTTACTTGTATCTGTATCCAGGGCTGGGAAGCTATCGCGGGTCGCTTGGGTGGACGCAAGTGGGGCAGTTGCAGGCAGAAATGGATGAGGCCAATCGTCAATATGGCCCACTGTACGAAAAATTTTCGACACTCGATCCAAAGGAGTTAAGCACTCAGCCTGAGGCGGTGGCGATTGGACAAAAATTATTCATGAACCATTGCGCGCAGTGCCATGCCTCGGATGGCGCAGGCAGCAAAGGCTTTCCTAATCTCACGGATAAAGATTGGTTGTACGGCGGGACGCCCGAAGTGATTAAGACAACCATCACGCAAGGTCGTCAAGGCATCATGCCGCCGCTGGGTGCAGCTCTGGGTGAGCAAGGCACTAAAAATGTCACGCATTATGTGCTCTCGCTTTCAGGTAGCACACACGATACGTTGCGTGCTAGTCAAGGACAGGCATTGTTTGCGCAAAGTTGTGCTGCCTGTCACGGTGCTGAGGGCAAAGGAAACGCGCAGTTAGGTGCGCCCAATCTCACAGACAAAATTTGGTTGCATGGCAGTGGTGAAGCCAACCTCATTGAAACGATCTCTAAGGGTCGACACAATGTCATGCCCGCACATCAAGGCTTATTAAGCGAGGCCAAAATTCATTTGTTGACCGGCTATGTGTTGTCACTGTCCACGCCGGTGGTTACCAAACAGTGAACGCGATGCGAGGCAGTCTTGGTGCATCAGATTAAAACCATCCAGGCTGTGACTTCCACGGCAGCGCCGGCGAGCGCGACGCTAGAGCAATCGCTCTATGAAGTACACCGCAAAATTTATCCCCGTGCAGTGCGGGGCTGGTTTGCGCGTTGGCGGTTATTGTTGGTATTGGCGACGCAGCTTGCGTTTTATGGCACGGCGTGGCTCACATGGAATCAGCGCCAAGCGGTGTTGTTTGATTTAGTTCACCGTAAGTTTTATATCTTCGGTTTAGTGTTTTGGCCGCAAGATTTTATTTATCTGACTGCGCTACTCGTGATCAGCGCGTTTGGGTTGTTTTTGTTTACCGCAGTGGCCGGGCGATTGTGGTGCGGCTATGCTTGTCCACAAACGGTCTACACTGAAATATTTTTATGGATCGAACGCAAGATCGAAGGTGACCGTGCCGCACGGATGCGCTTAGATGACGCTCGGCTTGGGTGGCGAAAACTTTATCTCAAGACGCTCAAACATGGCGCGTGGATCGCGCTAGCGCTTTGGACTGGATTGACCTTCGTGGGTTACTTCACCCCCATCCGAGAGCTGACGACAGAAGTGATGCAGTTAGATACTGGTCCTTGGGAGACTTTCTGGATTTTATTTTATGGCGTTGCCACCTATGGCAATGCCGGATGGATGCGTGAGCAAGTCTGCAAGTACATGTGTCCTTACGCACGTTTTCAAAGTGCGATGTTTGATCAGGACACCATGATCATTACCTACGATCACGCACGCGGTGAACCGCGCGGCACCCGCAAACACGGCGAGTATGCGGGCTTGGGGCAATGTGTTGATTGCGGTATTTGTGTCCAAGTCTGTCCGACGGGCATTGATATCCGCAACGGCTTGCAATATGAGTGCATAGGTTGCGCGGCTTGCGCAGATGGATGTGATCAAGTCATGGACAAAATGGGTTACCCGCGCGGCTTGATTCGCTATTCAACTACACATGCACTGCGCTTGGGATTGTCGCGTGCGCAAATGTTTGCCCGGGCCTTACGCCCAAGAATTCTGTTCTACATCGCCATCTTAGGGTTGGTGGTGATGGCAACCACCACGGCCTTATTACAGCGCGTTCCATTAAAGCTAGACGTTATCCGTGATCGTGCGGCCATGTCGCGTGAGTTGGACGGTGGGTTGATCGAGAACGTCTACCGATTGCAAGTCATGAATACGCGAGAATCGCCGCGTCGCTATGTCTTGCGTGTCGAGGGGTTGCCTCAATTGGTGTTGGCTGGTGATGACCATGTGGCCATGCAAGGTGCGAGCACCCGGATGGTGACCGTTCGAGCCCGTGTACCAATGGAGCAAGTGAAGGCGGGTTCGCACAAAATTCATTTCATCATGACCGATGAAGATGATCCGCAGGTATCGGTTACTGAGCGCAGTGTGTTTTTTATTCGACCGTAAGGAAACAATATGCCTCTTCAGATGCACGCGGATGTCGGACCGTGGTATCGCCAGCCTTGGCCGTGGTTATTGATGCTCGGTCCGGTTGCCGTTTTGCTCGCTGGGAGTATTACCATGTGGTTGGCGTTTTCAAGTGCCGATGGCTTAGTGGCGGATGATTATTACAAGCAAGGTTTAGCTATCAATCAGGTGTTGGCGCGTCAAACGCGGGCGGCGCAACTAAACCTGCAGGCACAACTACAAATGGACGCCACAGCGCAGACGGTTCAGTTGCGCTTATCGGGGACACAGCCGGTGTTTGTGCGATTACATTTTGCGCACGCCACCCGAGCCGGTCACGACGTGACACTCACGCTTGTACCCAAACAAGGCGTGTATGTCGCGGCGATGCGATTGCCGCTGCCTGCAGGACATTGGCGCGTGCATGTTGAGGATGCCGCTCACGATTGGCGCTTAGCGGGTCAATGGAATGGCGTTGATCCCGTACTCGATCTTCGGGCTGATCGGCTGTGAGTGTGATCTGATGTTCCAATGAAGAGGAGGAAAGAGATCATGCATAAGCTCATTTGGATTTTATGGCCCGCTTTTATTGTGGGTGGTGTTGCAGAAACCGTATTTTTTACTGTACTCGACCCGCAAGACCTGCAGATGATTGGCTTGGTGCAAGGTTGGGGCCGCACTGCAGTGTATTCGACAGGTTTTTTTGCCTTCTGGATGTTGGCTGCGGCCTCAAGTGCGTTAACCTGTTTTCTGCAACGCACGGCCGATGAAATCAATCAATGTCCTCTTTCACCTTTACAACGTCCAGAAGGCTGCCCAAAACGTGATGATCCACAGGCAACGTGCTCTGCTTCCCACAGACAATAACCCGCATGCGTTGAGTCATTGTTTATGCGCCTGAGCTTTTTAGGCGCGGTCGGCGAGGTGACGGGTTCTCGCTATTTATTTGAAGTCGCCGAGACGCGATTTTTTCTTGAATGTGGCATGTTTCAAGGGCGCGATGCGCATACGCGTAATCGTGTTGCCTTAAAGAAATCGGGTGAGATGCCTGATTTTGTGATTCTGTCGCACGCCCACATTGATCACTCGGGTTTGTTACCGCGGTTAACCGCAGAAGGATTTCGCGGGCCCATTTACGCGACGCCGGCCACTTGTGAGTTGCTGCAAGTGATGTTGCCAGACAGTGCGCACCTGCAAGAACGGGAGGCGGAATATTTAGAAAAACGCAAAGACCATGGTCCTGTCCTTCCACCGTTGTACACGCAGGCAGATGTGCGAGTGTGTTTATCGCAACTTGTGCCGCACGAATACGGACAAGCCTTTGATCCAGCCCCTGGGGTGCGTTGTACGTTTCATGATGCAGGACATATTTTGGGTTCGGCGATCGTGACGTTGCAGCTGACCGAGGCAGGACAAACCAAGACAGTGGTGTTCTCCGGTGACTTGGGTCAGCCCGGGCACCCTGTGGTGCGTGACCCAGAACGGATCACCGAAGCCGATGTGTTGTTGCTTGAATCAACCTATGGGGATCGAACGCACAAAAATTTTGTGCAAACCTTAGATGAGTTTGCGTTTGCACTCAACGATGTTCTACGTAGCCGACGAGGCAACGTCGTGATTCCTGCTTTTGCAGTGGGACGAACGCAAGATATCTTGCAGATTATTTTGCGGCTGTATCACGAGCATCGATTGCCGGCGATGGATATTTACGTCGACTCACCCATGGCCAATGCGGTCACCCGCATCACCATGAATCATCCCGAACTCTACGATTGCGATGCCACCGGTTTAGCGCGCTGGTTGCGTGAAGGGCAGGGTGGCCCGCGATTACATTTCTCTGAAACGGTCGAAGCGTCGATGGCGGTGGCGCAGATTCGCTCGGGTGCCGTGATTATTTCGGCCAGTGGAATGTGTGAGGGGGGACGAATTCGTCGCCACTTAGCAGAAAATTTAGGGCGACCGGAATGCGCGGTGGTGTTTACTGGATTTCAAGCAATGGGTACGCTCGGTCGACGTTTGGTGGATGGTGTGCGCAGTGTGCGTTTGTTTGGTGAGACATGTCCGGTACGCGCGCGCATTTTTACCATCGGTGGTTTATCCGCGCATGCCGATCAACCAGCGCTATTGAAATGGACGGATGGATTCACACGTGCGCCCACCAACACTTGGATCGTGCATGGCGAACCCTTGGGTGCACAGGCGCTTGCAGCGGCCTTGCAGCTCCGCGGTTGGCCAGTGGCTGTCCCATCCGCAGGGCACAGCGTAGTACTTTAGTGCAACGGTGGACTTAGTGCCGCGTGCCGAGCAATTGCTCGAGCTGTTCCATTGCCACAATACGCACGTGCTTTTGCTGCACCGTGATCAAGCCATCTTCTTGAAATTTAGAAAACAATCGACTGACGGTTTCCAGTTTTAAGCCTAGGTAGCTGCCGATTTCTTCGCGCGTCATTCGCAAATGAAAATCCGTGGCCGAATACCCGCGGCGTGCAAAACGTTTGGATAGATTTAATAAAAAAGCCGCCAAGCGTTGCTCGCCGCGCATGCCACCTAAAAGCATCATGATGCCGTGATCGCGCACAATTTCTCGCGATAACACGCAATGTAGATGCCGCTGCAGCGCAGGGACCTTGCGGCTGATATTTTCGATGAGCGCGAAGGGCAATACACAGGCTTCGCAGTCTTCCAGCGCAATCGCGTTGCCGTGGTACGTACCTGCGCCAATGCCATCGAGCCCGAGCAGTTCGCCTGCCATATCAAACCCAGTGACTTGCTCGCGCCCTTCGCCATCAACCACTGTGGTTTTGAAAAACCCGCTGCGAATGGCATAGACCGCATTAAAAGTATCGCCAGCATGAAATAAGGCCTCACCCCGATACACGCGACGTCGTGCATAGACCACTTGTTCAACGCGGCGCATTTCTTCGGGGTTCATGCCCGTGGGTAAACACAGCTCGCGCAGATTGCAGCTCGAGCAAGAGACGTCGAACTTTTTAGTGCTGCTATCGCATGTCGTTTTTGCACTCGCGCCCTGCGGGAGGGCTCGGGATGGACTCGGATTTGTAAAGGCGATCACAGCCATTGCATGCTCCTTTAAGTACGTTTGCAAGCGAGGGTACGTTTGCACGCGAATGGCTTGTAGTCTGCCGCGAGGGCGAGCGCTTGCCTATCAGAGGCGGCTGAATCTGTGGGTAGGAAAATTCCTACCCATCGTGTTTAAAGCGGATCTGTGCGCGGGGAAAGATCGTTTGTTGGCTTTTCGTGTGTTGATTCATCGATCAGATGATGAGTCAGTGCGTAGCGCACCAGATCAGCGGTTCCACTGAGCTGCATTTTTTGTAGTAAGCGCGTTTTATGGGTGCTCACCGTTTTGACGCTTAGGTGTAAGGACTGGCCAATGGCCGTGAGTGAATCGCCTTGAATGAGTCGCCGCATGATTTGATATTCACGGTCTGAAAGTAAGGTATGCGCAAGCGCCTGATGGCCAGGCATGGCATCAAGGGCAAGTTGTTCTGCCGCATGGGCGCTGACATAGACACCCCCCGCTGCAATTTTTCGGATCGCTTGGACCAATTGATCGGGGGCACTGTCTTTGGTGAGATAGCCTGCGGCACCGGCTTTGAAAGCGCGCGCTGCGTATTGCTGCTCGGCGTGCATCGACAAGACTAAAATTTTTAGCGTCGGTTGAAGTTGGCGTAATCGTTTGATCAGCTCGATGCCTGAAATGCCGGGCATCGACATATCCAAGATCGCCAGGGTAAAGGTCTCTTGCTTGGCAAAGGCCAGTGCTTGGTTGCCATCACCAGCTTCGGCAGCAACGTGTAAGTCGCTCGTGGCATTTAAAATTTGCTTTAAGCCTTCACGTACCAGTACGTGATCATCGGCAAGTAGCAAGCGAATCATGGGGTGTCCCGCTCAGTTTGTGCTGGTAGTGTAGCCAACAGCCGCGTACCGCCAGCAGGTCCTGCAGTGATTTCTAGGGTGCCACCAAGAAAACGCGTACGTTCTTGCATACCACGTAAGCCAAACGAGGTCGGTTTAGCGCGATCCTCGGGCAGGATGCCGCGCCCATCATCTTCCACGCACAGCTGCACTAACGCACCGTGTCGCTGCAAACGAATGTAGAGATGACGCGCATTGGCATGACGCGAGACATTGGTCAACGATTCTTGCAAGATACGGTACAGCGCAGTGGCTACAACGCTTGAGACTTCGCCAAGTTGATCGTGATCGGCAATCTCAACATCACAGGTAATTTCACTGCGTTGCGAAAAGTCTTCAACCAACCATTCGGCGGCGTCGGCTAAGCCCAGATCATCGAGCATAAGAGGGCGCAGATTACCGGCGATTCGTCGAGTGGCAAGTACGGTGGCATGCAGGGTTTCATTCATCCGTGCTGCGCGCGCAGATAACGCGCTGTGCTCGGCAGTTAAGTGTTGGCGTAACCATGCCAGATCCATCTTGAGTGCCGTGAGGGACTGACCCAGTTCATCGTGTAACTCGCGCGCAATGTGGGTCTTTTCGTCTTCGCGCGCTTGTAGAACCTGCGCCGATAAATCACGCAGTTCTTGTTGCGAGCGTCGCAGCGCATCCTCGTCGAGCTTGCGTCGGGTGATATCGCGCAAAATCACCGTAAAAAGAGGCCGACCGTCGGTGTTGGTTTGCGATATCGAGGCTTCGATCGGAAACTCGTGGCCGTTTGCATGCAGGGCCATGAGCACGGTGGCATCGCCCATCCGTCGGTTGGTGATGCCGGTTTGGGCAAAGCGCTGTACGTGACCGGCGTGCGTCTCGCGAAAACGCTGCGGTATAAAACGCGCCAGTGGTCCCCCGATCGCTTCACTACGTGCGCATCCAAACACGTGTTCTGCTGCTTGGTTAAAAACCAAGATGGTTTGCGAAGCATCGACCGTAATGACGGCATCCATCGCCGAATCCAAAATGGCGCTATACCGCGCTTCCGAATCTTCTAATGCCGCTTGCATCCGCGCTGTTTCTTGGCGTTGCGCGGTGGTGCGCTCCACCATCGTGGCTTCGGCGAGCATGGCTTGGCGCCAAGCAAACCAAAAGGCAACGCCGACGGTACATAAGTCAACGCCGATAGTCACTGCCACTAAGACGGGCTCGCCCCAACCCAGGGTGAGCGCGGCAATGTTGAGTGCCACCAGGGCCAAGCTACCAATCAGCGCGAGTGTCGCCCACGCAGTTCGGTGCTGCACAGGGGCGGATCCTCCAAGGGGTGGGGATGTTTTCATGGGGTCACGTTGCACTTGATGCACGTCAATAATTGGTCTGCGCAAACTGGCACAGTCCGTTGTATGAATGCCCCGACGCGATTGTCTGATGAATCATCCTATCCCTCAGCGTTGGTGATCGATCCCGTATTGATTCAAAAATATGATCGACCGGGGCCGCGCTACACCTCTTATCCGACCGCTGATCGGTTTGTAGAGGCGTTTGACGCAGCAGCGAGTCGCGATTGGCTGAGTAAGCGCAATGTCGGCGGTATCACAGTACCGCTCTCACTGTATGTACATCTGCCTTTTTGCAACACCATTTGCTATTACTGCGCCTGCAACAAGGTGGTGACGCGTGATCACACTCGCTCGGCAAAGTATATCAATAGCCTTTGCCAAGAGATTGCGCTGCGCGCGCAGTTACTCGATCCGCAAGAGCGCAGCATTTGCCAGATGCACTGGGGCGGCGGAACGCCCAGCTTTTTGTCACACGACGAGATGCGTCAATTAATGCGCGCGATAGATCAGGCCTTTGTCCGTGCCCCGGGTGCGGAATGTGCCATCGAACTTGATCCGCGCCAACTTGAACCAGGCACCATTCCTTTACTTGCCGCGCTTGGATTTAATCGCGTTTCGATCGGCGTGCAGGATTTTGATCCGCGCGTCCAACAAGCAGTGAATCGCATACAAAGCGAAGCGCAAACACGCCAAGTGATTGAAGAGGCGCGGGCAAGTGGCTTTGTGTCGGTAAATTTAGATTTGATTTACGGGCTGCCGTTACAACGCTTGGATAGCTTTGATACCACGCTAGAGCAAGTCATTGCACTGGCTCCTGATCGGATTGCGTTGTACAGCTACGCGCACCTACCCACCTTGTTTAAGCCACAGCGACGAATTCATGCAGAGGACTTACCCTCCGCTGAAACTAAGTTGCAAATTCTGACGCTAGCGATCGGACGATTAACGCGTGCAGGTTACTTGTATATCGGGATGGATCACTTTGCTAAACCCGACGATTCTTTGGCGATTGCGCAACGCCAGGGTCGCTTGCATCGAAATTTTCAGGGCTATTCGAATCTACCCGAGTGTGATTTGTTGGCCTTTGGTGTGTCCGCCATCGGTCGGGTGGGGCCGACGTATTATCAAAATGAAAAAACCTTAGATGCTTACTATGACGCCCTTGCGGGTGGACAATTGCCCGTCATGCGTGGAATCGAACTCTCGCAAGATGATTTGTTGCGTCGCGCAGTCATTCAGGCCCTGAGCTGCCATTTTCGCGTGTCGGTTGAATCGATTGAAGATGCGTATCTCATCTGCTTTGAGCGGTACTTTGCTGATGAATTAAACGAGTTGGCGTTGTTTGCCTCAGAGGGCTTGGTTGAGATCACCCCGGAATGGATTGTGGTTACGCCGAAGGGTCGAATGCTCGTGCGTGCCATTTGCATGGTGTTTGATCGATATTTGCGTCATCGCCAGCGCGCTGCGTATTCGAAATTGATTTAACTCACGCATGCTGATTGGGTTGATGACAGCAGGTTTTTTGCTTGGCTTAGCGTCAGGCGTGCATTGCGTTGGTATGTGTGGTGGCGTACTGGCTGCATTTACGCGCCACACGACCGGTCAGATCATCGGCAGCCCAACGCGTCGGCCATGGCATTTATTGCTGGCATTTAATGCCGGTCGCGTGCTGAGTTACGGCGCAGCAGGTGCAGTCGCTGGGGCGTTGGGTGCGGGGGGAGTGTGGCTGATTGGTGTTCTCGATGTACGCATCGCGCTGTTTGTGATTGCACAGCTGATGATGGTGTTGATCGGTTTACATTTAGCAGGTTGGAGCAAGCTTCTTACCTATGCCGAAACATGGGGGCAGCCGTTATGGCGCCATGTACAACCGCTGGCCGCCCGCATGCTGCCGATCGAGACGCCGTATCGTGCGTTGCTGGCAGGCGCGCTGTGGGGTTGGTTGCCGTGCGGGTTGGTGTACGCCATGTTGGTAAGTGCGGTCACTGCGGGATCAGCAACTGGGGGCACGGCCGTGATGCTGGCATTTGGTTTGGGTACGGTACCTCATTTGATGTTTGCTGGATTAAGTTTGTTGCGCTTACGTGCTTGGTTGCATCGACCTTGGTTACGCGTACTTGCAGGCAGCGTGGTGGTGGGGTTTGGCTTGTTTGGTTTAGCGCGTGCCACAACCATCGCGCAAACTTTGCGCACCGCCTGGTTGTGTTGGTGATGGGGTGCTGTGCGCGATCACACCGCACCGAAAGAATGATTATTTACGCAGATGCATGCGGTCTGCAGCAACAAAAAATTTGCGTGCATAGGCCAAAATTTCGCCATCGCTGGGATGGTCGGCGTTTTCAACAGCAATTATTTTGGCCCCGATCGCTGCGTGATGGGCATCGAGATGTTTTTTAAGCACGTGTTTTTCGTTGGCCGGACCCATCACTAAAATTTGAGTGGCGCCTTCGAGGGCCTGAGCCACCGAATCAAGGTAAGCCACATCCTCCGGGGCTTTGCCACTGCCTAGGGTGCCACTTCGGTGATGAATGTGACGGTGCTTTCCGCTGGCATGCACTAAGGTGCGTTCAGCCGTATCTTCGTTCAATTGAAAAACATGGGCTTCGCTGTGATCAATCCAAGCGACGGCATGAAAGTGCGTCATGGTTACCTCAATCAGTTCAATGCGGAAAAGCACCGCGGGTGTAGCCGCGGTGTGTGGTGATGCGCGCGTCGTTAACGGCAGACCAGCACCGGGACTTTGCTGTGCGTGAGGACTTTGGTGGTTTCACTGCCAAGTAACAGACCCACAATACCTCGACGACCGTGTGAGGCCATCACCACGAGATCACATTTTTTACTAGTGACCGTGCGCAAAATGCCGCGCCAGGGGTCCCCGTCAATTAAGCTGACCGATGTAAAAGTAACGCCGGCTTTTTCGACTTCGGAGGCCAGGGCATCCAACGCCGCTTTGGCTTGTTTGGCGGTGGCTTCTTTAAAGCGTTTTGGAGAAAGCTCGGGCATGTAGATTGCCGCTTCACCATACACCGGTGGTTGGTATTCGGGCATGACATACACGCCAGTGACCTTAGCGCCGGATAACTTGGCAAGACGCACCGCGTGTTTGAGTGCTTTGAGAGACAGTTTTGAGCCATCGGTGGGGACAAGAATATTTTTATACATGGTGACTC
>CANIIA010000038.1 GCA_947467435.1 Betaproteobacteria bacterium
TCTAGCGCAGCACGCAAGCCGGAACCACCGGCGCCAACCACAATGGCATCAAATCGACGAACAGGAAGCGACACGCTTTATCTCCAAAGAATCTGGACAGACCACGCCACGTAACTGGCAATGGTGAGCACCACAACGGTTTGTAAGCCCAGACGAACGGCCGTGGGCTTGATGTAATCCATCAAGATGTCACGAACGCCTACCCAAGCATGCCAAGCAAAACTTGCAATAAACAGTAGCGTAGCCACGCGCAGCCACTGCTGCGCAAAGGTCGCTTTGAGGGTTGCAAAATCGGCTAACTGGCCACGCACACACAAGGTGACCAAGATCACGGTGTAAATCACCATGATCACCGCAGTTAAACGCTGCGCGAGCCAATCGCGCAAACCGTAATGCGCACCAACCACAATCCGATTCACCATAACTTCACTCCAACAAACAGCGTGATGAGCAAGCTGATCACCAAAACGATGACACTACTGCGACGCGCCGCAGGCAAATCGATGCCCAAGTGCAAATCGAGCAACAAGTAACGAATCCCTGCGCAGAAGTGATGCGCAAACGCCCACACCAGCAGCAACATCGCCAGCTTGGTAGGGATCATCGCGAGGTAGCGCTGTGCGGCTTCATAACCTTCTGGCGATGCGAGCGCGCGATCTAACAAAAACAATAACCAAATCGGCGCTAAGAACAACAGAGCGCCACTCACGCGATGCAAAATCGATACAACACCAGGTAAAGGCAAGCGAATTTGCGTGAGATTTAAATAGACGGGACGAGATTTTTTGATCGCGGCATTAGACATGGTTTGGGGCCGTTTTCAGAAGAAGGCGGTACTTAGAAGAAAAGTGCATTGGGACCAGATTTATTTCAGCGTGTCGTCGATTATAGCGCTGCAGCGCAGAATTTTCGACATGCGATTAACCCAGTTCGCTGCGGTAAAAGTGACAATCTGTCTTATAAAAGCCGCGCCGCCATTCGACCGGCTGATCGGCGTAGCTGAAAGACACCCGCTCTACCAGCAGTAACGGATGCGAAAGAGGAACACGCAAACATTCGGCCGTGGGCGCATCGGCGAGGGCCGCCTTAATGCGCTCCTCTGCTCGGACCATTCGGGTCCCGAACTGCGTTTCAAACAAGTTGTACAGCGCACCTCGATGCTCGGTAACTGACGCAGCCGTGAGCCCTTTGAACAGATGCCCTGGCAACCATACTTCCTCAACCACAACGGGGTCACCGGCAAAAATCAAGACCCGCTTGATCATGACCGCCGGATCGCCAGCTTTAATCAATAGCTGACGCGCCAACTCGGTGCCAGCTCTCGTGCGCCGAAAATCCAATAACTGACGCTCAACCGCGGCGGGCTGACCGGTATCCGGGGTCAGACGCAAAAACCGAAATCGAACCTGCGGCTCACCATGGGTAGCAACAAAGGTGCCCTTACCCTGCCGACGGACCAACAAATTATCCGCGGCCAGCGCATCGATTGCCTTTCGAACCGTGCCCTGACTCACATGAAAGCGGTCAGCTAACTCCATTTCGCTAGGGATCGGTTGCCCAGGTCGCCACTCGCCCGCTTGCAGCGAATCGAGCAATAAGTCTCTGATCTGACGGTAAAGCGGGCTGAACTTAGGAGAACGCATGCGAAGAATTGAAGCACAGATCGCCCCCAATCGTCTATCAGCTATCTTATGTCTTATATAAGACATAAGATGAGTTGACGCAGTGGGCGCTGCGTCTTAAGATCGGCGCTTAGTTTGACCCGCTTCTTGTCGCCCTTCTTTGTCGTTTCTTTGCCTTCCCGGAGTGTTTATGGCCAAAGCCCCTATTCGTGTTGCAGTGACCGGCGCCGCCGGACAGATTGGTTATGCATTGCTGTTTCGTATCGCAAGCGGCGAAATGTTGGGCAAGGACCAACCGGTGATTTTGCAGCTCCTCGAAATTCCCGACGAAAAAGCCCAAAAAGCCCTCAAGGGCGTGATGATGGAACTAGATGATTGCGCCTTCCCACTGCTGCACGGCATGGTGGCTGCTTCCGACCCGATGGTGGCATTTAAAGATGCTGGCGTTGCACTTTTAGTCGGTGCTCGTCCCCGTGGTCCCGGAATGGAGCGCAAAGATCTGCTCGAAGCAAACGGCAAAATTTTTGCACCTCAAGGTCAGGCACTCGATCGTGTTGCCGATCGCAACGTCAAGGTCTTGGTGGTGGGAAATCCAGCCAACACCAACGCACTGATCGCCATGAAAAACGCGCCGAGCCTCAAGCCCCAGCAATTTACCGCGATGATGCGCTTGGATCACAACCGTGCACTCACGCAAATCGCGCAAAAAGTGAATCAGCCCGTCTCCGCTGTTCAAAAAATGACCATCTGGGGAAATCATTCGGCTACGCAATATCCCGACCTATTTCAAGCTGAAGTGGGCGGTAAAAAAGTTTGGCCCATGATCAACGATCAAGCCTGGCTTGAGAGCACGTTTATCCCCACCGTACAAAAACGCGGTGCAGCCATCATTGATGCGCGCGGTTTGTCCTCAGCGGCCTCCGCTGCAAACGCCGCGATTGATCACATCCGCAACTGGTCACTCGGCACCAACGCGGGCGATTGGGTCAGCATGGGCATTCCCTCCGATGGCAGCTACGGCATTCCTGAGGGCATCTTGTACGGCTATCCAGTGACCTGTAAGAACGGCCAGTATGAAATCGTTAAAGGTATCGAACTCAGCGAATTTTCAACCGCCCGCATGCAGGCCACGCTCAAAGAACTACATGAAGAACGTGATGGCGTAAAACATTTGTTGGGCTAATTTCAAACGCCGCATTGAGGTGACACATGAGTGCAGGTAAAAAATTTCGGCAAGCCATGCGAGAAGAAAAGCCGTTGCAAGTGATCGGCACGATCAACGCCTATCACGCGCATTTGGCTAAACGCAGCGGCTACAAAGCGATTTATCTGTCTGGTGGCGGTGTCGCTGCTGGCTCGCTGGGATTACCGGATCTGGGTATCTCTGGTCTTGATGATGTACTCACCGACGTGCGGCGAATCACCGATGTGTGCGACTTACCTTTATTAGTGGATGTCGATACCGGTTTTGGTTCGTCGGCCTTCAACGTGGCACGCACCACCCAGTCGTTAATCAAGTTTGGTGCGGCCGCGATGCACATCGAAGATCAAGTCGGTGCCAAACGCTGCGGACACCGACCGAACAAAGAAATCGTCTCGCAAGAAGAAATGGTGGATCGCATTAAAGCTGCGGTTGATGCCAAAACCGATGCCGACTTTGTTGTGATGGCCCGCACCGATGCACTCGCCAACGAAGGTCTCGACCGCGCGATTGAACGCGCTGCTGCTTATGTCGAGGCTGGCGCCGACATGATTTTTCCGGAAGCCATTACCGAATTATCGATGTACAAAAAATTCGCAGATGCCGTCAACGTGCCTGTGTTAGCCAACATCACCGAGTTTGGTGCAACACCGCTCTTCACGGTGCAGGAATTAGCGAGTGCAAATGTCTCTATTGCGCTGTATCCGCTGTCCGCATTTCGTGCGATGAACCAGGCGGCGCTCAATGTGTACCAAGCGGTGCGTCGTGATGGAACGCAGCAACACGTCGTGAACACCATGCAAACGCGCAACGATTTATACGACTATTTGGGCTATCACACCTTCGAGAAAAAACTCGACGCGCTGTTTGCCAAATCCAAATAAAAAACGCACATAGGAATTGATCCATGAGCGAAGCCCCCGTCGCCCCCAAGCCTAAAAAATCCGTCGCGCTCTCTGGCGTCATTGCTGGCAATACTGCGCTGTGCACGGTCGGTCGAACTGGTAATGACTTGCACTATCGAGGGTACGACATCCTCGACTTTGCTGACGAGGCCGAGTTTGAGGAAGTTGCTTACTTGCTGGTGCATGGAACGCTGCCCAATCCGGCAGAGTTAGCCGGTTACAAAACCAAGCTGCGTGCATTACGCGGCTTGCCAGCAAACTTAAAAGCTGCGCTCGAATGGATTCCACCTTCCGCCCATCCGATGGATGTGATGCGCACTGCCGTTTCAGTTCTGGGCAATCTACTCCCTGAAAAAGACGACCACAATTTGGCTGGCGCAAAAGATATCGCCGATCGATTGATGGCCTCGCTCGGTTCGATGCTGCTGTACTGGTATCACTACAGCCACAACGGTAAGCGCATCGAAACCGAAACTGATGACGACTCAATTGGCGGCCACTTCCTGCATTTATTGCATGGTCGTGCACCCTCTGCTGAATGGGTTCGTGCAATGCACACTTCACTCATTCTGTACGCAGAGCACGAATTCAACGCGTCCACCTTTACGTGTCGCGTCATTGCAGGCACTGGCTCGGATATGTACAGCACCATTTGCGGTGGTATTGGTGCATTGCGCGGACCGAAACATGGTGGTGCTAACGAAGTCGCATTCGAAGTGCAATCGCGTTACACCAATGCCAACGAAGCCCAAGCCGATATTGAGCGACGTATTCAAAATAAAGAGATCGTGATTGGCTTTGGGCATCCGGTGTACACCATTGCCGATCCGCGCAATAAGGTGATCAAAGAAGTCGCACGTCGCCTGTCACGCACGGCCAACGACATGCAACTCTTTGAGATCGCTGAGCGACTCGAAACCGTGATGTGGCGTGAAAAGAAAATGTTCCCGAATCTGGATTGGTTTAGTGCGGTGAGCTATCACCGCATGGGCATTCCAACAGCAATGTTTACACCCATTTTTGTCATCGCTCGCACCTCGGGATGGTCTGCGCATGTGATTGAACAACGCATCGATGGCAAGATCATTCGCCCGGGCGCCAATTACACCGGCCCAGACAATCTGAAGTGGACCTCACTCAAGACGCGCAAATAAAACAAGGCATCACCATGGCGGCTTACGAATCTGATATTACGCAATTCATGCGTCAATTTATGACGCAACATCCAGAAGAAATCGCTTCACAAAAAAAAGGACGCGATACGTGGTGGGACAAAGACCCGCAACGTGAACGCTCTGCTCCCGCAGTCACTCGGCACGCGCCCAAAGCCGGTGGCGCCGAACATACTTTCCAACCCCTCTCTGAACCCAACACCTAAACCTCTATGTCTGCTCACATCTCCAATGTTCGCCCCAAACCCGAAGCGGTGCTGGTCAAAATCGCTGACTACGCAACTAAATACAAAATCAATTCCGCTTCGGCTTACGAAACAGCGCGCTATTGTTTGATTGACACGCTCGGCTGCGGCCTCGAAGCGCTTGAGTACCCAGCGTGTACAAAACTGCTTGGCCCTGTGGTCCCGGGTACGGTCGTTCCGAATGGTGCAAAAGTACCGGGAACGCAGTTTCAACTCGACCCGATTCAAGCGGCATTCAATATCGGCACCATGATTCGTTGGCTTGATTTCAACGACACATGGTTGGCCGCCGAATGGGGTCATCCCTCCGATAACCTGGGTGGCATTTTGGCTGCGGCAGATTGGCTTTCACGCACCGGGATTGCCAATGGCAAACAACCGCTGTTGATGAAAGATGTGCTCACAGCGATGATCAAGGCCCACGAAATTCAAGGCGTCTTGGCCCTCGAAAATTCATTCAATCGTGTGGGCTTAGATCACGTCGTGCTCGTGAAAGTGGCTTCAACCGCGGTGGTTGCACACATGATTGGTTGCACCTACGACGAAGTGGTCAACGCCGTGTCACAAGCATGGGTCGATGGACAAAGCTTACGTACATATCGACACGCCCCCAATACGGGATCCAGAAAATCTTGGGCTGCGGGCGATGCCACCAGCCGCGCCGTACGACTGGCGTTAATTTCGCGCACCGGTGAAATGGGTTACCCCTCGGTACTCTCTGCCAAAGGCTGGGGATTTTACGACGTGCTGTTTAAAGGCAAAGCGTTTGAATTTCAGCGCCCCTTTGGCAGCTATGTCATGGAAAACGTCTTATTCAAAATTTCTTTTCCAGCCGAGTTTCATTCACAAACTGCGGTCGAATGTGCGATGCAAATTCATGGCCAGATGCAGAAGTTGAAAAAAACAGCCGCGGATATCAAGAAAATTTCGATTCGCACGCACGAAGCTTGCATACGTATCATCGACAAAAAAGGTCCGCTGAATAACCCCGCAGACCGCGACCATTGCATTCAATACATGGTGGCAGTCCCGCTATTGTTTGGGCGACTCACCGCCAACGACTACGAAGATGCCATCGCCAAAGATCCACGCATCGATGCGCTGCGCGACAAAATCGTGTGCCATGAAGATCCGCGTTTCACCAAGGATTATCACGACCCGAAAAAACGCTCGATCGCCAACGCACTGACCGTCGAGTTTAAAGACGGCAGCAAGCTCGCCGAAGTGGTGTGCGAATACCCGATTGGACATCAACGTCGGCGCAAAGAAGGCATGCCAGTGTTGGTCGAAAAATTTAAAACCAACCTCGCCCGACGCTTTCCACCCAAACAACAACAGGCCATCCTTGACCTGTGTTTAAACGCCAAAAAACTCGCCGCCACGCCGGTGAATACTTTTGTCGACCTCTTTGTGATCTGACCGGAGCAATCGTATGGCCCACCAACTGCATAACACCCTGCAAGAGCTCACCCTCGCAGGCGGCAAACACGCCAAATTTTATTCGTTGCCACAACTCGGTCGTGCACTGAACATCGACATGAGCCGCCTGCCCGTGTCGATTCGGATCGTTCTCGAGTCGGTCTTACGTAACTGCGACGGCAAAAAAGTTACCGAAGAACACGTACGTCAGTTGGCCAATTGGAAACCCAACGCCAGTCGCACCGATGAAATTCCGTTTGTTGTAGCACGCATTGTGTTGCAAGACTTTACCGGTGTGCCTTTACTTGCCGATCTAGCCGCCATGCGTGGTGTAGCAAAAAAAATGGGCAAAAATCCGAAGACCATCGAGCCTTTGGTGCCCGTGGATTTGGTGGTGGATCACTCCGTGCAAATTGATCACTTTGGTGGCAAAAACGCACTCGATCTCAACATGAAATTAGAGTTCTCGCGCAATGGCGAGCGTTATCAGTTTATGAAATGGGGCATGCAAGCGTTTGACACGTTCAAAGTCGTGCCTCCAGGCATTGGTATCGTGCATCAGGTTAATCTTGAATATCTTGCCCGCGGCGTGCATCAAAAAGATGGCGTGCTCTACCCGGACACATTGGTTGGCACCGATAGCCATACCACCATGATTAACGGTATTGGTGTCGTGGGCTGGGGCGTGGGCGGTATCGAAGCAGAAGCGGGCATGCTCGGGCAACCGGTGTATTTCCTGACGCCTGACGTCGTTGGCGTCAATCTCAAAGGCAAGTTACATCCTGCCGTGACGGCAACCGACTTAGTGCTCACGCTCACCGAGATGCTGCGTAAAGCCAAGGTGGTCGGAAAATTTGTTGAGTTTTTTGGTGAAGGTACCGCATCACTTGCCTTACCGGATCGCGCTACGATCGCCAACATGGCACCAGAGTATGGTGCAACGATGGGCTTTTTTCCGGTAGACGATAAAACCATCGACTACTTCAAAGGCTCAGGCCGCACCGCCGCTGAAATCGATGCCTTTGCAGCGTACTTCAAAGCACAGGGTCTGTATGGTGTACCCAAAGACGGCAGCATTGCCTACTCGCAAACACTCGAGTTGGATTTATCGACGGTGTTACCTTCGCTGGCTGGCCCCAAGCGTCCACAGGATCGGATCAATTTGGATGCAGTGAAGAGCACGTTTACTTCATTGTTCTCTAAACCGGTTGCAGACAATGGGTTCAACAAACAACCCGCCGATTTACAACGTAGTTATCGTGCATACGATGGCACAGAAATGAAAAACGGCGATGTGCTGATTGCCGCCATCACCTCATGCACCAACACCTCGAACCCAGGTGTGTTATTGGCCGCTGGTTTACTTGCCAAAAAAGCGGTCGAACTTGGTCTTACCGTCAAGCCACACATCAAAACCTCGTTGGCCCCCGGATCGCGCGTGGTCACCGAATACCTCACCAAAGCCGGCTTGCTGCCTTATCTTGAAAAGCTGGGCTTTTCTGTGGCTGCGTACGGTTGCACCACATGTATTGGTAACGCCGGTCCATTAGCGCAAGCGATTGATGAATCCATCGTTAAAAACGACATGGTGTGTGCGGCAGTACTTTCTGGTAACCGTAACTTTGAAGCGCGGATTCATCCCAATATTCGCGCAAACTTTTTAGCCTCACCGCCGCTGGTGGTGGCGTATGCCATCGCAGGCACGATGCTGAAAGATTTTCGTACCGAACCGCTGGGCAAATCTAAAGATGGCCAAGATGTATATATCGGCCACATTTGGCCAACCGCAGATGAAGTGGCTGCGCTAATGAAGTTCGCCATGGACGCAAAGACCTTTCAGCGTTTGTACACCGACCTTGGTAAAGACAATGCGCTCTGGCAAAACGTACCGAGCAGCGCTGGTCAGGTCTATCCATGGCCCACGTCGACCTATATTGCTGAACCGCCCTTCTTTAAAGACTTCACGATGCAGCCAGCCGCTGTCGCAGCCATCAGTGGCGCCAAAGTGTTGGGTGTATTTGGTGATTCGGTGACCACCGACCACATTTCGCCCGCCGGAAATATCAAGGCCACCTCACCCGCGGGAATCTTCTTGCAAGAAAACGATGTGGCCGTGAGTGATTTCAATAGCTACGGTGCGCGACGTGGCAATCACGAAGTGATGATGCGCGGCACCTTTGCCAACGTGCGTATTAAAAACTTAATGTTGGGTGGCAAAGAAGGCGGATTGACTAAATACAAGGGTCAAGAGATGCCCATCTACGATGCAGCCATGCACTACGTCTCGGATGGCACGCCCACCGTCGTGTTCGGCGGTGAAGAATACGGTACCGGTTCATCCCGCGACTGGGCGGCCAAGGGCACGCAACTATTGGGCGTCAAAGCCGTGATTGCGCGTAGTTTTGAGCGTATTCATCGCTCTAACTTGGTCGGTATGGGGGTGTTGCCTTTGCAGTTTATCGGTAACGATTCGGTGCAGAGCTTAGGCATCAAAGGTGACGAGACCATTTCCGTGCTTGGACTGGATGCCATACGCCCGCAACAAGAACTGACCCTGGTCATTCAACGTGCAGACGGATCGCGCCAAGAAGTGCGCGTGAAAAGTCGTATTGATACCAGCATTGAAGTCGACTACTACCAACACGGCGGCATCTTGCCGTTTGTGTTGCGCGAGTTAATGGCCGCTTAAGTCAAGGCGCGCCAGACGGTTTGACCTTTTGAGTCTTTGTCGATGCCTTTGAGTAGCCGTTCGTGTTCGGCTAACTCTTTGGCATCGGCGTAGAGGATGTCCAAACCTGTGGCATCAATCTGCGCGGCCCCATCCGTGTGCGCTGTGGTTGCTTCACGTTCTGCACTAATCAGACTTTCCTGACCGCGCGTCATCGCCAAATACACCTCAGCAAGCAATGCCGCATCGAGCAAAGCGCCGTGCAATGTGCGGTGTGCATTTTCGATGGCATAACGTTCACACAGCGCATCCAAACTATTGCGCTTTCCTGGATGGCGTTCGCGGGCTAGTGCCAAGGTATCTGTCACGCAAGCCACATGGGTGGCCAGCGGCGGTAGTCCCACTAACTTCAGCTCGCAATCCAAAAATTCCACATCAAATGCGGCGTTATGAATCAGCACTTCAGCACCCTGCACGAATTCGATAAACGCTTGTGCAATTTGCGCAAACTTCGGCTTGTCGGATAAAAATTCTAAGGTCAAGCCGTGCACGCGTGCAGCGCCTTCATCGATGGCACGTTCCGGATTTAAATACTGATGAAAGCGCTGCTCACCGACACGGCGACTGTTGAGCTCAATACAACCAATCTCAACAATACGATCACCCAAGCGCGCATTTAAGCCGGTGGTCTCTGTGTCTAAAACGATCTGACGCATTCTGCTTAAGCCTCCAAACAATCGATCCCTAGGTTGGCCAAGGCATCGGCGCGTTCATTGCCCGGGTGGCCTGCATGCCCCTTCACCCAATGCCAAGCGACCGCATGCGCCAGCGCTGCCGATTCTAAACGTTGCCATAAGTCGACATTCTTGACCGGTTGTTTATCAGCGGTTTTCCATCCGCGTCGCTTCCAACCGTGAATCCATTCCGACATCCCTTTTTGTACATATTGGGAATCGGTATACAAATCGATCGACTGACCTGCCGGTAATGACTCGAGCGCACGAATCACCGCCATCAGCTCCATGCGATTGTTCGTCGTGGCAGTCTCGCCGCCATACAATTCTTCGTACTGCCCTGACCGCTCGATCAGCGCGCCCCATCCGCCTGGGCCAGGGTTGCCTTTGCAAGCACCATCGGCATAGATCACCACTCTTGAATCACTCATCACAGCCTTCTTAAATTCAATCCGCGTGTGGATGTTGCGTCACTAACGCACGCTGCGGTTGATTCGATAAACAAACACCCGTCTCTCGTTGACGCGCCATCGTTGCCACCGCAGCACGTCGCGCACGTTCGGTGCGTCGCATCGGCGTGAGCATGCGCATGCCCAACGTACGTTTGACGGCACGCACCACATACACACTCCCAGCAATCGGCCACCATCTTGCCCCTGCCGGCTCCAAAAAACGACATCGCGATAACCACTGCGGCGAAGATACAGGCGGCGCGTAACAACCAAACTGACCACCATTTAATTCAAAGCCCAGTAATTGCAGCCAATCTTTCAAACGCAATAAACCAATGAATTGGCCCGGCCATGGACCCTCGCGTAGCTGCCGGGTATGACGTGGCATCATCCATTGACGTAACCCCCATAGAGAAAGCGTATTAAAACCGGAGATCACCACCTGACCTTCTGGCACCAACACACGTTCAAGCTCGCGTAACAATTGATGTGGCTGTTCACTAAACTCCAGCACATGCGGAAGCACCACCAGATCGACCGACTGCGTTGCGATCGGCCATTGCATGAGTTCACCGCGGACTTGGCACGCCGATTGTGGCCCCAACACAAAACGCGTGGGCATGCGGTTCATGCGCAGGTAATCGATTTCTGGTGTCCCAATTTGCAACGCGTTAAAACCAAACACATCCTCGACTGCGGCATCGATTTGCGTCTGCTCCCAAGCGAGTGCGTAAGCCCCTAGAGGGGTTTCACTCCAACGCGCTAGCATTGACTTTTCGCCGCTATCCAACACAATCACGCCCCATGAATACACACCATCCACTGATCATCGAGCCAATCCCCGCCTTTAAGGACAATTACATCTGGGCCCTGCGTCGCGACACGCAACTAGCCATTGTCGATCCAGGTGATGCCGCACCGGTATTTGCGTACATGCAACAACGGGAATTGACGCTGACTGCCATTCTCACTACCCATCATCATGCTGATCACGTGGGCGGCGTTGCGCAATTGCTCGCACAGCACTCTGTGCCCGTGTTTGGTCCTAAAAATGAACCGATCCAAGTCCTCACGCACGCCGTGAGTGAAGGTGACGAGCTCGAGATCCCGCAACTTGATGTGCGCTTTCGTGTCATTGATGTTCCAGGTCACACCCGCGCGCACATTGCCTATTATGGCGCAGGCGCTCTGTTCTGTGGTGACACCCTGTTTGCCTGTGGCTGCGGACGCTTGTTCGAAGGCACGCCAGCGCAAATGCGCACATCGCTGACCAAATTACGCGATTTACCCGATGACACCCTCGTGTATTGCGCTCACGAATACACCTTGTCGAATATTTCATTTGCACGAATGATCGATCCGAATAACGCCGCGTTAATCGAGCGCGAGCGTCGGGACACCGGGTTGCGGGCGGCCAATCGCCCCACCTTGCCCTCTACACTTGGCGAGGAAAAGCGCACCAATCCCTTCTTACGGTGGGAAACGCCAGAAATTATTCAGGCTGCGCAGCAGCATTTGGGCGCCCCCGCAGGCTCCCCGGATCAGGTCTTTGCTGCAATCCGTGATTGGAAGAACCGCGCCTAGGGGCTAAAATCGCGGTTTCCTCTTCAGGCGCTCGCCCCCCGTGCCACGGATCGCAATTTCTCATCAGCGCCACCGCTACGCCGCTTTGATCTGGCTATTTGCCTGGATTGGCGCGTCGATGTTGTTTGGATGTGCGGCTCTACCTGAACTGACCCAGAGCCCCGCACCCACCAAAACGGAAAATTCAGACACGCTGCGTACGCTGGCCAGCGCAACGCCACGCATCATCGCCCCCGCAACAACGCCAACAGCAACACCAACGAAACCCGCCGCTAGCTCGAGCCTCACGCAGTCTGACCTAGCGCTGCAACCCGCAGGCGTGGGCCCCACACCTGCGCCGGCTGCCGCAGCACTACCGCCGCTGGATGTAGAACGCCAAGACGTGCGCGACACACAGCGTGGCGTAGCAAAAGTGGATCGCACCACACCACCGGATGATTTATGGGAACGCATTCGCGGTGGCTTTGGGATGCCAAACCTTGACACACCGATTGTGCAAGATCGCACCGCTTGGTACGCCGCACGACCCGAATACCTCAAGCGCACCTTCGAGCGTAGTCGGCGCTACTTGTTTCATATCGTCGATGAGCTTGAAAAACGCGGCATGCCCACCGAAATTGCATTGCTACCGATGGTCGAGAGCTCGTTTAACCCCATGGCGTACTCTCGAGCTCACGCCTCGGGCTTATGGCAATTTATTCCGGGCACAGGCAAACGCTATGACCTGACGCAAAACTGGTGGTTTGATGGCCGGCGCGACATCGTCGCCTCAACCAGTGCAGCGCTCGATTACTTAAAAACGATTTACGACATGCATGGTGATTGGCATTTGGCGCTCGCCTCCTACAACTGGGGGGAACATGCAGTTGCACGTGCAATCGAACGTAACAAGGCGGCCGGATTACCCACCGACTACGCCAATCTCACCATGCCAAACGAAACACGCTATTACGTGCCAAAGCTTCAGGCACTGAAAAACATCATCGCCAATCCAGCGCCATTTGGCATTGTGCTTGACCCTATTCCGAATCAACCCTACTTTGCGACGATCACCAAAACGCGCGACATCGATGTCAAACTCGCCGCTCAGTTAGCTGAAATGTCGGTGGAAGAATTTATCGCACTCAACCCAGGCTTTAATCGACCGATCATTCCTGTCGCGATTAGTGCGCGTATCGTATTGCCGGCAGACAAAGTCGAAACGTTTCATGCCAATCTACTCAAACACGACAAAGCACTCGTTTCTTGGAAAACCTACACACCTGCACCTGGTGAAAAACTAGAAGCGGTTGCTAAAAAATTTAACCTACCGCTCGCACGACTCAAAGAAGTCAATGGTATCGGTGCTAAAACGCGCGGCACGCCGTCGGTTCTTGTGGTTCCGCTCAATGGCGCCACACTTGATACCGCACGTCTGCCACTCATGTACGCGCCCCCTATCCCAGTGGCGCGTAACACCACGCCCGCCGTTCATACTGTCAAGTCAGGAGAAACACTGGCTTCGATCGCCACGCGGTATGGCGTGAGCATTGACGATCTTAAACGCTGGAATCAAATTGGTCGCGTCACCCCAGGACAACATCTGAAAGTCCAAGCGCCACGAAGCGCCCATGCCACCGATCACACGCACACCGTACAAAAACCGAGCAAGAAAACACGGCATGCCAACAAAAAACCTGCGCCCGTGCGTGTGGCTAAGGCAGATAAGAAAAAACGCTAACGACGTGACGCTGTCTGTTCGATGCGAGGCACCGCAGCCAATAAGCGCTGCGTGTAGGGATGTTGTGGCTCATGTAGCACCGCTGCGGTTGTCCCTTGCTCGACAATGCGTCCCTGATACATCACCGCAACATCATGCGCGAGATAATCCACGACCGCGAGATTGTGCGTAATAAATAAATAAGTCAGGCCCAAGCGTTGCTGCAGATCGCGCAACAAATTAAGAATCTGCGCCTGCACCGATACATCCAGTGCTGAAGTGGGCTCATCACAAACAATTAATGCTGGCTCAACCGCTAGCGCTCTGGCAATCGCGATACGCTGTCGTTGTCCACCAGAAAATTCATGTGGATAGCGCGACACGGCGCTTTGCGCAATGCCAACTTGATCGAGTAGTTTACGCACCCGTTGTGCACGATCGATGGAGTGCGCTGCCACCCCTAGCGCTGTCATACCTTCAAGCAACAGATCGCCGACTTGCATGCGTGGATTCAACGAGGCATACGGATCTTGAAAGATAATTTGCATACGCCGCCGATACGCGCGCATGGCACGAGACCGCAATTGACTGATCTCGGTGGTATCAAAATAAATTTGGCCACGTGCTTGCGAGAGTAAACGCAAGATGGCCAGTCCAACGGTGGTTTTTCCGCTGCCCGATTCACCCACCAAGGCCAACGTTCGACCACGCCACAGATCAAACGACACGCCATCGACCGCGCGCACCCAAGAACGTGGACGACGTAACAATCCACCGCGAATTGGAAAATGCACAACAAGCGCTCGCACTTTGACTAATGGCGTGGCAGCACGCATTGGGAGATCGATCGAGGCATTGACCAGCGCGAGATCGGACTGGCCCGGAGGATCCTCAGGCACAGCATTTAACACGCAGCGCACCCATCGCTCATCTTCCACCTCGCGTAAGGCTGGCGCAATCAATGCACAGTCGGCTTGCTTCCAAGCGCAGCGTTCAGCAAATCGACAACCCACAAACGGTTGATCTAAACCAGGGACTTGCCCTGGAATCACGCGTAAATCACGTCCACGTTTATCGAGCGTCGGTAAGGCAGCAAATAATTGACGTGCGTAGGGATGATGTGGCTTTGAAAAAAACGCTTCACGTGTTGCGACTTCAACAATTTGCCCGGCGTACATGAGCGCCACCCGATGTGCCATCTGTGCAACCACACCAAGATCATGCGTGATTAACAACATCGCCATACCACGCGCCTGTTGTAATTCCCGTAGCAGGTCGAGTAATTGCGCTTGTAAGGTGACATCAAGTGCAGTACTCGGTTCATCGGCAATTAAAATTTCTGGATCAGCGGCCAACGCTAAAGCAATCATTGCGCGCTGTTTTAATCCACCCGAGAGCTGAAACGGAAAAGCATCAATCCGCGTCTGCGGGTCGGGGATACCCACATCCACCAACAGTGACAACACCCGTTCGCGTAAGGATGCACCGCGTAACGCGCAATGTCGTTGTAACACTTCACCGATTTGCGCACCAATGGTGAGAACAGGATTTAAAGCGCTGGCCGGTTCTTGAAAAATCATGGCAATACGTCGGCCACGCAGGCGACGCATTTGAGCTTCGGGTAGCTGCACCAACTCACAACCGGCAAAATGAATTTCTCCCGCAGCAATGCGGGCCGATTCTGGCAATAGCCGCATCAGTGTCAGTGCCGTCATCGACTTTCCACAACCAGATTCACCAACCAACGCGAGCGTTTCTCCGGCATACAACGCCAGATCAACGCCATCGACAGGACGTATCACACCATTGTCAGTATCGATTTCAGTGCACACCCCCTGCACACGTAAGATGGGTACACGCATATCAGTCTGACGGTGCATGACGCAAACGCGGATCAAAGCCATCACGTACGGCATCAGCAAACAAGTTCGCTGATAACACCAGTACAAACATTGCGATAAATACCGTTGCCAGGGGCCACCAGACCATCGGCTCTCGCGCCATTTCTAAACGTGCTGCATTGATCATCGTGCCAAAGCTCGTGGTGGAGGGATCAACACCCACACCCACATAAGACAACACCGCTTCTGCTAGGACCAGCCCAGAAAAATCCATCACCAAAGAAATAATCACCAAGTGCATCACGTTAGGCAAAAGATGGCGTAACAAAATACGCGGATGCGAGACCCCAAATGCATGCGCCGCCTGAATGTAATCCAGCGTTGAGAGCTTGAGTGTTTCACCGCGCAATAAGCGCGCTAAACCCGTCCAATTAGTTAGCCCGAGAATCATGCATAAAAAAAGTAACCGTAGATCAGCACGCTGAGCCGCGGTTGGAAATAAGCTTGGATGCGTATCGATATACACCTGCATCATCAACACCGTCGCAGCAATGAGCAACACACCGGGGATGGAATTGAGTGTGGTGTAAAGATACTGAATCACATCATCCACCCAACCACGAAAATAGCCTGCCATCATGCCTAGCACCACGCCTAAAGGTAGCATCACCAATGTGGCAAGCGTGCCAATTGCCAGACTCGTACGCACACTCTTTAAGGCGAGATACAACACATCCTGTCCGACTTTATCCGTACCAAACACGTGATAGTGCGTTGAAAGAAATAACACCGGCACACACAACGCAGACAGTACCCCGATCGTGCACCACGCAGTACGCAGTTTGATTTGTGGCATGCGTGCATACCAAGTACGCACATACAGACCAACCACACACCAGCCCAAGATCGCCGCGATCAGCCCAGCGCCGGCGCGTTGCACAACGTCTGTCCACACTTGCGATGGATCCGCCAGATGCGCTCCACCGTAACGTAAACGAACAAACACGCGCCGCACGCCGCCATCAGCAAGATCGATTGTTTCGCGCATGAAGCTATGCGTCGCCAGCGGGGCGGAATAGGTTTTCTCATTGCGCTCACGCAAGTGTGGAAGTAACCAATCTAAGGCAGAACGCACTTCACCTGAATAACGTTGCTCGGCGCTGGTTGTCGACAACTGCGCTCGGTAATGCAAGGAATCCAATAGACCGATCAATGCAAAAGCCAACAACACCACCGCTGCGATCACCGCGCTGCGTTGCGAAAACACACGCCGCCAAGGTGTTCTGCGATGGGCATCGACAAGACAATAGCCAACGTAAAGCAGCAAGGCCACGCACAACAGCCACACCAAGCCATCGGTCCACAGAATCACCCACATCACAAAACGCGCCTCATTCGAGCCGCACCCGTGGATCAACCCAGGTATAGGAAAGATCGGTCAACAATAGGCCCATTACATACAACAGTGAACCGATAAACACCATGGCGCGTACAACGGCAAAGTCTTGTGACTGAATCGCATCTATGGTGTAACTGCCCAACCCGGGAATACCAAAAAACGATTCACTCACCAAACTGCCCATGAAAAGCAATGGGATCACCACCACCGCACCTGTCAAAATCGGAATCAAGGCATTACCCAAAACATGCCGAAACATCACCGCAACTTCTGAGATGCCTTTCGCACGGGCGGTGCGAACGTAGTCTTTGCTCATTTCTTCTAAAAATATACTGCGATACCAACGCGTCCCCGAACCCACTCCACTAATCACACCAATGCACACCGGCAAAATCAAAAATCGCCAGGCATCCAGGGTATCGATATACCCTGAGATGGGTACCAGCGACCAAAGTTTTGAAATTAAATACTGCCCACCAATGATGTAAAACAATCCAGAGATCGACATCATCGCCACACAAGCCACCACCGTCCAAAAGTCGATTCGCGTGGCCCGAAAAAAAGCAACAAACAGCGCCAAGGTGATATTGACTGCCATCCCGACGATAAACACCGGGATGGCTAGCGCCAGACTTGGGCCCATCCGAGTACGCATTTCTGTGGCGATATCGCGTTGATCATCGGCACGCCCAAAATCAAACACAAACAAACGCGCAGATTTTTCAAAGAATACCGTCTGCGTTGCTTGTACAATCCCTGTCTGTGTGTCGTTCCAAAGAAGTGGTTTGTCGTAACCACGCTCTACCTTCCATTTTTGAATCGCTTCAGGCGTGACACGTTTTGCCCCTAACTGCATCCGCGCCATGTCATCTGGTGTATTCACCACGAAAAACAAAACAAACGTGAGCAGGTTGACCCCTAGCAATACCGGAATGGCGTACAACATACGACGAAAAATATAACCAGTCATGCAGCAATACGCTCTCGTGCGCCACGTTGTTCACGTTGACGGTATGTGACGAATGCCGCACCAACCAAGGCGCTCACCACACCAAGAAGTAGTGCCAATGGCCATCGCACGGGTTGATTCCATGCGCGTCGTTTTTCTTGGCGTTGCGCAACATCAATGCGTAAATACTTCACATTGTTGCGCGCCATTTGATTCGGTTTGCTGTTGCTGAGCCAGGCGTGATTCAAGCTATATTCCTTTGGATGAAAACCCCAAAGCCAGGGCGCATCTTGTCGGACAATTTGTACCATTCGATCAATCAGTACTTGTCGTTCAGCAGAATTAGGCATCGCTTTTACTCGATCAAATAAGCGATCGTATTCAGGTTGACTGTAATTAGATTTATTTTCACCTTCTCCACGCGCGCGTGCTTGCCGTCCATCCAAAAGAAAAAGAAAATTTTCTGGGTCTGGATAATCGGCATTCCAACCTAAGGTAAAGAGCTGTTGGCTGCCTTTGCGTAGTTTTTCTTGGAAGCGATTCCAATCCGAATCACGTACTTCAAGTTGAATAGACAACTTGGCCAGTTGTTTACGCCACCAATCTAAACGCGCTTTATCACCCGGACCGCGGGCAACGGTATCGAGTGCAAGCACTAAGGGTTGTCCGGTTTGTTTGTCGCGTCCGTCTGGGTATCCGGCTTCAGCAAGTAAACGCCGTGCGACCTCAATCGACTTTCTGCGAGGGACTTGACGCGCTTCATCCCACTCATAGACCAACGAGTTCATGCCTTCGCGTCCTTCACGATAACCAAATACACCTGGCGCGATCGGACCTTGCGCAACAATGCCCCGACCATTGGCAAAAATCGAAACCCATTCATCAAAGTCCACTGCAATCGAAATCGCTTGACGCAATTTACGCGCACGTTCGCTATCGCCTCCGACCACCGGATCTAGCCAATTAAAGCCGGTGTAGATAATGGTGGTCGAGACCGCTGTGCGTAAATCAATGCCTTTGGCTTGCATCTCAGGGGTAAGACTGGCCTCGCCTTCCACGCCTACACGCACCGCTTGATCAAAATTATCCGATGAAATACCCGAGGTGTCGTAATACCCCTGCAGGAATTTATTCCAATACGGGATGCCCTCTTTTTCTCGACTAAACACCA
>CANIIA010000039.1 GCA_947467435.1 Betaproteobacteria bacterium
AATCGTCACCGTACTCGCAATCTTAGACAGCCCACCCGATTGCGGCGTGCGCACGCAAAGCAATCCCACCAAAGTGCTTTGATCACAGTGATAGGCCATCGCTTCGCTGGTTTGGTAGCCTCGACTCATCGGATCTTTTTGTGTCTTGCCTAGGTCGGTGACATGCCCGAGCAAATCGCCTTCGGGATTGTTTGAACAGGCGGTGCCCATATGCAAACCAAGACCCCAGTAAATGGCTGCGGCTTCCAGTGGCGATAACGCATCCATGGGTAACCGTCGTAACAACGCAACGCCAAAGCCAGATTTCAGTTCGTGATGAATTGCCGCGAGCTTGGGTGCAAACGGACCAAGTGCAAACGCTTCTTTTTTGATGCCAATCAATCGATTGGGGTCACCGTCGAGTTGCGGCAGAATGGGTTGCACCATAGTTCTGAGTGCGTGGATGTCTTCTGATGACAACGAAAACATCCAGCGTGAATCGCGTTGTAAATCAGCGCCAGTCCAATCTGCAGGATCATCGACCGGTTCACCGGCGCGTGCCACTGCGCGATGGGCGTTGGCTGTGCTCACGGTTTAATGCCAACCGTTTTTACGATGCGCTCCCAATTTGGCATTTCAGCTTTCATGTGTGCTTCAAACGCATCTGGCCCTAACCAAGCAGGTAGGTTGCCACTTTTTTCAAGGCGATCGCGCATCTCGGCAGATTTGGCCGCTTTTTCAACTTCGACAGCAACTCGTCGTACGATCTCGGGAGGTGTTTTGCGATGAAGTAACACACCAAACCAAGACACGAGCTGTGCTTCTGGGTAACCGGCTTGGGCCAGCGTGGGCACGTCCGGCAGTTCTTTAACGCGCTCATCATTTAACACCGCCAAAATACGAAGTCGACCTTCTTTGGCATGTGAAATGGCTAGTGTTGAAGCCAACATCGACGCAGATAAACGTCCAGCGAATAAATCCGGCAACAGCGGCGCAAAGCCTTTGTAACCGATGCCTTGAATATCTAAACCGGCGGCGTGTTTAAACAATTCAAAGGCAATGTGTGGTGGTGTGCCGTTACCAGGGTTACCAAAATTGTGTTGTCCGGGTTGCGCGCGAACCATCGCGACAAACTCGGCCACAGTTTTGGCAGGTGATGTCGCGGGCACCACCAAAAAGTTATACGCCTTACCAAACATGCCGATAGGTGCAAAATCGCGAATCGGATCCCAGCGTAATTCGTTTTTATAAATCGACGCATTGGATACGTGACTGGCCGATGCAATCAGCCAAGTGTAACCATCTGCAGGGGCGCTGAGCACCGCTTCGGTGGCAATCATTCCGTTGGCTCCGGGTCGCGGCTCAACAATCACTTGGGTACCCCAATTGGCCGAGACACGCTCGGCAATCAAACGCCCCATGATGTCCACAATGCCGCCGGCGGGATACGGCACGATCGCGCGCACGGGTTTGTTTGGATAACTTTGCGCCAAACTGATGGGCGCGATCCCGCTTAATGCCAGTCCACTGAGTGCGCAGAGAGCTTCTCGTCGATTCAAACGCATGCATCCTCCAACCGGTGAATAAATGAAAGCCGATGACGCTGACGATCAGCCCACAATCGGATTGGGTGGCAAAGACACGCCACGTCATTGATCCAGTGTAAAGATAAGCCGATGTTCGGTGATGTTGCGCAGTGAAACTGATCCAACGAAGTGAGCGATGCAGATGAAAATGCTCAACACAAATGCCGCACTGCGATAATTGTTGAAACAATGTTGCTACGATATCGCTGCGAGTTTGCGTAAAATTTGCCGCAAAGCAACACAAACGTGATGACGTAATGACCTAACAACGTATTGCCATGATCACTGTTCGGCGCAATGCGCCGCAGCCGCCCCCCCCCAGCCTTGTTTGAGCGAGCGCACGATGTCAGCAAAAAAACTTAGTCTGTTGCAAGCCACGTTGATGGGCGTTGCGGGTAACGCGCCAACCTACAGCATCGCCGTGACTTCAGCGGCACTCACCGCAGCTGTGGGTTTAGGCGCACCCGTAGCGATTTTGGTGTGTGGTGTGGTGATTTTAGGAATCCTGTTTGCGTATGCCCGACTCAATGTAGAGCAACCCAACTGCGGCGCGGCGTATACCTGGGTGAGTAAAGTGTTACACCCCATTGCAGGATTCTTTGCGGGCTGGTGCTTAATCATGGCCGCACTGTTATTCATGATCGCTGCCACCCTACCGGCAGCAAAAGCAACTTTGCTCATCGTTGCGCCTAGTTACGTCGACAACCAATGGGCAATCACCGGTATCGCTATTTTTTGGTTGGCCATTCTCACGGCGCTCGTTGCACGTGGCGTGGAATTACTAGGACGGGTGCAAGCATTACTCACGTTGATCGAGTTGGTGCTCATCGTCGTGATTGCAGTGGCGGTATTGTGGAATGCCAATGTTGAGGACTATCGCCAGCTTCTGACAGGATTTTCGCTCACGATCTGGACACCTCAAGCGATCGCCAAAGGCTTGGTGGTGGCGTTATTTTTTTATTGGGGTTGGGATGTCATCTTTAATTTGGCAGAAGAAACAGTCGATAGCCAACGCGTATCGATGCGTGCAGGACTAATCGCGGTGCTCACCCTGAATGTCATCTTTACTTTTTTTTCTGGTGCCGTGGCTATTTTGTTAGCAACGACTGAACTGGAGGCGGGCGGTGGTAACGCCATCTTTGCGCTGGCCGATAAGTTGTTGCCAAAACCTTGGAGCTATATCGCCGTGCTGACTTTTTTGTTGTCCGTGATCGGCGGGATGGAAAGTTCGATCGTATTATTTTCAAGGACAGCGCTAGCAAAAGCGCGCGATCGTCGCTTGTGGTCTGGGTTTGGTCGATTGCATTTACGTTGGGAAACGCCCGTCCTTGCAGTCGTGGCGGGCTCGGGGATTGTGCTGGCGTTGTTGCTCTTTTCAGCGGCATTTGAATCAGTCGAAAAAGTCATGAATGCGGGTATCGGCGCGACCAGCATCATGGTCGCGATTTACTATGGATTGGCCGGTTTAGCCTGCAGCGTATTTTTTTATCGCAAGAAAAACACTACGCTTGGTGACCGACTGGTGTTTGTGATTTGGCCAGGCTTGAGTGCATTGGTATTTTTTGCCTGCGCAATGATCGCCCTCGATGATATGGATGACCTCACCCGGTTAGCGGTCTGCGTCAGTTTGCTGATCGGTGCCATGGTGATGTTGTTTCATCGCGGCGCGATGCGCCGAGGGCAACACTAAGCACGCCACGAGGTCGCGCGTCACCGCGTCGGTGAGTTAGCGCGTGAGTCCTTCGCATTCACGTTTCATCCCTGGATCTTTGATCGCAGAGCAGTGCACAGGTTTTGACGTGAGTCTGGCCAAACACATGCTGCGTGTGTCGCGATCACGAATTTGTTCGCAAGTGCGTGGTGCATCGTTGGCGATCGCAAAGCACAGCGCGCGTCGATCGGCGTTCGCGATGGCCGTACAGTCCTCGGGTTTAGCGATCACTGCCGTGGTCGTGGATATTACAAGCATGACACCCCAGGCAAAAAAACGGAGCGGTCTTTGCGTCGGTCGGAATGATTTGTACATGTCTGTGTGCATGGCGTGATTTAACAGGGTTAAGTGTTGCGTGAGGACATGAGAGGGCTTGGTTGCCGATCAGCCCAGCGATAAAACACGCGCTTGATGCATTCCACCATCACCAAATACACGATCAGCATCACAGCAAGTAAGAGATAAAAACGTAAGGGTGGTGGTGTGAAGCCAAAGTACGCGCCAAGCGGCGTGAAAGGAAGCGTGATGGCAACGGCCACCACACTCAGCGAGGTCAGTACCAAAAGCGGATGGGCATGACTTTGTAGCGGATGACCTCTCGTTCGAATAATAAAAATCACCAATACTTGCGAGCACAATGATTCAACAAACCAGCCGGTTTGAAACAAAGCTTCGTTGGCATTCAGCAGGGCTAGCATTAGATAAAACGTCAGAAAATCGAATAACGAACTAACGGGTCCAACCACCAACATAAATCGCCGAATGAAGTCGAGGTCGAGCACGCGTGGCGTACGCATTTGTTCAGCATCGACTTCATCCAGTGGGATAGGTACTTCTGATAAATCGTAGAGCACGTTGTTCAGTAAAATTTGTGTTGGCAGCATGGGTAAAAAAGGCAAAAACAACGCGGCGCCAGCCATGCTAAACATATTGCCGAAATTGGAACTGGTTCCCATCATGATGTACTTCATCACATTACCAAAAGTGCGACGACCCTCGAGCACACCCAAGTGGATGACGTTGAGATTCGGCTTGAGCAAAATGATATCGGCAGCTGCTTTGGCCACATCGACAGCGGTGTCGACAGACAACCCAACATCTGCGGCATGGAGTGAGGGGGCATCGTTGATGCCATCGCCCAGATAACCCACCACGTGACCGCATGCGCGTAGCGCCACGATGACGCGTTCCTTTTGCGCGGGATTGACGCGGCAAAACAGCGTAGTGCTTTGCACGCGCGCTTGTAACGCACGATCATCAAGCGCTTGGATTTCTTCGCCAGTGAGAGTGTTGTCAATATGCAGGTTAAGTTCGCGACACACATGCGCCGTAACTAGCGCGCTATCGCCGGTCACAACTTTGATATTTACACCGCTCCGTTGTAGTGCAGCTAGTACCGGTGCAGCACTCATTTTGGGTGGATCAAGAAACGCAACAAACCCTGCCAAAATTAATTCACGTTCGTCATCCACGGCGGCATGCAATAAATCGCTTGGCGCATCGCGCCACGCTACACCCAAGACCCGATAGCCCTCGCTCTCAAGTGCGTGGTATTGCTGGCAAATGGTGTTGTGTGCGGCGCTATCGATGGGGTAACTGATGCCGTTGTCTGTGTAGCGTGTACATAACTGCAGCATCTGATCTGGCGCACCTTTGGCAATCAGAAGGCGCTTGCCGGATGGTTGTTCGAGCAAGACCGACACGCAGCGTCGTTCAAAGTCGAACGGGACTTCATCGATTTTTTTCCATCCGGCTGTGTCTATGTCTTGGCGTGTCAGAATGGCTTGATCGAGTGGATTTTTTAAGCCGCTTTCAAAATAGCTATTCAGATAGGCAAAGCGTAAAGCGGCGTCACTGTGTTGACCCAAGGGGTCGATTGATTTAGCCAAACCAATGCGCGCCTCTGTGAGCGTCCCAGTTTTATCAGTGCACAACACATCCATTGAGCCGAGTTCTTGGATCGCGGTTAAACGCTTTACGATCATGTCTTGTTTGGCCATGCGCATCGCACCGCGAGCTAAGGTGACTGAAATCACCATGGGCAAGAGCTCAGGCGTTAACCCAACGGCCAATGCCACGGCAAATAAAAATGATTCCATCCACGGTTTACCAAAGGCGGCGTTGGCGAATAAGACAAACATCACCATCAATAAGGTGAGTCGTAAAATCATCATGCCAAAGCGTCGACTGCCAAGCTCAAACGAAGTGGGTGTCGCTGGACGAGAAATACGATCAGCAATTTGGCCAAGCGCCGTCAGGGTGCCGGTATGAACGACTTGCAAGCGAGCAACGCCGCTGATCACCGAGGTGCCCATGAATGCCGCGTGACTGGCCTCTTGTAAGTTAGTGCTTTGCGCCTGTTCGAGAATCGCGTGCTTTTCAACGGGATAAGGTTCGCCAGTGAGCAAGGCTTGATTCACAAAAAAATCACGCGCTTCAACAATACGTCCATCAGCACACACTAAATCGCCGGCTTGGAGTAACACCAGATCACCAGGCACGACAACATTGACAGGAATTTCTTGTGCTTGGTTGTCACGCCAAACGCGTGCGCGCAGCGCCACGGAGTTGCGTAATTTTTCTGCGGCTGCGTTAGCGCGGTACTCTTGTACAAAATCGAGTGTGACACTCATCAGTACCATGCTGCTGATAAGAATAAAGTTGGTGAGTTCACCTGAAAAAGCCGACACTGCGCTCGCTGCAAGCAAAATCAATACAAGTGGATTTTTAAAACGCGCGAGAAATTGCAAGACCAAGGCCTTACCTGGATCCGTGCGGAAGGTGTTAGAACCATATTGGGCCAGCCGTTGCTTCGCTTGTCCGCTGGTCAGGCCAGTGGATGCGGTTGGCGTGAATGGCTCGCTTAACCAGTCGGTGGAATTCTGCATACTCGAGATTGTGCGCCGTCGTTCCTTTGGCGTATAGCTGGCGAGATTGCGCTGGACACCGGTACAATTTCATCAATGCAACCGTCTTCTGTCGAACCTCCCCAGCATTACACCCGCACAGCCGTTGCCTTACATTGGCTGATCGCGTTGTTGCTTGTGTTTACTTTTTCGCTCGGGCTCTATATGCGCGAGTTGCCGCTATCACCGAGTAAGCTCAAGCTGTACAGCTACCACAAGTGGATAGGTGTGACGGTGTTTGTGTTGGCGGTGTTGCGCTTGCTGTGGCGTCTACGCGTTCCTCCGCCAAGCCTGCCCGTGACCATGGGGCGATGGTCGCAACGTGCAGCACATGCGACTCACCATGGGCTCTATCTGCTGATGTTGATCGTGCCGCTCTCAGGCTGGTTACTCAGCTCTGCCAGCGGTTTTCCTACCGTGTGGTTTGGTGTGGTGCAGTTGCCCGACTTGATTGAGAAGAGCGCCTCGATGGCGAAGATATTCAAGTCGGTACATGAAACTTTAAACTACAGCATGCTGATGCTGGTGTTGTTGCATGTACTGGCTGGTTTAAAACACCATTTTCTTGATCGCGATACCGTGTTGCGACGGATGTTTGTTTGGCGGCGACCTTAAAACGCACACCAAACACCGATACACCAGCCAAACGCCAGTTGTAACGCGAAGTCTAGTAACGCGCCAACAATCACCACGGGCACACCAAGATACAGCGCGCACAATGCCAACCCAACCCCAGTAATGCGTGGTTTGGGTAAGTGATATCCAAAAATACGCTGTGTGTCCTCAGTGTTTTTCATGCATTGCGCAGGTCTTTGTTCGCATATCGAGTGCGCTGCGTGTTGTGGGGTGGCTGGCTTCAATTATTATAGCGATATGCACGTACTCTGGGATCCAATCACGCGCGACGCATGGGATGCGTTTCATGACGCACATGCAGGTGCCATGCAACAAGCTTGGGTCTATGGCGATGCCTTAAAAGCCATGGGTGTGCGTATTCATCGCGCTGTGATTGTCGATGACGGCGTTACGCTCGGGATTGCGCAATTTATGTGTCGCCGTATCGCTGGTTACCTGTCGGTGGCCTCGTGCACACGCGGGCCGGTGTGGTCCAGCGCCACTACACCTTCACAGCGCCATACCGCGTATCAACAACTCAAGAAAGACATCCCAACCTCGGCGTTGCGTGTGACGCTATTTTCTCCGGATCAAACGCAGGATAGTTTTTCTGCTGATGAAGGACAGGGGTTGTGGCGTGTGATGACTGGTTACTCGACGGTATTGTTAGATTTAGCGCAACCCGCCGACGCGCTACGCGCTGCATTGGATGGAAAGTGGCGTAATCGCTTGGTCAAGGCAGAGGCTGAAACCAAGGTCAATGTAGTGACCAACGCCAGCATCCCCAAGTTGCGGTGGTTGCTTGACCGAGAAACTGATCAACGCACGACTAAGAATTTTCATGGCTTACCGACGTTGTTTGTCGAGGCGTACCTCGCCGCAGCGCAATCTCCGGTGCATGCATTTGCGCTGAGTCGTGCCGAGAAAGACGGACAAACCCTTGCGGCGATGTTGTTCTTGCTCCACGGGCGGGGCGCGACTTATCACGTCGGTTGGGCCGATGACGCTGGTCGGCAGCTCAATGCACATAACTTACTGTTGTGGCGCAGCGCGCTTTATTTAAAAGACAAAGGCGTCACGCAACTTGATCTAGGCGGCGTCAACACCCAACACCTGCCAGGTATTTCACGCTTTAAATTAGGTACCGGTGGTCGTGTGGTGACGTTGACTGGGACCTATTTTTAGTCACGCTACCCTAGCAGTGATTGGGTGATCGACCTGCTTATGCACCCGCAATTTTATTTTGCGTAGGAGCGTTCCATCGCGCCGTAAACGAGCGCAGCAATTTGCTCGCGATAATATTTCCGGATCTCTCCAGGGCTCACGGCCATCACAACCACCACCAGTTGTTCTTTCGGGTCGACCCAAAAAATAGTGCCGTTGGCGCCGTTCCAACTGTAATCACCCACGGTGCCGTTGGTTGCAGCGACACCGGGTTGCGTGCGCACGGCAACGCCTAAGCCGAAGCCATAGCCATCGCGACCGGCTTCGGTGGATGCGACATTATTTTTAATGTGTTGCCCCAAATGATCTGCGGTCATCAGATCGACAGTTTTGGGGCTGAGTACGCGTGTGCCATCTAGCACACCACCGTTTAATAGCATTTGTCCAAAGCGAATGTAATCAGCGGCAGTGCTAAATGCACACGATCCACCACATTCAAATTTAAGTGTCTCGCGCAGCGCTGCCACTTCCTGATTCTTGCCGGTGAGTGGATCGACGGGTAAGGGATGCGCAAAGCGTTGTCGTTGTTCGGCGGTCGGTTGGAAGGTGGTGTCGCGCATGTTGAGCTTGTTCCAAATACGCGCTTGTGAAGCTGCACCCAATGACTGTCCCGAAATTTTTTCAACCACTAAGCCCAGCACATCAATCGAAAATCCATAATCCCAAGTGCTGCCGGGTGGATACAGTAATGGGAGCTTGGAGAGCGTGGCGAGAAACTCTGGACCGGTCATTGCGTATGCCGCATTGGCAGACGAGGTCGGATACATCTTGTGTATTGGCGTGTTTCCTCGTGCACCATAGGTCAAGCCCGAGGTGTGGCGCATTAAATCTTGGATGGTGATTGCTGCCTGCGCTGCTTCGGTACGCACCGTACCGTTGGCATCGACAATACCCACACGCATCTGCGCAAACTGAGGGTCGTATTGGCTGAGTGATGATTTCAGCGGCAACCGGCCTTGCTCGTACAGCGTGAGCGCTGTAGCCACCGTGAGTACTTTAGTCATCGAGGCCAAATTGAATACGGCGTCGATCGGCATCGGCGTGGCGGTGGATTTTTGTTGAAAACCAATGGGCTTGTAGTACACCAACTGACCCTTGCGCGCGATGGCAATCACCGCCCCAGGGATGCGGTCACGCGAAATTTCATCTTGATAAAACTGGTCGATACGTTGCAGTGCGCTTGCCGAGAAACCGAGTTTATTCGGCGTCGTGCGGGGCAGTGGGTCGGCGGAGGCGGCGTGCGCATTGAAGCTGCTGAGGACAAACGCCACCGTCCAAACAAGCCGTCGATTAAAATGCTGTCGATGTTTCATGCACACTCCCCGAGCGCTCGAGCAAGAGCGTAGTGTACTAAATAGATTCGATGACTCGCAGCGCAGCTGTGAAATCAATGCCGCGCAGTGCAAAAGACTAGGTGTGTTCGTTTAAGTCTGGATCAGGCAGTTCAGCAAACACTCGACGTAGCCCTTCGCCCCAAGCATGATGCACCATGCGGTAATAGGCGTCGGTTTCATCGATGCGTTTGCGTGATGAGATTTTTAAACCATCGTTGAGTTAAACGAAACCAACGCACACTTTGCTGCTTCAATAACTGATCACGCACGCGGGACAGTGGAGTTTCTTGAAAAGCCACGCGGCTCGACAGTCGCAGCATCGTCAGCGCGATAGACCGACGCGTGCTGTGATCCCAATCAGATGCAACTGAACCATCTGTCGATCAATTAATCCGCGCGTATCCCTAATGGCTTGATCGTGCTTTGCCAGTAAGCGAGATCTTTTTTCACGCGCGCATCAATTTCATCTGGCGTGAGCTCAGAGGGTGTGAGTCCTTGTCGTTCAAGTAGCGTTTTATAGTCTGCCGTTTTTGCGATGCGACGAATTTCTGCATTCAAGCTATCCACGATAGCTTTAGGCGTGCCGCGCGGCGCGAAGGTGGTAATCCAGTAGCTGGCCACAGTGATGCTTGGCAAACCAATTTCTGCGAAAGTGGGAACTTCCGGAATTAAGCCATTACGTTTGCTCGCTGGGATGGCGAGTAGCCTAATTTTTCCACTCCGCGCCATCGGGGCGGCCAAGCTCACTGGTGGAAAATTAAAACTCATGCGTCCTGAAAGAAATTCTTGCATCGCTGCGCCCGCACCTTTTGCAGGGATATGCACCGCATCGAACTTTGCCTCGCGCTTGAATACTTCGCTGATGATATGGCTAGGAAAGCCATTACCCGATGATACGTAATTGGCTTGCGAAGGATCTTTGCGCATGAGGTCGATTAACTCCTGTGTGCTTTTCGCCGGCGAGCTGGCTGCAACAGCAAGCACGACGTCGCCACCATCACCAATCATCGCTACGCCTTGCAAGTCTTTGATGGGGTCATACGGCATTTTTTCGTAAAGCGCGGGATTCACCACAATCGGTGCATCGACCGTCACCAACAACGTATGACCGTCAGCTGCAGCCCGCGCAACGGAGGCCGTACCCACATTGCCTCCAGCACCACCACGGTTTTCAACCACAAACGGTTGACCATAACGTTCGCGTAGTCGCTCACCAAGCAAACGCGCCAAAATGTCTGAAGGTCCGCCTGGTGCTGAGGCCACAACCAGTGTGACGGTTTTGCTTGGGTAGGTTTGTGCATGCACTGCTTGCAGTGTCATTGCACAAGTGATGAGTAGGCTAAAGAAAGCGAAGCGTATGTTTGCGAGGTTCATTGGTGAATGTGAATAAGAAAAGTAGGTGGCGGGGTGCTGCAATCAGTTTGTCGTTGGAGTGTGGTCGTCCAATCGATCGCGCATTCAGCTAGACGCGCTCCAAGATATGTAATCCACGCACACGGTCTAATAAATAGATCAATCCGCGGTCATCGACAGTGACATCGTTGCTTTGAATACGTGGAATACCCACAGCGGGTTGCGGCTGATACCAGGCGACTTCTTTGGGTTGATGCGGGTTCGAGAAATCCACAACGCGCAGCCCATGCGCAAACCAAGCCACTGGAATTTCGGTCCCAGTAATTTTTTCGCATGGTTGATGGCATCCAGTAAACGCGGGTCGATTGCGACCGTCTTCTGCATCTACTTGAAAGCTACCAAAGGGAATCGGGTGGCGCTCGTCTGTGATGTCCACCATCCACATGAACGAGGGTGGATGATCGTCCGTGCGTGCCACGTCCTCATCGGCAACGATCATGAGTTGCCGACCGCGCACAGGAAATGGTACAGGCAGTGCGGTATGGGTAGGCCAAGGAAATGGCGGGCTCCAACACAGTTCTGAAACTAACTTGGGCCGCGACATATCCTCGATATCGAGAATGCGTAAGCCACCCAACCAGCAACTGGTATACAAACGATTACCCATGCGCAACGGATGATGAATGCGCTTATCTGCGCCATTCCAGGTGGGTTGTTCTCCACCCGCGGTCCATTGACCCGGAATCCACCAGCGGCTCACTTCAGTAGGTTTAGCTGGATTGCGCAGATCTAGAATTTTCATGATGTGGCCGACGTACCCTTCTTCTGTCGAAGAGATATAAGCAAACGAGCCATCAAAATCAAAACGGTGAACACCTTTACCTGCCGTTTCCCACTCGAGAATTAATTTGGGATTTGCTGGCTTAGAGACATCATAAATACCCAGCCCTCCCTTGAATCCAGCGGGCGCAAATTGTGGCGAGACAAACTCTCGATTGACCAACATGATTTCATTGGCCACCCGTACTTTGTGGGAATGTGCACCGAGCACCATACCAAGACGAGAAATTTCTTTTGGCTGACGCGGGTCGCTGACATCAAAAATCGAGGTGCCATCTGGGCTACGCATGTTGCCCACATACGCAATATTTTTTTCTACCACCACCTGACCGCCGCCAGAGCAATCGATGTATCCAACTTCACGTATGCCTTGTCCTTCGCCCATGCCGTGCTCCTTTATTTAATTCGATTTCAAGCCGGCCATCCGTACGGCGTCTGCCCAAGTGGCAATATCGCTGCGCAGCGTGTCGGCCAACTGTTGCGGCGTACTCCCCACCGGGGTGAGACCTGCTGCACTCATACGCGCACGAAGACTGTTGTCGCGCATCGCAGTGAGTGTGAGGTCAGATAATTTATCGATGATGGCTTTGGGTGTGCCTTTGGGGGCGAGCAGTCCATTCCAGGTGATACTTTTAAAGCCTTCGTAGCCTTGCTCCGCAACGGTTGGGACATCCGCAAGTTGTGTTACGCGTGTGTTGCCCGTTTGCGCAAGAAACTTTAGTGTGCCTTTGCCGGCATGAGGCAATACTTCAGATAGATTGGCAAAGTAGCTGGGCACATGCCCACCGATGATGTCGCTGAGTACTTGGCCGCTGCCTTTGTAAGGCACGTGCACCATCTGCAGTCCAGCACGCGACATAAATTGCACGGCCGTCAGATGCGGAACGCCCCCATCGCCTGATGAGGCATAGGTTAAGTGACCGTGACGTGATTTTGCGTAGTCGATAAATTCACGCAACGTGTTGGTGGGTGCATTGGCTTTCACAACAAGCACCAGCGGATTGGTTGCGATCAGACTCACTGGGACAAAATCAGTTTGTGGTTCGTAACGTGTTTTCATTAACTGCGGCACGATCGCGAGCTGTGCAACAGCGGTCACCAGCAAGGTATGGCCGTCGGCAGGCGCTTGGGCAACCGCCTCGAGTGCAATCGTCCCGTTTGCGCCGGGACGATTCTCTACGATCACAGCTTGCCCCATGGCTTCGGAATACGACTGCGCAATCACGCGTGCAATCAGGTCGGTATTTCCGCCTGCAGGGTAGGGCACCACAATTCGGACCGTACGTTGCGGATAGCCTTGCGCTTGTAACGTCGCCGAAAACAACAACCCGCCGATGAAAGCCAGTTGGGCAAGCAAACCAGATCGTCCGTGTGTACGCATGATGAATTAATCTTTAAACGGCGTGCCTTGCGCTGCTAACCAATCCGCCCAGCCCGGCATTGATGGGTTGTGTGGGCGTACTTTGTAGTAGTCAATCATCGGGCGCCACCGGTCAAGAATTTCACCGAGTGCGTCCACTGCGTCTGGGGCACCTTCACGCTTGGGCATGAAATCAATACGTAGATCGGTACGTGCATAGGCTTCGGTGTCATACACCAACATGCACGAGGAGCGATGGCCACCTAAATCGCCACCCGCATTACGCGCAGCAACCACCACCGCCATCAAGCGATCTTCAAATAATTTGCCTTCACTTCCGAGCCACGCTTGGTTCATTGCTGGCACGACTTTGTCGGTGAGTAAATAGTTACCCATGACAAGATAGTTTGGTCCGGTGATAGCGCTACTAAATTCTTTGCACTCTGAACCCGTATGTACAGCGGTGCGCCCATGTCGATCGACAATTCCAATTTGTCGCCAAGCAAAATGATCGTCGGTTTCAGAAAGTTCTTTGATGACTTTGTCCGGTGAATGACCCAAGGTGAGTAATTCAATGGCCAGCGGGCCCAATCCGGGATCGGTATAGGCTTGCGTGCTGACGGCACCGACATTGGCGCGGATAAACGGGCAGCGTCCGCCGACCGATAAAGGATTGGTCGCTTGTGCGAGTCCGAGTAAACCTGTGTTTGGTTCGCGTGCAATGACACAAAAAGTCATAGGGGTTCTCCGTGTTAAGTCGGTGCGTAGGGATTCACTGGCAGGCCGTGTTGTTCAAGAAAGGCTTTCTTCGGCGCGACAGCACTAGGGTCGAGCGTGCGTTGAATGTAGTAAGGGATGAGTGGTTGAAACCAGTTGAATATCTTGCGCATTTCGGCAATCGGTTCGAGGCTCACGTCGATGCGTAAATTAACAATCGGAAATGTGTAACGATCATCAAATACTTCAAGCGCGCAAGAGGTTTGTCCCTCTTCTTGACCGCCGGCATCACGCCCCGCTTCGACGCAGCGTAGCAATCGTTCCTCGAGTTCGGCATCGACGCTACGGGTCCACGCTTGCGCCATCGCCTCTAGCACTTGTGGGCCAACCAACACGTTGCCACTGACAATCATGTGTTCACCAACGATTTCACCTGCCCAAGGTCGGGCTTTTGGGCCGGTATTGACTGCGCGCCGCCCGTCATTGAGTAAGAGCGCAATTTGTCGATAGGTAAAGTAGGGGTCTTCGTGGCGCAACGTGTCGAGAATGGCTTCAGGAGATTGACCCGTTTGTAACAACGCTTTAGCGCGTTGCAGTTGACGATAATCGCCGTGGGCTTGCACTGTGAGCACACCGTATCCGGGAACCACATCTGTACAACGCCATCCGACAGCCGGGGTGCTTGTGGCTTGTGCGTAACCGGTTTTGCCGTTGCGCGCGCAGCGACCAAGAACAGTAAATGTCATTGCGTGGCTCGCTTAATCAAACTTAATGTTTGCGGCGCGCACCACACGGCCCCATTTTTCTTGGTCTTTTGGTAAAAAGTTTTGCAGCTCTTCTGGGCTCGAAGGCGCAGGGTCCATACCCGCGGCGACTAATTTGTCACGTACCTCAGCATCTTTGAGTACGAGCGTAAACTCTTTATTCAAACGTTGAATGATGGCACGTGGTGTTTTTGCGGGGACCACAAAGCCGTACCAATTCGAGTATTCATAACCCGGTAGGCCCGATTCAGATACGGTAGGTACATCGGGGAGCTGGGCGGATCGCTGCAGCGTTGACACCGCTAACGCGCGTAATTTTCCGGAGCGAATATGCGGCATCGCTGAGGGATCTGAAAAATAAAAATCAATCTGACCCGTCATCACGGCACTTAAACCGAGCGCCGTGCCGGTGTAGGGCACATGTAACGTATCGACGGTTGCCATTTGATTAAACAGTTCACCGGCCAAGTGCTGCGAGTTACCGATGCCGGCCGAGCCAAAGGTGAGTGCGCCAGGTTTTGCTTTAGCGCGTGCAATTAAATCGGCAACTGTTTTATAAGGCGCGTTGGGCGCAACCACCAAAATCGGTGTGAGGAGTACGCCTTGACCAACCGCCGTAAAGTCTTTGAGCGGGTCATAGCCGAGTTTGCGTCCCGAGCCACCTGCAATCGTCATTGGTGCTGGGGTGGCTAACATCACTGTGTAGCCATCTGGCGCAGATTTGGCCACGTGCTCGGCACCAATCAGTCCGGAAGCGCCAGCGCGATTATCAACAACTACTGAGCTACCCATGTTGGTGCTCATTTTTGCTGCGACGATACGCGCCATGATGTCGGGCCCACCACCCGGAGGGAAAGTCACCACAATCCGAATGGGGCGCGTTGGAAAGGGCTCTTGTGCGCTGACCATGTTGCTCAGACAGGTCAATGTAGCGAGCAGAACGCAGCTAAAGAGTGTCAACAAGGCACGCATGGCGGGGTCCTTTAATCAGGGCGTGAGGTGAGTGATCGTGGGCAGACGATCAAAGCATGACCACACTATAACGCCGGGTCCAATGCGAAAGGTGCATGCATTGCGAACGTGCGTCTTTGGCCAACGGCAGGCGGCGATTTACTGTGTCGGCTTGAATCCCGAGGCGCGAATCACCGGTCCCCATTTCTCGTAGTCGGTGCGTAAGATCGTGGCTAGTTCACTTGGACCGAGCCCTGTGGGTTCGAGTCCCATTGCGTCGAGTCGCTGGCGCAGCTCTGGATGGCGAATTGCCTCGAGGGCTGCTTTGGATTGCTTTTCAATGATCTCGCGCGGGGTTTTGGCTGGCGCAAACAGTGCATACCAACCAGAACCCTCAATCGGATAACCCAGCTCTTTAAAGGTGGGATATTCAGGAGCGAGTAGGGCGCGCTGTGAACCCGCCACGGCAAGGACACGCGCTTTACCAGAACGCACTAAGGTGAGTGCATCAGCTAATACAAACATGGCGGCTTTAATTTCACCACCTGCTAGGGCCTGTAATGCAGGCCCAGTGCCTTTGTAAGGGATGTGCATCATCTCAATACCTGCGGCGCGTCCAAAGAGCACACCAAAATAATGCGGCAAGCTACCTGCGGCTGCGGAAGCGTAGTCGCCATAGCGTGCGTCTTTTTTTACGATCGCCACATACTCACTCACCGTCCGCGCTGGAACATCGCCATGCACAAGGAGTGCGAGTTGAAAATGACTCACATGTGCGACAGGCTCGAAATCGCGAAACGGGTCATAACGCAACGCCGCGCCATGCGAATGCGGAAAAGCTGCCATGGTGGCCACAGGAGTCAGTAATAGCGTGCTGCCATCGGGTGTAGCGGCTTTCACGGCTTCATTGCCAACCATGCCGCCAGCGCCGGGTTTGTTTTCTACGACCACCGGTTGATTGAGGATGACGCGCATCCGATCTGCAAGCAGTCGCGTTAAGGTGTCGCTCGATGCACCGGGTGGATAACCTAAAACGATCCGTAGGGTTTTTTCTTGCGCCCAAAGCTGGGTTGGTTGCAGCAACAACGCCAGAATGGCGAGGGCATAGATCAGTACTTGAGAGCGTGTGGTGCATCCTGCGCCGCAACTCGATTGTGCGGCATTGCGCAAGTGCGGACGGTTTAGAAGACGATGCATTTGGGTCTCCGAATTATTTTTCACGATGGTAGCATCGCTAGATAGCTATTTTTTAGGCGCTACAGATGTCACGTCGCCCCAATTTTATTTTTATCATGGCCGATGATTTGGGTTATGCCGATCTTGGTTGTTATGGTGGGCGTGGGTTGGCGCCAACGGGGCAAAGTTGTTCACCGCAATTAGACGCGATGGCAGCGCAAGGATTGCGTTTTATTAATGGCTATGCCAATTCACCGGTTTGTTCGCCAACGCGTTTTGCGTTGGCCACTGGGCGTTGGCAATATCGATTGCGTGGTGCAGCCGATGAGCCGATCCCGACGCGTTCTCGTGGTCATCCGGTATTGGGTTTGCCACCGTCGCATCCGACATTGGCTTCGTTGTTGCGAGATGCCGGGTATCGCACCGCGCTGATCGGAAAATGGCATCTGGGTTTTGCGCCCCACTTTGGTCCGCTCAAAAGTGGCTACCAAGAATTTTTCGGTGCGATGTCTGGCGGGCTGGATTACTTCACACACAAAGATAGTGCTGGTGCGCATGATTTGTTTGAAGGCGATCAAGCGTGTCACCACGAGGGCTACTTAACGGATCAGTTTTCTGATCGTGCAGTGCAATTCATTCAACGACAAAGTGCAGCGCAACCTTTTTTATTGTCGCTGCATTACACCGCACCGCATTGGCCTTGGGAAACGCGTGCCGATCAGGCGCAAGCGCACGCCATTCAACGCATCGTGCATACCGATGGTGGATCGGTGCAAACCTATCTGACCATGTTGCATCACATGGATGAAGGGATCGGGCGCGTGCTGACGGCCTTGCGTAGCGCAGGGCTCGACGAGAACACACTGGTGTTGTTTACCAGCGACAACGGCGGTGAGCGGTTTTCGGATACTTGGCCGTTGGTTGGAAAAAAAATGGATTTGCTCGAAGGCGGAATTCGCGTGCCTTACATCGTTCGCTGGCCCGAAAAAATCCCAGCCAATACCTACACGGCGCAATGCGCAATCACGATGGATTGGGTGGCCACGTTGTTGGCTGCGGCGCAAGTCAATCCGCACGCTGACTATCCATTAGATGGGATCAACCTGTTGCCGGTGTTAGCAGCGCCAGATCAGCTGATTGAGCGCGCGTTGTACTGGCGCATGAAATACCGACAGCAGCGCGCGTTACGGCAAGGTCAATGGAAATATTTTGCCAATGAAGACGGCGAGTTTTTATTTGATCTCGACGCAGATCCGCGCGAGCGCGCCAACCTTGCGCATCGGCAAGCGGATCGTCTTACGCAACTGAAAGCGCAGTGGGAACGTTGGCACGCGACGCTCCCCGCGTTGCCCGCTGATGCTACCGTCTCGATTCCGTACACACGGCAAGATTTGGCGCATCCATGAAAAATCAACGCCGCTGGATAGAGCGAGCTACGGTGCTTGTTGGGGCGGTCTTCACTACGCTATTTTTTTGGACACTCGCGTATACGCTCGCGCCCGACCGTGAGGCGTTCCTTGCCGACCGCTCGTGGCGCTATCAACTGGGTTGGATGCCAGTGCATCTTTTGCTCGGCTATTTTTCGATTCTGATTTACAAAAAAGCAGCCCATGGGATGCACTACGGAGAAATCACTTGGCGTTCGATTCAAGACGATATACGACGTAATCAACGCGCGGTTTTGTTTGCTGTGCTGTTGGTGACTCCCTTTGTCATCGAAGATTTAATCGAGGGGGTCGGGCAGTTCAATGCCCAACGCGACACCATGGGATGGGCGACCTGGGTGTTGATTGGTCCGGTGTGGATTATTGAATGGTTGATGCTGGGCGTGATTTGGTCACGCGTGATTGCGCTGCTGTCATTAACGGTTCGTACCTTTAACCCCGACTACGTTCGTAAGCACTTAGACACCTTGTTAGTCTCTTCGCGTTCGATTCCTTTATTGAGAGCGGGGGTAGAAAACGCGTTAGTGAATTTTTTCTATGCCTTAACAACGATCGGCTACATTTTGTACACCGGTGGTGAGGCTTCAGATTTTCAAACGGTGATCATCTCGGGTTTATTGGTGCTGCTGAGCTTTTTATTCACCTGTTGGTTTTTACGTATGCGGGTTGAAGCTGCACTTGAGGCCATTGCCGTCGAGCATGCAAAGAAAATCGACCTAGCCTATCCGATGGGAGAGCACGCCAGTTTGCAGGAACGTTTTCAACACTACCGGTTGAACGCTTCGCTGATTGATCAATTTGTGTTGCATCGTCCAGAAAAAATTAATCGTCGCGGTCTGGAGCGCTTGGCCTTAGTGCGGACCAGTTTATTGCTCGAGTCGATTCAACAAAATTCATCGGCCG
>CANIIA010000040.1 GCA_947467435.1 Betaproteobacteria bacterium
AATCCGGTCAAGGACAAGTGGTGGATGTCGCGATGACCGAAGGTTCGGCGTACCTCGCGTTGGCCTGCTTTGGGTTAGCAGCCGTTGGTGAATGGACGATGGAGCGCGAAGACAATCTGATTGATGGTGGTGCGCCGTTCTGGCGTTGCTACGAAACCAGCGACAAAAAATTTATTTCGATTGGCGCTGTTGAAGAAAAATTTTATTTATTGCTACTACAAACACTCGGGCTCGATCCAGCCAACATGCCACCTCAAATGGATCGTGCGCATTGGCCTGCAGTGAGTGAACAACTCGCGACGTTATTCCAACAAAAAACACGCGATGAATGGTGTGCGCTCATGGAAGGCACCGATATTTGCTTTGCCCCCGTGCTCAATTTTCAAGAAGCCGCTGCGCATCCCCACAACCAAGCACGAGGCAGTTTTGTTGAAGTCGATGGCATTGTGCAACCGGGTCCCGCGCCGCGCTTTAGTCGCACACCCTCGAGCGTGAAATTTGGACCACCCGCATTTGGCGCACACACCGATGAAGTCTTAGCGCGTTGGGGTTTTACTGCGCAAGAAATTACGCAACTTAAAGAACACCACGCAATCGGCCGTCAGGCCTAAGCGGGGTAAACCTGCGCAGCGCGACCCTGCGGTGGGCTAGCCCATCCGCAGGGAACGCAGCGTATTGTTACAAGCGACTGACTACTTACTGTGTCACTGGACGCTCGGTCAGCATGGTCACAATTTGCTTGACTGCTTCCTGCGCCTTTTTCTGAAGCACCGCGTCGTCATTATTTGCGACGGGGTGGCCGATCACCGCAAACGGGTAACCAGGCAAGCCGTTCATTTCGCCAACAAGCTGCGCACTGACCAAGAAACGGTCGGTGATGATGGCGACGGCTGGGATACCCAACCGCTCGGCTTCAACGGCGTCGTGCAGACTGCACGACGAACAACTCCCTCAATCACCAATAGCTGCAAGGACGGCATCCGCACCACTCATCTCTGCAAGCATTTGGGTCGGCACAGGTCTTGATGCATCGGGTTTACGACGACGAATAAACTCTCGCACGCCGTAGTCTTTGCGCAAAATCTCTTCAATAAAATCAAACAGTCGCTCAGTACCAATCTTCGCGTTGTCGATCATCCCAACGACCGTACCACCCAATGAGGGTAGCGCAGCCGCCATACGCGCAGCTTCACCTTGCGGCGTTTGACGTGGGTCCAGCACTCTTAACGTCATGGTTGCTCTCCTTAAACAAACTACAGTGAATCATTGATTTCCATCGTCACCGCCAGCGACTTCTTGCCATACCACGGCGGCACAATGGCACCAAAACCTCCCGCAGGACCACCAGCCGCCACCACCAGCAAGTCATCCGGGCTGCGTAACGCACGATACTCACGGTCTAAATCTTTGCGTCCCGCAACGGCAGCTTTTCCAACATGATTCCAATCACCACGCTTGACGCGTGCTTTTTCAAACACGTATTCACGAATATTTTTCTTGTCCCAACCTGCAGCGCCAAAAATTTCACGATGCTGCTTTGGAATCACAAACGCGTAATTACCTTCCCAAATTGAATACGTCAGCATGTTACTTTGCATGGCAGAAATGTAGGTATCCAAAATCTCTTTCGGATCATGCGTCCATTCATTCATGATTTGGTGCGGCGATTCAACTTGCAACATCGTCACCGCAGACTTTCCGGGGGCAATGCCACGCTCTTCTGAGAGCGGACGCCAAATGGAATCTTCTTCGTCTTCGGCCACACAGAAAGTAAATTTCCCTGGATGACCCAGCGTCGAGCGATCTAACTGCCCTGGAATCCCGCCCAACACATTGAGTAACACCAGCCGCACGCTACGCCCAATGGTGGCGTTGGCACGACTGCCATTGGCTAACGCGTTGTGCGTCATGTTCATACCAATTTTTTGTCGAATGGGCCCGTTTACCACCATAAATGGTGCACTACCACCGGTACTTGCGGTGCTACCGTGGAGTGCATATTCCGGCTGACACATCGCCTTGATGGCAGCCACGACCACTGGAAAATACGTTGGTAAACAGCCTGCCATCACGCTCGCAATTGCCACTTTTTCAGCGCTAATTCGCCGATGTCTCACCGGCTCCACACCAATGACTTCATCACTGCGTAAGCCAGCAGCGGCTAAAAAATTCGCCACTGCAGATTCGGTGGGCGGAACGATCGGCAATCCATCGGTCCAGCCGTTGGATTGATACAGTTCATTGGCCTGTATCGCGTCAGCCACCTCAAGAACGTCACTTTCAAAAACGCTTGATGCACTCATACCGAGTCAATCTCCACAGTGTTGACAGATAAATCATACGATACCCAATTGACGCAACCGACCGATCTGCGTTGGCGATAAATGTGCAAGGCGTCCAAACACTTCATCCGAGTGCGCACCCGGTATTGGCGCTGGTACATCCAGCGCAGCAGGTGTCTGGCTAAATTTAATGGGAAATCCTGGGCCATGCGCAGCGACGGTGTCGCCCGTGAGCGGGTTGACCAGCGGCACAATCATTTGCCGCTCCAACAACTGCGGCCAGTGCATGACTTCCTCAATCGATCGCACCGGACTACAAGCCACACTGGCTTGCCCTAAGCGCGTGACGATCTCATCTTTGGTGAGCGTTGCGGTCCAAGCGCTGACCACCGAATCCACCGCGTCGTTGTGCACAATGCGCCAACCGATCTGCATCATCTGTTGATCTGCCAGCAAATCTTCGCGTTGCATGGCCTTGATTAATGACAGCCATTCTTCATGCGTTGCCGCGCCAATCGCCACCCATCCATCTTTTGCCGCGTAGGTATTGAATGGGGAAAAACGCATGATGCGATTGCCCTGTCGACTCTCAAGATTTAAACGCGCATAGCAATCAATCGGCTCATCAAACAACATCGAAAACAAACAATCTGTCATCCCCACATCGACGGACTGCCCCTCGCCGGTACGCTCACGATGCAATAGCGCTGCAACAATGCCATGCGAGGCAAACACACCGGCAATGGCATCTGATAAGGCCGAGGCTGTTTTGACGGGGGGGGCACCGGGTTGACCGGTCAGCCCCATCAAGCCCACGGCAGCCTGCACCATCAAGTCGTAGGCTTTGTCGTCTTTACTTGGGCCGGTACTGCCAAATCCAGTTAATGCGCAGTGCACTAAGCGAGGATTAACTGCACGCAGCGCGGGGTAATCAATACCTAAACGTTGCGCCACACCAGCGCGAAAATTTTCAACCACCACGTGCGCGTTTTTTACCATCGACATAAATACTGCATGACCCTCGGTCGACTTCAGATCAAGCGTGATGGATTTTTTTCCGCGCGCCCGCTTCAAATAAGCCAAGCCCATGTCTTGGTCAGTTTGTTTTGATAGGCTGATTCCTTCAGCGCCAGCGTACGGCGGCGCAAATGCAGTTGGGTCACCGGTTTTGGGATCATCGATCTTGATCACCTCGGCGCCCATGGCAGCAAGCATGAGTGTGCACTGCGGACCCGAAAAAAAACGGGTCAAGTCCAACACTACAATGCCATCGAGTATTTTTTTCATGAGCATCCAATACGCCCTTTGCAAAGGGGTGCTTAACGCACCGCCTCGTTACGACGGGCGATCACGCAGTGTAGAGCACCCCCAGTCAGGCAACGCATCGCAGTGCGAAACCGTCCAAGCAATAGAACGGCCTATGGCACAATCAATACACCCCCTATGTAGAGCTCGGTCTCCATGAAAAAAACGTTAGTCTTGATGGTTTCGTTGATCGGTTTGTTGGCGGGCGTTTGTCCCTTGAGCTTGGCGCAAACCAATTACCCCAATCGCCCAGTAAAAATCATCGTGGCGTTTCCGCCGGGCCAAGCAACCGATCAAGCGGCGCGTGCGATTGCACAAAAACTTTCCGACAACCTAGGCCAGCAATTCATTGTCGAAAACCGCCCTGGTGCAGCGAGCATCATCGGTGCTGAAGCTGCGGCCAAATCGCCGAACGATGGCTATCACCTATTCATGGGTTCATCCGGAAGTATTGCCATTAATCCGGGCATGTATCCCAAACTCAGCTACGACCCCTTACGCGATTTCGTACCCATTTCGCTCACGCTCAAAGTGCCGTTCTTCATGGTGGTACACCCTTCTTTGCCTGCCAACAACGTCAAGGAAGTCGTGTCGTATCTCAAAGCCAACCCCGGAAAAATTAATTTTGGCTCTGCCGGCCCTGGCGCGAGTAATCACCTTTCTTCAGAACTCTTTAAAAGCGTCGCTGGCGTATCGATCACGCACGTGCCCTATAAGGGCTCGCCACCGGCCGTCACTGATTTACTTGGCGGGCAAATTGGCATGATGTTCGAGACCGGTCCGCTGGTGCTGAATCATGCAAAAGCTGGTCGCTTACGTGCAATCGCCGTAGGAAGCTTGCAACGATCGGCAGCGGCGCCCGAGCTCGTCACCATCGCAGAATCCGGTTATCCGGGTTTTGAGACGGTAGGATGGGCAGGATTATTAGCGCCAGCAGGTACACCCCGAGACATCGTGAACAAATTAAATGCAGAGGTGGTGCGTATCATCACCACCACCGATATTAAAGACCGCTTCGTTGCGCTTGGTTCCGAGCTCATCAGTAGTTCGGCAGATGAGTTTGGCGCTTACATGCGCTCAGAAACTGCGAAGTGGGGCAAAGTCATCAAGGACTCCGGTGCCAAAGCCGAGTGAACACACCGACCGATCTGGGCGTGCAGCCTTACCTTCGATTGATCGGTTATTGCAGTCCCCCGGCGGTATGGCGCTGTCCGAGCAACATGGACACACCCTAACGCGCAATACCTTTCGCCAAGTCCTCGCCGAAGCACGTCACCAATTTGCCCTTGGGCGAGCCCCTCAAGTGCAGGATGTGGATGTCTTGCTTGCGGCATGTGCAACAAAAATTTCGCAACAAACACGCGCATCGATGGATCGTGTGTTTAATCTCAGCGGCACGGTGTTGCACACCAATTTAGGACGCGCGTTGTTACCTGAAAGCGCTGTGGCTGCAGCTACAGCGGCGATGCAATCTGCGGTCAATCTCGAGTACGACTTAACCGACGGACAACGCGGAGAGCGTGACGCCCACGTTGAACACCTCATCACGCAACTCACTGGCGCAGAGGGCGCGGTGGTAGTTAACAACAACGCGGCTGCCGTCTATTTAATTTTGTATGCGTTAGCGCGACGCAAAGAAGTCATCGTTTCACGTGGTGAGCTAGTTGAAATTGGCGGTTCGTTTCGTATTCCAGACATCATGGCGAGCGCCAATTGCAAACTTCGCGAAGTCGGCACCACCAATCGCACGCACCTCAAAGACTACGAACAATCCATCACCACTTCAACAGCGGCAATCATGAAAGTCCATGCGAGCAACTATCGCATTGAAGGGTTTTCGCACTGCCCTGCAGAATCCGCGCTGGCAGAACTCGCGCATCGCCATGACTTGCCACTGCTCAACGATCTTGGGTCGGGTACCTTGATTGATCTAGACCAGTTTGGTCTTCCGCATGAACCAACGCCACGCGAAGCGCTGCTGGCGGGGGCAGATATCGTCACCTTTAGCGGTGACAAATTACTCGGCGGACCACAATGCGGATTGATCGTTGGGCGTAAAGATCTGATCAAGAAAATTCGTCACAGCCCGATGAAACGCGCGCTGCGTTTAGACAAAATTCGGCTCGCGGCACTTGCCTCGGTATTACAGCTCTACACCACCCCTGAAAAATTACGCGAACATCTACCGACGCTACGCTTACTCACCCGCGCGACACAAGACATCCAAGCCACTGCGCAACGGCTCTTACCCAGTATCCAAAAAGCGATGGGCAACAAGATTCAAGCTGCCATCATCGATTGCGCCAGCCAAATCGGCAGCGGTGCACTACCCGTAGACATCTTACCCAGCGCAGGCATTGCGCTTACCCCCCATGCCTCAAAACGCGGGCAAGGTCTGAATCAATTGGCGTTGGCGTGGCGCCAATTACCGCGTCCGGTCATTGGTCGGATTCATGCCGGTGCACTGGTGTTTGATTTACGCTGTTTAGAGCCGGCACACGAGCAAGCGTTTGTTGCACAACTTGCTCAATTTAAGCACGCGCATTCTGTCGCATGATTGTCGCAACCGCCGGACATATTGATCACGGCAAAACCACACTCATTCGTGCACTTACGGGCGTCGATACCGATCGGTTACCCGAAGAAAAAAAACGCGGTATCTCGATTGATTTAGGATTTGCATACTGGCCTGTTTCTGAACAAGCACTCACCATTGGCTTTGTTGATGTCCCTGGCCATGAGCGCTTTGTGCGCAATATGGTGGCCGGCATCTGTGGCATTGACTGTGCATTGTTTGTCGTGGCTGCTGACGATGGACTCATGCCGCAAAGCATTGAGCATCTGCAAATTCTCAAGTTAATGGGCGTGCAACACGGCGTGGCTGTGATCACCAAATGCGACCGTGTCGACGCCGCGCGGATTGAACACCTCACATCGGCCATTCGACAGACGCTTGCACACACGCAATTCGCTCACATTCCGATCCTGGCAATCTCTGCACAAACCGGACTCGGGATGCCCGCGCTACGCGAGCATTTAATTCATGCTGGTAAGCATGCCCACCGACTTGGTGACCCGAGCCAACAACACGCGCGCTTTGCCATTGATCGGGTCTTCACAAGTAGCGGTTCCGGCACCATCGCCACAGGTACCGTATTTGCTGGTGCCATCCAAGTCGGCGACAAGCTCCTACTCAGCCCATCTGGCTTGGACGTGCGTGTACGTGGATTACAAAAAAATGCCCAGAGCACACAGCGTGTCGAACGCGGAGAACGCTGCGCCATCAATTTATCTGGCGTGCGTCATACCCAGTTACAACGCGGGGATTGGATCGTGCACCCTGATTTACATGCACCGACGCAACGCATTGATGTGCATGTCGAGGTTCTGGCGACTGAAACGCAGTCGCTGAGCCATTGGACCCCCGTACATATTCACCATGGTGCGCAACATCTCAGTGGACGCATTGCCATGCGCCGAGGTGGACGCATTGCCCCAGGCCAACGCGGCATGGCACAGTTGCTTTTGCATGCTCCCGCTGCCGCCTTACACGGTGATCGATTTATTTTGCGCGACCAATCGGCGCGACGCACGATCGGTGGCGGATCTGTCTTAGATCCGGCCGTCGCCGCGCGTCCCGCCCATCGACATCTGCGCGAACAACAACGTCAAGCACTGCATGAAAGCGACGTCACCACTGCCTTTGCCGCGCTATTGCAATGCTCTCCCGATGGGATCGATCACGCATGGTTTGCCCGTATTTTTAATTTAAATCCTGCAGCGATGGATCGGTTGTTATCACAACACGCAGTACGCTGCCTAGGCAAAGCGCCCATCAAGATTTTTTCATCAGCGAAAATTGCAGATATTCAGGCTAAGTTGCTACGCGCATTAGAAAATTTTCATCAGCAACAACCGCGCGCTTCTGGTGAAGAAATTGCAACGCTCCACGCCAAGCTTGCACCAGAGATCAGCGCAACCAGTTTTTTAGAGCTACTGCAAACGCAACTCACCGCAGGCGTCATTGAACACCAAGGCAGCCAAATCAAACTGTCGACGCATCGCAGTACCGACAATACTGCCGACGAAAAACTATGGGCCCGTATACAACCACCGCTGCAAGCGGCCGGCTTTAATGGACTCACCATCTCTGAGCTCGCGGCCAGCGCACGAATCAAACAGCAACTCTTAACCGACTTCTTACATCGTAAAACTAAAACGGGTGCGCTGATCCGCGTGACCGAGGATCGGTTTTATTTGCGTGCCACCATGGCCGAGTTCATCGCCATCGTACAAACGACGGCCCAGCATAGCGCTGAAGGTAAATTTGTTGCGGCGCAGGTGCGAGACCGCACCGACATTGGACGCACGCGTGTCATTCAAATCTTAGAGTGCTTTGACCGTTTAGGACTCACGCGACGCCAAGGCGATTTGCGTACGCTTCGTTCAAACGCATCACCCATTCTCGATCTCAGCAACCACTCGCCGCAAACGCACTAACGAACAACATCATTTCCTGCTCAGGAGAAACATATGTCTACTCAACCCGATGTGGTTGTGATCGGTGCCGGCATCACGGGCTTACATGCCACACAGCATGCCCTTAGCCTCGGATTACGCGTCACACAACTTGAATCGTTGATTTATGGCGGCCTTGTCACGAATGTCAACGCGCTCGATGGTGAGCTCAGCGGTGCAGGCGTTGAATTGGCTGCCGGACTGATGCAAAAGAATCGACACGCAGGCGCAACGTTTGCATCACAAGCCGCGACCAAGATTCAGGCCACTGCAAACGCTTGGCGCGTCAGCACAGACAATGGAAAATCAATCGATAGCCCATGTGTCATTATCGCCTCGGGCGCCCGTTTAAAGCGCCTTGACGTCCCAGGTGAAGCTGAATTTGAAGAAAACGGGGTGTCACATTGCGCAGATTGTGATGGACCGTTTTACAAAGGGCAGGATGTGGTGGTGATTGGTGGTGGAGATGCCGCAGTACAAGAAGCTGCGGTACTTGCTGAATTTGCGCACACAGTGCATCTCATTCATCGCGGCGGCCAATTACGCGCAAAAGCGCATCTCATCGCGCAACTAAACACGCACAGTAATGTGCAAATTCATTTTCATCAGCACGTCCAAGCGATTAGCGGTTCAGCGAGTGTCGAGTCGGTACGCCTCATCGATCAGCACAGCGGACAAGCACGTAGCCTCGCTTGCACTGGGGTATTTCCTTATATCGGCTTGACCCCTAACAGTGACTTTGTCCCCGCAGAATTAAAGCGTGATGCGCAATCGCATGTCATCACCGATACAACATTGCAAACCAATTGCCCAGGAATCTTTGCTGCAGGCGCTGTACGCGCAGGTTTCAATGGTTTACTTACGGATGCGGTACGCGAAGGCCAAACCGCGGCGCTTGCCGCGCGTGATTGGCTGCAGCAGCGAAGATCGACGACTTAACCGATGTCTAAATTTAAGGAAGAGAATCGTGCCCGGTGGTGCGGCTGGACTTCAAATCCAGTGTGGGTCATCGCATGACCCTGCGTGGGTTCGACTCCCACTCTCTTCCGCCATGTTTGTTGTAACACCATTCGTCTTGAAAGGAATCAAGTGAAGCTTAACGGAATTCGTGTGCTCGATTTATCGCGCTTTTTACCCGGACCGTGGATCGGCTTGACGATGGCAGACCATGGTGCGGATGTCATCAAAATTGAAAGTCATGAAGGTGAACCCACACGAACACTCGGACCAGAAATAGCTGGTTTTCCTGCTTATTTCCGTAATACGCAGCACGGTAAACGCTCGATGGTCCTTAACCTGAAGAGTGAAGAAGGCAAAGAAATCTTTATGCAGTTAGCACAAACCAGTGATGTCATCATTGATTCGTTTCGACCCGGTGTGATGCATCGCTTGGGTCTAGGTTATGAAGCGGTCAAAGCACGCGCGCCACGTATTGTTTTTTGCGCGCTCTCTGCATTTGGTCAAACTGGCCCACTATCCCAACGTCCCTCACACGATGTTGGCGCTCAAGCGCTGACCGGCGTGCTTAGCTTGGGATGCACCGATGGGCGTGAGCCCAGCTTACCAACCTTACCGATGGCAGACATTGCGCTCGGTTCTGCAGCGCTGATTGCGATTTTGATGGCGTTATTCAAGCGAGAAAAAAGTGGGCAAGGCGATTACATCGATGCCGCCATGATTGACACATTGATGTCTTGGACACCGCATATCCTGAGCACCGTATTAACAGAAAACCGTCCACCCGATTTATCCAAAGAACGATTACATGGTGGCGCCGCCTTTTATAACGTCTATAAAACCAAAGATGGTAAACATCTCGTGCTGTCTGGTTCAGAGATGAACTTTGTTGAAAACCTTCTAAAAGCGCTGGACCGCCCCGATCTGATCGATGTATGCCGTCTGCCTTGGGGTGAAGCACAACAACCAGTCAGAAAATTTTTAGAAGCTACATTTCTTACCCGCACCCGCGATGAGTGGGATCAATGGCTCCAAGACAAAAGTGTTTGCTATGCCCCCGTGCTCAATTTACAAGAAGCATGGCAATCCAAGGTGTTGCGTGAACGCGGCATGATTGGTCACGGTAAAGATGGGGTGGATACCTTAGGTACACCAATCAAATTTCTTGAAGAACCTGGGCAGCCCAATTTTGACTGCGCGCAACATGGCGAGCACACCGATGAAATCTTAGCGTCTCTTGGATACGATCAAGTCGCACGTGACAAACTACACGCGAAAGGCGTGTGCTGATGACCATTGCTGCACTAATCAACGTTGCGTCTAATGCGGTGCTTTGTTTGTTGAAATATCCATAATCAACCGCGTGAGCAAATACATGCGCGGAGTAATTGAACTTAGCAAGATATATTCATCGTCATTCGAATGCGCTCCGAAGCCTTGCACGCCCATACTTTCAATTACTGGGGATTGCGTGTTGAGTGCTGCGAATGCTGCATCGGTACCGCCACCCGCGGCTGTCAAACCTAATACCAGATCTTTGCCCAGTTCTGCATAGACCCGTTTGGCATGCTCTGCCATACGTAACGATTGGGCACTTGCAACAAGCGGCGGACGACGGCGCTCAAAACTCATCAAGACCTTTGCTTCTGGGATTTGCTGCGTTTTAATGCGCTCCTGAACTTGGCGTTCGATTAAGTCAAAGTCTTCTTTCTTCATGACCCGAACATCTGCCGTTGCAAATGCAGTCGAGGGGATCACATTACGATTCGTCCCCGCAGTGGCAAGCGTCCAATTCATTTTGATCCCTTCTTTGGGATTCGATAAATGACGCATTTGCTGAATCTGAAAAGAGAGCTCCTCTAGTGCGTTTCTACCCAGCTCTGGTGCAGCGCCTGCGTGCGAGGCTTTTCCAACAATATTCAGGTTGACCGCTCCGATACCCGCCGTCGTTAAAGCCAGACGGTCTGACTTTGCCTGAGAGGCTTCACAAGAAAACGTCGCATCATGCCCTGCACCCAGCGCAGACAGATAAGAACGGGAGGCCGGCGAGCTAATTTCTTCATCGCCGTTAATCAATACCGTAATTTTTCCATACGATTTGAAGTCGATTTTTTTAAGCGCGCTGAGCGTGTGCAGAATCAGTGCAATCCCTTGCTTATCGTCTGAAATACCCAACCCGTATGCGCGATCCCCGTCCACCCTGAAGGGTTGCTTGGCGAGCATCCCTTTTAGGTACACCGTGTCCATGTGCGCTATCAGCAGAATTTTCTTGGTGCCCGATCCAATGAATTCAGCCTTGACCATCCGTCCTGGACGATCTGGCGTGTCATGCATGCGATACATCGATTGATCTGGCTCGATAAACTCGACACGCGCGCCCAGCGCTTCTAATCGATGAAAGATCAGCGCCGAAATTTTATCTAGGCCTTCCCGATCACGACTACCCGACTCAATTGATACCAGGTCTTTGAGCGTGGATAAAAACGCGTCGTATTCTTTTTCAACCGTCGAAAAAACCGGCTGTAACGGTGCCGCAAAGGCACTGCATGAGACCACCAACGATAAAAAAAATATTGCCGTAAATTTTTTCATTGATTGCCTCTTCGTACCATTGCGCACCGTACGTCACCGTTTTATGCGACTGTAAACTTAAGATTCCCTAATTTTTCGATGCGAGTCTCAAGTTTGTCGCCTGGCTTTAACCACACTTGCTTTTCTTTGGGATAGCCAGAGATCACCCCTTCAGGAGTTCCGGTAAAAATAATATCCCCAGGTTCGAGCGTAAATATTTTTGAGGTGTAACTAATAATCTGTGCGCAATTAAAGACCATGTCATTGGTGTTCGAGGACTGGCGCACTTCGCCGTTGACGAGCTGCTCAATTTTCAGCTGATTGGGATCCCCCACCAAATCGGCGGTCAGTATGTAAGGACCAATTGGCGCAAAGCCGTCATTGGTTTTACCAATCATCCACTGACTACTGCGCGACTGCAGATCGCGCGCTGTAAAGTCTTGGCCGGTGGCATAGCCAAACACGTAGGACAACGCATCTGCCTCACTCACGTTATAAGCACGGCGCCCCATCACGATGACGAGCTCGGCTTCGTAATCAAACTTCTCAGCGTTAACAACCGATGCACGCACGATGCCATTGTGTGCGTTCAGCGTGTTGTTGAATTTATTAAACAGAATCGGTAACTTCGGAATAGGATTATTGGTTTCTTTGGCGTGCTTTGCGTAATTCAACCCAACACAAACAATTTTTTCTGGGTTGGTGATTGCCGGGGCAAATTCAATGCTGGATTCATCCAGAAATAAATTTGCCTGACCTTTAGCCATTGCCAGTTGAACCAGCTTTCCCAGGCCTTGATCACCTCGCTGAATGAGCGCATCCGTGGTCATTGGCGCAGTCGTCTTGAACTGCTTAGCCGCCTTAGCCACTTGCAAAATACCCTTCTCGGTTTTGACGCCTAAGACAAACTGTTTGCTGGCTTTATCTTTGTAATTCAACACCACGAGTGCTTTAGCCATCGTCGGATCCGCCAAACGAACTGCACCTGCGCCTGGACCGGCAGCTTCGGCCGAGCCCGACATCAACGGCGCAGATACCGCCGCGCCACCAATCAAAGCAGTGTGTTTTAAAAAGTCCCGACGTGCGTTCTCCATGACCTATCCTTTTTCGTTATTGTTCAGTAGCAGTTACACGAACAAAATCATACCAAACCGCGCTACACGGTTGACTCGGTCCCTGCGAACACGGTACGTCCTTTCGCCCACTGCCGTAGTTGCGTCATCTTTTCAGACATGACAACAGACAGGGGGCGTGTTTGCGAAATCTCCTCCAAGAGATGCTGCACGCGCATCGATTGATGCACTGCAATTGCTGCGTACATGGCTGCCACAATGGCTTGCTCAATTTCCGAACCAGAAAAGCCTTCACTGGCATGCGCTAGCTGATCTAATTCAACATCGGTACAGTGCAACTGGCGTTTCTTGAGATGAATCTTGAATATTTCTTTGCGCGCACTCGCCCCAGGAAGATCGAGGAAAAAAATCTCATCAATGCGGCCTTTACGCATCAATTCTGGGGGAAGTTGCGATACATCGTTGGCTGTGGCGACCAGAAAGACTTTGGCCGTACGCTCCGCCATCCAGGTTAATACGGTGCCAAGTAATCGGCGCGACACGCCTCCATCGGTTACACCACTCGAATCTGAGCTGAGTCCCTTTTCAATTTCATCAATCCATAACACGCAAGGAGACATCGCTTCGGCCTGCTTTAAGACCATGCGCAAATTACGTTCAGTCTCACCAAGAAATTTGGCATACAGCACACCAAAATCTAAACGTACCAATGGCACTTGCCATGAACCCGCGATCGCTTTTGCCGCCAAGCTCTTGCCCGAACCTTGTACACCAATAAGAAGAATCCCTTTGGGCGCGTCTAATCCAGGGTACACATGGTCATCTAAAAAAATAGATCGGCGCAGTTCCAGCCAATGTCGTAATCCTGCCAAACCGCCGATATCTTCAAACGACATCTGTGTGAACACAAATTCAAGTAATCCTTCCTGCCCCATCGTTTGACGCTTGTACGCCAACACACGATCAAGGTCTTCTTTAGACAGGCGTCCATCATCGCGAATCGATGCGTCACTCAACCGGCGCACATCATCCTCAGTTAATCCCGCCATGTATTGCAGTATCAGGGCTTCAGTTGGAGCGGGATTGATGAATGCGCGACCCGGTTTTTCTTTGAGCCATCGATACACCTGCTCAAGGTACAAATCATGAATCACTGTTGCATCCGGAAGCCGCGGAGAAAATCGTACGCCTAACCGAGCCAAATCAACCGGTAACTCAATCTTGGGACCAAGCAACAAGAGGGTATGTTGTAGTCGAGGATAGTCCTGCGCAATTTCTTTGATCAAACGTAAATTGACTGGGTCATTTAAAAACGCTTGGGGATCAAGAAACACTGACACCCCCCCCATTGGCCGTCGGCCTTCGCGAATTTGTACCAAGGCATCATGAAAACTAATTGGCGTCATCTTCGAGGCTGGCTGTTTGGTCGCAGAATCTTGAAAGCCATCAGCAACAGACCAAAGGCAGAGAGAAAATTTATCTTCGACACTCGCCATTTTCAAAAAATGAATGATCCGAGTTTCTTCTAGGCTTTCAATTTGCACCAAAGGGATACGTGACCGGATGAATGCCAATAAATCCTCAAGCGAATCTCGTTCAGGCGCTGGAAGACGGTGTGACGCAGTCATTGATTTATTCCCAAAATAATTACCAGCAAAGGGGCAGCGCGAGTCTTATTCACATTTAGAACAACAAAAATGTATTAAGACAGACATTCCAATTTTCTATATGATGATCCGAACTTCGACTAGACATTCTCACGACCTGTGATTGCCACGCAAATCCCACTCATCGTCGTCATTAGCCTGTATGGCTTGGCTTTCATTGCCCAAGCTTGGGCGACATTCGCTTGCGCAATTTTGGTGAGACATACTTCGCAAGTGTATCGGTGGGCCTGGCTATTCCTTTGCTTAGGTTTTGGCTTAATGGCAGCGCGCCGCTTCGTTTCTTTGGCGCGGATCAACGGGGCTGGAACATTTGAATGGTGGGACGCTATTTTGTCGATCACCATTTCGATCCTACTCTTGATTGGGGTCGTTGGTTTAAAGCGTCTACTCACCAGTAAAGACATCACCATTGACTTGCTCAAAACGCTCTCTGCACATGACCCCCTGACAGGCTGCCTGAATCGGGTCGAAATCTCGCATCGCTTAAGTAATGAAATCGAACGTGCCAGGCGTAGTCAACACCCTGTCGCAATCTTTGAGTTTGATATTGATCACTTTAAGCACGTCAATGATCAGTATGGTCATCAAGTAGGCGATGAAGTTCTCATTGAGTTAGTCAAAAAAACTAAAGAAGTGCTACGTACAAATGATTTATTGGGACGCATTGGTGGAGAAGAATTTTTAGTCGTGCTACCCGAATCCAACGAAGATCAAGCCAAAGAGGTTGCGATGCGGCTTTGTCATTACATTGCGCATACACGCTTTGTCACCAGCGCACCAAACCCCATTCAAATTACCATCAGCATAGGCGTTGCACACCTCCAGCCGATCGATCGACTCACCATCGACAAAAATCTCTGCGCTGAGCAAATCATCCAACTCGCTGATGTTGCGATGTATGCCGCTAAAAATAACGGACGCAATCAAGTCGCTGTCTCACATTGAATTAAAACGGGATGACTAATTCTCCAGTGATGTGTCGATAAAGATAGTTTGGCCCCATCCATCCTTCTGATTTACTGTAGCCCGCGCGGGCCTTGAGGTAATAATCTTGCCGCGCTACTGGGCTGACCACCGACAGCTCTAATAACTTGGTTTGCGTATCGGGGTCTTGATTCACCGCTTGCCTACCCACACCCGCTAGCCCGCTCACTACCCACCCTTCGATCCGTCGGCGCATACCAATCAAGGCCATCGTTTCGCTATACGTCGTTGGGTTGAAGTAGTGATTGGTGACCAAGGTATCGGTATCGCGAAACTGCCGAAACCGAAGCTGCACTGTCACGCCATGCGTTGGATCTAAGTCATAAATAACCCGCGCTCTCACGATCGGACGCGTGTTGTTGTCTGAAAACAGCATCGCACCACCCAGCACGATTGCGCTTAAGCGCTCTGTCACTTTGTGCTCAAGGCTGGTACCAACAAGGGTGTAATAAATTCCGTTGTTGAGGGCTTGCTGAGTTTCAACCCGATCGCGGTTGGCAAAGACCTCCATTTTGTTTTGATCTGACAGTTGAAACCCGTAACTGCTGTCGGTGGTGATTAAGGATCCACGATCACTTTGTCCGAGACCAACATTCAGCTGATAACCTAATCCGGTTCTTGGGTTGATCGCCTTCGTGATCACACTCACCTGTTCAGTCTTTGTACTCCAAGCATCCTGAGCGTAGCGGTTTTGTTGGTAAGCCACCCCAGTGTAGCGCTCACCGTGCGTATACGTGGGCAGAAATCCTGTCCGAATTTTATTGGTTGAAAAACGCTCACTGTCAGTTGCATGAAAAACCTCTGGGATCAGCAAACCTCGCATGGGTTGCACACGCTCTTCCTCGGCAAATGCTGCTGCATGCAACAGTGACAGCAACACAACCACCATGAGGAATCTCACTTCGTTCCCCAAGATTTTCTTAAATTTAGAAATTCAGAAAAGTAGCCGTACACACATGCAGGCTGCAGAATCACGCCGTAGGCGAAGACATAAAAAATAAAGCCTAACGCGTTGGCTCGAACATGTAGCCCTTCAGCGGCGAACATCTTTCGACCCTTGAGATACATTTGCCAATTCAGCAAAAACCCCATCGGCAATAGCGACAAGGTCATTGGTCCAACAATCCAATACACACCAAAACACGCAAGGATTAACCCGGGTATAAACCCAAAGGTGTACGCAATGTCCATCAGGGGAAACAAGGTGTTCCACCAGATATACATCGTGGTGAGTCTGGGTTTAAACAAAATCCGAGGATTGACCTTAAATGCCTCAATCAAACCACGCGACCAGCGTTGCCGTTGCTTGATGAATTGACGCAACGTGTTTGGACAATCTGTAAACGCCAATGCGTCTTCAGCGTGACCTACACGAAACCCTGCCAATAAGATTTTCCAAGTTAAGACAATGTCTTCACCCACCATCTCTGGCCATCCGTTTAAACGGATTAAGGTGTCGCGCTCGTACAAGGAAAATGCCCCTTGCGCCACCAAGGTGCCTTGAAATAACGACTGAATGCGCTTGATGGACGCAATGCCCAAGAAGTAATCCCACTCTTGCGCCTTGGTAATCCAATTTTCTCGAGAATTGCGAATCAAGATTGATCCAGCGACCGCTTTAGTTTCTATCGGGTCAGAGAGATATCGCCCAACCAGATGGCGAATGCCATCTTTTAAAACGTAGCTGTCTGCATCGATTGAAATCACCACATTGGTCTGACATCGCGCCAGCCCATGATTCAGTGCCGCAGCCTTACCCCCATTGGTCACTAGATCGATGAGCTCGATATTGGGGTGTTGTATTTGCAGTGAGCGCACAGACGCCACTGTCTCATCACTCGATCCGTCATTAATCACGATCACAGAAATATTGGCTGGATACGATTGCGCCAATATTGCCTTGATGGTTTGCGCGATTGACTTGTCTTCGTTATAAGCCGCAATCAACACCGTGACTGGCGGGTAGTGCTGATCAACCATTACTTTCGGACGTCGATCCAACAGTAAAGCCATTGCCACAAAGGCATTCATAAACCCTGGGATGATGGCGATAAACGTAATCACAAAGTACGCTGGGATCACGCCAATCTCTTGTGACAGGTCGTGGTACCAGGGTTGTGAAATCCAGAATGACCCGGCCATCCACAGAAAAGCAATGGTCAACGCAACGAGGAATTTATATTTGATCCGTAGATACAACGACCTTCACCCCGATGTAGACCAATGAGATGCCCAATGGGTCTACATCGACGCAGACTGGCCTTGACCGAGCCTGCGCAGATGCCAGGAAACGCCTGCTCACCCTCGAGTCACTTCCCTATAAAATTTAGGTAAGTGGTTCGTAGAGTATGACATAAATATGTTATTTATGTTTTTAATGTGTTTTTAGCACCAACATGTCCATCAAGGAGACCCAGCATGGCCAACATTAAACGCATCGATCACGTGGCCATTGCCGTGCGTGATGCCGATCTTGCTGCAGGCCAATACAGCAAGCTGCTCAATGCAGTGCACATACGTACCGAAACCCTGCGCGAGAAAGCAGGCATGGTGAAAGTGGCTTATATGCAAATTGGCGAGAATGTACTTTCACTCGTGCAATCGCTAGAGGCCGATGGATTTATTAACAAACATATCGATCAACATGGTGAGGGACTGCATCATCTAGGCCTCGAAGTCGATAACCTCGACGCGTTCATTCAAGAAGTTGAAGCCAAGGGTTATAAAATTCCACTCCGTGATGACTTCAGCAATCGACGGGAGGTGGTGCTGCGTCCCCGTGATGCCAACGGCGTGGTGTTACAGGTGTTGCAATGGAATGGGGGCAGTGATGCCACCATCGAAGATCGAATCGATCGCATCAAAAAACTTCAAAATCAAGCCGAATAAGCGCACGCACTGCTGATCCATATTGAATATGAAACGCGCACACACCACCCGAAGACACCTCATCGACACTGACTACACCGCTTGGCTACCCTTGTGGCAAGGCTATCAAGCGTTTTATCAAATCAACCTATCGGAAGCTGTCACGACAAAGACATGGCAACGATTTCTTGATCCTGCGGAACCCATGTTTGCAATCGGTGCGTTTGAAGACCAGCGATTGGTTGGTATCGTGCATTACATTTTCCATCGCTCTTGTTGGTACGAGGGCCCTGTCTGTTACCTGCAAGATTTATTTACTGTCATCGATCGCCGAGGCGTAGGCATTGGCCGCTCACTGATTGAAGGTGTGTACACCGAAGCACGTCTTGCCAATGCAGGCCGAGTGTATTGGTTAACGCACGAAAGCAATGCACCAGGCCGATTGCTCTACGATCAAGTTGCAGAAAACGCCGGCTTTATCCAGTACCGAAAAAACCTTTAACTCGGCGATTCACCGCAGTGCAACACTCGATAGCATGGTGAAACGTTTCTCCCATGCCTTGACTTTTATCGTTGATCT
>CANIIA010000041.1 GCA_947467435.1 Betaproteobacteria bacterium
ACATCCCGAAGCCTTGTCGGTGCATAAGGTGGATGAACCCACCTTGAACATGCAGTTTCAGGTGAATGCTTCGCCTCTAGCCGGACGTGAAGGCAAATTTATTACCAGTCGTCAGTTACGCGATCGCTTGACCAAAGAGTTGTTAACCAACGTGGCGTTACGCGTCGAAGAAACGGACGAAACCGATGTGTTTCGCGTGTCGGGTCGAGGTGAATTGCATTTAACGATCTTGCTCGAAAACATGCGGCGCGAAGGCTTTGAGCTGGCGGTGTCACGTCCGCAGGTGATCTTGCGCCAAATAGATGGCGTCACCTGTGAGCCGTTTGAACTGCTGACGATCGATGTCGAGGAAGTCAATCAAGGCGCCGTGATTGCGGCGCTTGGTGAGCGACGCGGTGATCTGATTGATATGTCACAAGACGGCCGTGGTCGGGTGCGTTTGGAATATCGCATTCCTGCACGTGGATTGATTGGTTTTCAAACCGAATTCATGACGATGACCCGCGGGACCGGCGTGCTCTCGCATGTATTTGATGAATACGCACCGGTCAAAGCCGATTTATCCGAGCGACGCAATGGCGCGTTGATTTCGCAAGATGATGGCGTTGCCGTAGCCTATGCGTTGTGGAAGCTGCAAGAACGTGGGCGGATGTTTGTCTCGCCCGGTGACCCAGTCTACGAAGGGATGGTGATTGGACTGCACACGCGTGACAATGATTTGGTAGTGAACCCAATCAAAGGCAAACAGCTCACCAACGTGCGCGCTTCGGGTAAAGATGAAGCCATTATGCTCACTCCGCCGATCAAGCTCACACTCGAATCTGCGGTGGAATACATCACGGATGACGAATTGGTCGAAATTACGCCGAAGTCAATTCGTATTCGTAAACGCTATCTCAAAGAGCATGAGCGTAAGCGTAGTCAGCGTGGTACGGCGGTCACGGGTTAAGCCCGCGTCACTGTATCCGCTGCGGTTGCGCGCCCCATTGCGCAAGTAATGTATCGACTTCGGCATGCGATGGCGTGCCGCTACGGCCACCGAAGCGGGTGCATTTGAGAGCTGCAGTGGCACTTGCAAAACGTGCGCATGCCGCGTTATTCATGCCGCATCCCAATGCGTAAGCCCACGCGCCATGAAACACATCACCGGCGCCGAGCGTGTCGATGCTGGTGATGGGTGGTACTGACAGTTGCCATACTTCATTTGCCTCTAGCCACACCACACCTTCAGCACCCAGTGTGACAGCGAGCAATCCATGGTCAGGGTGACGTCGAGAAAAATCGCGTAACTGCTCGGCAGGTGTTGCGCCGTTGGTCACACGTGCAAGTCCGGGTTGCGAAAAAATTGCGTGTGAGGCGAGTGGCGCTAACGTATCGAGGGCTTCGTTGGGTGCGAGATCGGCATCAAATACCGATGGCTGACGACGTGCTTTCGTTGCAGTCAATACGGGACGCACGGTTTTCCACCAGCGGCAATCGGCATGCACCACATCAAAGTTGGCGAGCTGCTTCAGTGGAAGCGCCACCACTTCATCAAAGGTGTGTGGATCAGAATAGCCACACACCATGCGCTCACCTGTAGCATCAACCAAAATTGCAGACACGGCGCTGCGTTGATCGACGCGCGTGACACCGTCGATATTGACACCTTCTTTGTTGAGTTCGGTGAGAATGTCTTCACCGTTGGCGTCGTGACTGATTGGACCCCAGAACGTGGCTTGACCACCTAAACGGCTGACGGCAACAGCAGCGTTTGCAGCCATTCCCCCGCTGATACGTACATAGTCGTTGGCGCGTACTTTAGTGGCGGTTTGCGGAATCGTGGTTAAGCGAAACACATGATCGATGGTGGCCATCCCCACACACAGGATGCGTGGTCCGGTGTTCATGCGCTGCTAGAAAATTGTGGTTTTAGCCGAGCCCCAGATGCAAATTCACTAAACAGTTTTTCTAGACCAGATAAAGGCACTTGTGCATCGACCAATTGCTCGTATTGTGCGCGGTGCGTGCGTAACAGGGCTAAGTTTTGCGTGTATTCGCGGATTGGAAAATAAAACGAGCGTGCAATAAAAAAATCTTTACGTCGTACAGCGCGATTTTCGGTGATCTGCCAGGTGTCACTTTCGCCAAGAAAGACACATACCCCATTTGGTGCAGTCAGCTCGAGTGCACGTTGCCGTGCCGCATCGACGCCTGAGCTCTCTAACACAATTGGAAATCGCGCAGCGGCATTGTCTGCTAAGGCGAGTGCACCTAATGACAAGCCGGTTTGTAAGCGATGCGCGCGCGGTTCACCCAAATGCACTTCGCTGAACCCGAGTTGTTGCGCAACCAACACGGCACCTAGGCCGATGGGTCCTGCGCCCAAAATGGCCACGGGTCCGTGGTTAGTCACGCGTTGTGCAAGACGCAATCCATGTGCAGGTGTGCCGATGGTGTCGAGCAGCAGCGGGGCGAGATGATCGGGGATGTCGTCAGGCAAATAAAGCAAACACTGTTCGGGTACTAAGACACATTCAGCATAACCACCATCGCGCTGCCAACCCAAGAGATCGCCCATGTTTTCGCATAAGTGCGTGTCGCCGGCGGTACATCGGGGACAGTGACCACACCATACGGGGATGTAAGCCAATGCCCGACGTCCATGCCCCGCATGTCCGGGTTCGTTAACGCGCCCTACGATTTCATGACCTGGTGTAACTGGCCAACCGTTTTTTAGAACACGCAGCTCACTGCCGCATAAAGCGCAAGCCAAGACGTCGAGTCGCACATGACCCGAACGCGCCGCGGGTCGGTCGCGCGTGATGATTTCAATTCGGCCTTGGCCAAGAAAACGAGCTGCTTGCATGATTGGCAGTGTACTGCGGTTTACAACACGCGTGCTTAGCGCAGCGTAAACATCGAAATTTCTGGAATAAAACCAATCAATGCAGAGACGATGATCATGCCGATGACAAACGGAAAGGCCTCGCGCGCAATTGCGCCAACCGGCGTGCGCGTGAGGCCAGACATTACAAAGAGATTCAGACCAAAGGGTGGTGTGATAAAGCCTAAGCCCAAGGTTGTGATCATGAAGATGCAAAAATGCACGGGATCCATCCCCACTTTTTGCGCTAAAGGTAAAAGTAACGGTCCCAACACAACGATGTTTGGCCCAGTTTCCATCACGCAGCCTGCAACAATCCAAATCGCTAGCATCAGCAAGATCACTTCGGTGCGTCCGGCACCAAAAGACATGACCCATTCAACAAAGTGTTGCGGCACATCTAACACGGTGAGTGCTTGCGCAAACAACAATGCGACCGCGATGATCGGCAGAATCACGCCACACACCCGGGCCGAGGCGCCGAGCATGGCTGGAAAATCAGCCAGCGTGATCGTGCGTTGAAGAAGACCGATGATGACTGCGACCGCGGCGGCCACAGCCGCCGATTCTGTGGGAGTAAACACGCCAGAATAAATGCCACCCAAGATAATGCACGGAATCATTAACGCCCATTTCGCTTCATGCAGTGCGCGTAACCAACGTGACCAAGAAAATGCGCCCATGGTGTGTTCGTAATTGCGCCAGCGATTGACCAGTACGTTGGTGATGATGACTGAACACAGCACCATCACACCAGGAATAAACGCCGCCTGAAATAATGTCGACGAAGAAATACCCAGCACTAAGCCAATCACAATATAGGCGATCGACGGTGGAATCAGAATGCCGGTACATGCCCCCGATGCGACTAACGCGCAAGCGTATGCTTTTGGATAGCCTTTTTCTTGCAAGCGGTCCATGGTGATGCGTCCGATCGCCGCGGCATCCGCTGCATCAGAGCCAGAGATACACGCAAACAATCCGCAACCCATGACGGTCGATGTACCAAAGCCTGAGCGCAGACTGCCAAAGGTTGCTTCGGCAAAACTCAATAACCGATAAGCCAGACCACTGCGCACCATCACGTCTCCCGTCAAAATAAACAACGGAATCGCAATCAGCGCAAACGAATCCACACCATCAAACAACGCTTCCCCCACCAAACTCAGCGGCAGGATTTGCGTGCTACTGAGCATGGCCACCGTGCCTAAGCCCAAAGAGACCCAAAAGGGAATGCCCAAAGCCAATAACGCGAAGATCAGGAGTAAGGAAAGGGTGACGGCCATGGGGTTACTCCTCGAACATTGCTTTGCCAACCCACGCTGTGCGGCCCGCTTGTAGATCGGACCAATCACGGCGTATGGCTTGCAGTGAGCGCCAAATCACCAGCGTAAAGCCCACTGGCACTGCCGCTTCAACCCACGCTTTGTTAATGCGTAACACGGGTGTTGCGGCATCAAAGTGAATGAGTTGGTCGATGCTGTGCATCGAATACCACAGCGCAATGAGCGCAAACAACATGGTGCAGCATTCCCCCGCGATATAAATCCAACCACGTAAGCGCTCGGCAATCGCATGCAAGACCAAATCAAAGCGCACGTGCGCGCGCTCTTTGACAGCATAAGCCGCACCGACCCAGCCCAAATAAATAAACGCGTAGCGTGCGGTTTCCTCCGCCCAAGCCGAGGAGTAATTCAGCACAAAGCGCCGAAGTACTTCCTGCACGATGACAAAGCATACGAAGGTGTAGGCCACCAACATAAACCAGCGTTCGGCGTTTTCATCGAGTGCATGCAGGAAGCGCTTCATGGCGAGTGTTTAACCCCTGAAATCGGCAACAGTGATGGGGCCTTTGGTATTGGCGGCTTTTTTAAGTTCTTCGAACTTGTCTAGCGAACCAGCAAACTGGATTTTGAAATCATTCCATTCTTTGCGCTGTTCACCGCAAGTCTCCACCCACTGACGGAACTCTGCATCGGTAGGGTTATAAAACTGCGCGCCGCCGGCTTTCATGATTTCGATGGATTTGTTGCGCGCTTTTTCAATTTGCGCAAAGGTTTCGAGTTGGGTTTTTTCATTGGCTAAATCAAATGCCACTTTGAGATCGGTTGGTAAATTGCTGTACCACATCGCGTTGGCGGCAAACATTTGCGCATCGGGCACTGAGCGTACCGTGGAGACCCAACCCAAAATGTCGTGAAAACCAAAGGTGGCGAGCGCCGAGATTGCTGGATCTAATCCGTCGGCAACACCTTGTTTGATTGCCGTGGCTGTTTCGCCCCAAGGCACAACCGTTGGGTTGGCACCGGCCAGTCGATAAAACTGTTGTAGTAGCTTGGACGGTGGCACGCGCATCTTCATGCCTTGCATGTCTGCTGGTGTAGCGATTTTTTTGTAGCCTTTGCGGGTCGCCACTGTGCGTGGATCGACGGTGAAATAAAACAGCGGCTTGTAACCGCGCGCAACCACCTTGGGGGTGATTTCTTTATCCCATGCGCGTGAGGTGACTAGGTTGGCAAATTTTTGATTCTCACCGCACCAGTAAGGAATGTTGATTAGGTCAACGGCGGGTGCGTAGGGCGAAAAATTGGATAACGACACGGCACCACCTTGCACCGTGCCAGCCTGAATTTTTTGTGCCAACGCTGCGCCAATACCGAGCTGACCTGCGGGATGTAGCTTGCAGTAAATTTGATTTTTAGAAATCGTTTCGATGTTGGCTTTGTATTGCGCCTGCATCACAGGGTACTTCACGTAATCTTCGATTTTGTACTCGGTTGCAAACAGCATCACCACTTTGGCTGCTTTTTGTTTTTTTTCTTCGTCTGCGCCTGTCTGCGCAACGGCTTGATCGTTCCATAAGTAGCCACCGACGCCCGCAAGTACCGCGGTGCTCAATCCCCAGCGACCAGAGATTTCAAGAAAACGGCGGCGTTCAAGAGATGCAATGCTTGGTTGTGTAGCTTTCATGCGGCCTCCTTGGATGAAACATCAGTTGCAGACGGTGAACGTGTGCTGCGTTCGCGTTGTAATAGCCCAACGACGAAGAGCATCATGGAAAACAACACCAGTAGGAACTCACCCACGTCGTCAAGTACACGCGGGAGATCGAGCTGATTGAGCCCAGTGATTTTTGTGTACACGGTGTGTAGAACGTAAAACAATAGAGCCAAACTTGCGGCGCGAAGCATCCACTGGCCTGCGTTGGAAGGCGCCGGTGGTTGGGGATGGGTCTGCATATTCATTTCTTTCGGTTAAAAATGCTTAGGGCCGTAACACGACTTTTGCCGCAGCCGTTTTGCCTTCATGGAGGTCTTGAAATGCGCGTGCGCCTTCAGCCAACGGACGTTCTTCAACCCACGACAAATCGCCAAACGCACCGCCGTGTAAAGCAGCCACGGCCGCACGCAGATCAGCGGTGGTGTAGGTGTAGGTGCCGATCAAGGTGATTTCCGAAAGGGTGAGCTTGCGCATATCTATTTCGCTGGCCCAATCCATTAAGCCGATATGCATCACGACGCCGCCTGCTTTGACGCATTCCAAGGCGATGTTGCGTGTGCTTTTTCCACCGACCGCATCAATCACCAAATCGATGTGATTGGCTGCTGGGCCAGATGATTGGCGCGGGTCGTAGGCGTTGATCTGGGTGGCTTGTTTGAGTGAGGCGCGACGCAGCGGATTGGTTTCAGCAACATGCAACTCGCGCACCCCATAACTGCGTAACAACAAAGTTGCGAGCAAACCAATGGCACCGCCGCCTAACACCAGCACACGGCACTCAGGCAGCGGACGAACCAAGCTACGCATGGCGATGTTGATGGCATGCACGGCAGTTGCCGCAGGTTCGGTGAGCGCTGCTGCACGTGTATCCATGTCTTGAGGAATCTCGACCACACTGGCTGCAGCAGTGGCGACGCGTTCGGCAAATCCTCCTGCGCGTGTCATACCGATCATGGTGCGATTGGCGCAAAGGTTGTTACGTCCTTGAACGCAAAACTCGCAGACACCGCACGTAATCAGCGGATTCACCGTTACACGTTGACCTGTACCCGGACCTTGTACGATGCGTCCGGCCAATTCATGCCCAAGAATTAAGGGTGGGTTTCGGCGCGGATCGTGCCCGTGATACGCATGCATGTCAGAGCCGCAAATGCCCACGGCATCCACAGCAATTAATACATCGGCACGCGGATCAAATTGCGGCTCTGGTTCGTCGCGATAAGTGACTTCATTGGGTTGTGTGTAGACCAGTGCTTTCATTGTTTATCCTGCTGAAAATCCGCCATCTACAAAAATCGTTTGACCGGTGATGTAGTTTGAGGCGCGACTGGCTAAAAAAATTGCCGCACCACGTAAATCTTCTAACGCACCATTACGGCCAATAAAAGTTTGATCGGCATTGGCTTGCCATTTTTTGGGATCGTTCACGACCGGTGCAGTCAGTGCAGTAGGAAAAAATCCAGGTGCGATGGCGTTCACGTTGACACCTTGCGCAGACCAAGCCTGTGCATGCGCGCGCGTGAGTTGCATGATGGCACCTTTGGAGGCACCGTAAGGCGCGCCGTTGGTGAAGGCGCGCAACGATTGCAGTGATGCGATGTGAATCACACGTCCCCAGCCGAGTTGGCACATCGCAGGGACCAGGGCTTGCGTTAAAAAAAACGGCGCATCTAAATTGATGCGCATGGTTGCATCCCAATCCGCTTCAGTCACATCGGCGATGGGTTTGCGCGGATTGATTCCTGCGGCATTCACCAAAATATTAGGCGTACCGAACGCGACAGCGGATTGTGTTGCTGCTTCACGTAACGCTGCGCGATCAGCCAAGTCGCAACTGAGTGTGCTGGCACGTCCACCCAGCGCTTGAATGTGCGCTTGTGTTTCTTCGAGCAAGTCTTTGCGTCGCGCCATCAGGACAACGGCCGCGCCAGCATCGGCCAATGCCAACGCGATTTCGCGACCGATGCCAGAGTTCGCGCCCGTGACCAGCGCCACCTTGCCGTTTAAGTCAAATAAATCTGCAGCACGCAATGTCATTGCGTCACCGGATTACCTTTATTGAAGCGTTGTTGTGGGAAATATTTTGCTAAACGATCATCAGCGGTTCTAGCATGCGCTTCCATGCCCTCAAGTCGCGAAATGCGTGCCGTGACTTGTGCAACTTCTCGGTTGGCTTCTCGCGTCATGCGTTGCCATGTGAGTGGCTTTAAGAACTTATGTACCGATAAGCCCCCCGAATATTTTGCAGCGCCTTTGGTGGGCAAGATGTGATTGGGGCCAGAGGTTTTATCGCCAAAGGCGACGGTGGTTTCTTCACCTAAAAAGAGCGAGCCATAGCAAGTTAATCGCGCCAACCACCAATCTAAATCGCGGGCGTGCACTTCAAGATGCTCGCTGGCGTAACGATCCGAAATGCGTGCCATGGTTTCGCGGGTGTCGCACAAAATCACTTCACCATAATCGCGCCATGCAGCACCGGCGGCATCACGCGCCGTTGGGGGCAGTGCATCAATCAGTAACGGCACGCGGCGCATCACCTCTTGCGCGAGGGCGCGTGAATCCGTAAACAACCAAGCTGGTGATTCATGACCGTGTTCTGCTTGACCCACTAAATCAGAAGCAACGATCGCTGGGTCGGCGGAATCATCGGCAATGATCGCGACTTCGGAGGGGCCCGCAAATACATCAATGCCCACTTTACCGAACAACAAACGCTTGGCTTCGGCAACAAACTTGTTACCTGGACCAACGATGATGTCAGCAGGTTGGCCGCTAAACAAACCATAAGCCAAACTGGCGATAGCTTGTACGCCACCTAAAGTCAGAATCACATCTGCGCCGGCCACCTTCATGGCATACAACACCTGCGGATGAATGCCTTCGCCTTTGTAGGGCGTGGAGCAGGCGACGACTGTGGGTACACCCGCTGCCTTGGCGGTGGCAATGCCCATGTACGCAGAAGCGATATGCGCATAGCGTCCGGTGGGGACGTAACAGCCAGCAACATTGACCGGCACTAAACGCTGACCTGCAATCAGACCAGGATGCACTTCGGTTGAAAATTCTTGCACCGAGGCGCGTTGCGCCAATGCAAATCGACGCACTTTTTCTGTGGCGAACTCGATGTCGCGTTTAATGTCGGCAGGAATGTTTCGCGTGCGCTGTTCGATGGCTTCAGCGCTGACCAAAATATCGCCTTCCCAATGATCGAGCGTGCGCGCGTAATCGCGTACCGCGGCTTCTCCGCGAAGCTCAATTTCACGCAACATGCTGGCGGCTACTTGTTGGGCGTGATCGGATTCGGTGTCTGGTGTCTTATTGGCTTTTTTGAGGTAGTCGATGGTCATGTGAGCGAGAAAAAGTGTGTCGAGTCGATCGGGAGATGGTGCGCCGTGGATGCAGAAAAATATCGTCGACGTAAAATGAAAGCGCTTTCATAAACCTTAGTGTCGTCTAGATTTTGCGTCAATATGCAGCGCAACAACCCGTCGTATGCAAGCGCTTTCAGGCTATGATGAGGACTTCAATTTTTCGTCCAGACGCCCCTTTCTATGCAGCGAAAAGCGACCGCTCGTCTCAGTGATGTGGCCCGCGCAGCCGGCGTTTCACTTTCAACGGCATCACGCGCCTTAGCTGATCCCCAAGTGGTTCGAGAAGACACGCGTGCTGCGGTGTGTGCCGCCGCTGAGCGTTTGGGCTATGTGCCGCATGGCGCGGCGCGAGCCTTAGCGTCGCGTCGTTCGATGACGATTGGCGCGGTCGTGCCTACGCTAGACAACCCCATCTTTGCGCGCTCTACGCAAGCGCTGCAACGCAGCTTGGCAGATGCCGGTTATACCTTGCTGTTAGGAAGTCACGATTACAACCCGAGTACCGAGTTGGCCGTGGTGCGCGCCTTGGTGGCGCGTGGCGTTGATGGCTTGGTTTTAGTGGGCACGGATCACTCACCGGAAGTGTATGCATTGATTGTGCAATCGGGCATTCCATTCGAGTTGACCTGGTCAATCGATGCCACCGGCCCGCATTACGCGGTTGGTTTTTCAAATCGCTTAGCAGCTGTGCAAGTTGCGCAGTATGTGTGTCAAGCGGGTCATCAACACATTGCGATGTTGTCTGGCTTTATGGCCCACAACGATCGGGCGCGCGATCGAGTGGCTGGTGTGCGCGAAGCTTGTGCGGCGGCGGGTCGTGTGTTGCCAGGCTCAGCCATTATCGAAACTGCGTTTTCGATTGCTGCAGCGCGTTCGGCAACGCGTCAGTTATTGAGTGCCGCCCAAGTCCCTAGCGCCATTCTTTGTGGAAACGATATTTTGGCGATTGGCGTGTTGTTAGAGTGTGCCGCGCAAGGCGTCTCGGTACCCAAGCAATTATCTGTGGTGGGGTTTGATGACATTGAAATGGCTGCGGAAATGGCGCCTGCATTAACCACGCTGCATGTCCCCACAGCGCAAATTGGGCAACGCGCCGCAGAGCGTTTGGTTGCACGATTACAAGGCGAGAGCGTGGCGCGCACTGAAGCCGTACCGGTTCGCTTAATTGTGCGTGAGAGTTCAGCGGCCCCCGCTGTGGTTCGCGCCAAGTGAATCAATGGGCAGGAGTGAGCGGGCCCGCCCGCTTGGGTGGTTTTTATTTTGCCTATTTTGCGTATCTCGGTGCATTCACGCCGTACTTTTCTTTGTATCTCGATCGATTAGGGTTAAGTGCGCTTGAAATTTCGGTGGTGATTGCGTTACCGCAAATGGTAAAGGTGTTTGCGCCCGCGTTATTGGGTTGGCTCTCGGATACGCGGGGTGCGCGGCGACCGTTTATTTTGATGAGTACCTTGTTCACCGCATTGAGTTTGGCGGGCTTGTGGTTTGCGCAAAGCTTTGCGGCAGTATGTGTAGTGGTGCTGTTGATGGGCATCGCCTCCTCAGGCACCTTGCCGTTGGTCGAAGCCACCACCATGAGCACCTTGGGTAATCACCCCGAACGCTATGGACCGGTACGCATGTGGGGGTCGGTGGGTTTTATTCTCGCGGTACTTGCCACCGGTGCAGCCCTAGATCGCTGGGTGTCGCAGGCGTTGTTACCGATCGTAGTGAGTTTATCGATGGGCGCTGCGTTGGTGGCGTGGTCCTTACCCGAGTCGGCGGTTAAAAAAACAGCACACGTCTCTGTCACAGAGCGTGCGCGTTGGTTTGATGCGCGAACGATCGCATTTTTGGGTGCTGCGTTTTGTATGACGGTTGCGCATGGTGCGCTCTACGCGTTTTATTCCTTGTATCTTGTGCAACACGGTTATTCCAAAACGATGGTGGGTTGGTTATGGACCATCGGTGTGTTGGGGGAGATCGTGCTCTTTTTCTTTTTGCCACAAGTGTTGCGCCGGTGGAATTTGCGCACGGTCTTGTTGGCCGCGTTTGCATGCGCGGTCTTACGTTTTTGTTTGATCGGTTGGTGTGTTGAATCGTTGGCGGTGTTGGTGTTTGCGCAGTTATTACATGCGGCGACCTTTGGTGCGTATCACGCCGCGGCGATTGCCGCTGTGCACCGGTTATTTACCGCGGAGCGTCAAGTGCGCGGCCAAGCGTTATTTTCGAGCTTGTCGTATGGATTGGGTGGCGCAGTCGGTATGTTGCTCGCTGGTGCGGTATGGGCATCGATGGGGCCGACCTTTAGTTTTAGTTTGTGTGCTGGTTTTGCTTTACTGGGTGGCGTGTTGGTGGCTTGGCAGGTACGCTTTACCGCTTGAGTTTGATCGATCGTTTAGATGAGAAAACGCACGATGCAAAAAATTTATCTCTTCTTTAGCGCGTTACTGTTGGTGGGATGCCAAAGCGTGCAAACCACGCAACCTGGCATGGTGGGTGTGGATCGTTCGCAAGCGATGTTGGTGTCATCGAGTTCGGTGAACGAGGGGGCCGTCAAGGCCTATCGACAAGTGCTTGCCGAGGCGCAGAAAAAAAACGAACTCAATCAAGAGCCCGCGCAAGTTGAGCGGATTCGGGCGATTGCGCGGCGATTGATTGCACAAACCGGTGTGTTTCGACCTGATGCACCGCGCTGGGCTTGGGAGGTGAATGTGATTACCTCAAAAGAGCTCAATGCGTGGTGTATGCCGGGTGGAAAAATTGCCTTTTATACGGGCATTCTCGACAAACTCCAGCTCACCGACGATGAAGCGGCGGCCATCATGGGGCACGAAATTGCGCATGCGTTGCGAGAACACGGTCGAGAACGCGCCTCGCGTTCGATGGCACAAGGCATCTTTTTTTCTGCTGTGAGCATCATGGCGCGCTTGCCTGCCGGGAGCGTAGATCTATCGCAACAAGTGATGGATCTGACCTTTAACTTGCCCAATTCGCGCACTGATGAAACCGAGGCCGATCACATTGGTGTGGAGTTAGCGGCGCGTGCTGGTTTTGATCCGCAAGCGGCGATTCGTGTGTGGGAAAAAATGAAGCGCGTCAGTCGCGATCAGTCGCCGCAATTTTTATCGACGCACCCCTCCCACGACACGCGTATTGCCGATTTGCAGACCATGGTGCAACGTGTGCAGCCCTTGTACGAAACCGCGCGGCCCAAGCCCTGATCGGCACGCTGCTGTGGGATAATCTGTGGTTTTCCCCCGCACGGATGCACTCGCCATGGGTCAGACCCTTTACGACAAGTTATGGAACAGCCACGTCGTTCATACCGAAGACGACGGAACGGCGTTGCTGTATATCGATCGCCATTTGGTGCACGAGGTCACCAGCCCGCAGGCCTATGAAGGGCTAAAAATCGCTGGCCGAAAACCGTGGCGTGTGTCTTCGGTGGTCGCGACCGCTGATCACAACACCCCAACCAACGATTGGCATCTCGGAATCGCTGGCATCACTGACCCGATTTCTCGCCTGCAAATCGAAACACTCGATGCCAACATGCGTGAGTACGGTGCCAAGGTGTATTTCCCGTTTTTGGATAAGCGCCAAGGTATTGTGCATGTGATTGGGCCAGAAAACGGCGCGACCTTGCCTGGGATGACTGTCGTATGTGGTGATTCGCACACCAGTACGCACGGTGCATTTGCATGTTTAGCCCATGGCATCGGTACGTCAGAAGTGGAGCATGTGCTTGCCACGCAGTGTTTGGTGCAAAAGAAAATGCAGAACATGCGCGTGACAATTGACGGCACTCTAGGCCGTGGCGTGACAGCCAAAGACGTGGTCTTAGCCATCATTGGTCGGATTGGTACGGCCGGTGGCACGGGCTGCGCCATCGAGTTTGCCGGCAGTGGCATTCGCGGCTTATCGATGGAAGGACGCATGACCGTGTGCAACATGGCCATCGAGGCAGGCGCCCGCGCCGGCTTGGTTGCCGTGGACGAAACCACCATCGAGTACTTAAAAGGCCGGCCATTTTCGCCAAGCGGCGTGGAGTGGGAGCAAGCGGTGGCCTACTGGCGCACGCTGGTGAGCGATGCTGATGCGAAATTCGATCGCGAAGTGACTTTGCGTGCTGAAGAGATCGTCCCGCAAGTGACTTGGGGTACATCGCCAGAAATGGTGATGGGGATAGATGGCGCAGTGCCCGATCCCGATCGCGAAAAAGATGCCGTACGTCGTGAAGGGATGGAGCGTGCGTTGGCGTATATGGGCTTAAAGCCACGTACACCGATTCAAGACATTCGTATCGACAAAGTGTTTATTGGTTCATGCACCAATTCGCGGATTGAAGATTTACGTGCAGCGGCGGCGGTTGCAAAAGGTCGTCGCGTTGCTGCAACGATCAAGGTGGCGATGGTGGTGCCTGGCTCTGGCTTAGTGAAAGCGCAAGCTGAAAAAGAAGGTCTCGATCGTATTTTCCGTGAGGCTGGATTTGATTGGCGTGAGCCAGGGTGTTCGATGTGTCTGGCCATGAATGCCGATCGTTTAGAACCCGGTGAGCGTTGCGCTTCAACATCGAACCGAAATTTTGAAGGTCGCCAAGGCGCAGGTGGCCGCACGCATTTGGTTTCGCCGGCGATGGCGGCAGCCGCAGCCGTGGCGGGTCATTTTGTTGATGTACGTAAGCTCGGATAAGACCATGGAAAAATTTTCATTACTCAATGGCTTGGTGGCGCCGATGGATCGGGCCAATGTGGATACCGATGCAATTATCCCGAAGCAATTTCTGAAATCGATCAAACGCACTGGCTATGGCCCGAATTTATTTGATGCGTGGCGCTATACCGATCATGGCGAACCGGGCATGGACCACAGCAAGCGCCCCAAAAACCCTGATTTTGTGTTGAACCAAGCGCGCTATCAAGGCGCACAAATCTTGCTCGCACGCAAAAATTTTGGTTGCGGCAGTTCGCGTGAACATGCACCCTGGGCCTTAATGGACGATGGCTTTCGCTGTGTGATTGCGCCTTCGTTCGCCGACATCTTTTTTAATAACAGCGCAAAGAACGGTTTGTTACTGGTGGTGTTGTCCGAAGCGGATATCGATCGGCTGTTTTACGACGTGGCTTCTTTTCCGGGTTTTCGTTTGATCGTGGATTTAGAAAAGCAAACCGTCTCAACCACTGACGCGTCGCGTGTTCACCATTTTGACATTGATACGTTTCGTAAATACTGCTTGTTGAATGGTCTCGATGAAATCGGTTTAACGCTGCGTCATGCCGACAAGATTCGCGCGTTTGAAAATCAGCGCACGATGCAGTTTCCTTGGTATACCCGATAGGTTTGTGATGAACATTGCTGTGTTGCCCGGTGACGGGATTGGAAGTGAAATTATTGCCGAAGCGCTCAAGGTGCTACGCAAACTCAATTTGCCGCTCGAGATGCAAGAAGCGCCAGTGGGTGGCACGGGCTATGACGTCTCAGGCGACCCATTGCCTGAGGCAACACTGGCGCTGGCAAAATCCGCTGACGCCATTTTGTTTGGTGCCGTTGGCAATCCCAAACATGACCACTTGCCGCGCGACAAACGCCCAGAGCAAGCGATTCTTGGATTGCGTAAGCATTTGGGTTTGTTTGCCAATTTACGACCTGCCCAAGTGTATGCAGAGCTTGCGAGTGCATCCGCCTTAAAGCCTGAAGTGGTGGCAGGCTTAGATTTACTGATTATTCGCGAATTGACGGGAGACATTTATTTTGGTTCTCCGCGTGGCATCCACACCAACGCAGCTGGTGATCGCGAAGGCTTTGACACCATGCGTTACAGCGAACCAGAAATTCGGCGTATTGCACACGTGGGGTTTCAGGCGGCGATGAAGCGTGGACGTCGCTTGTGTTCGGTGGATAAAGCCAATGTGCTCGAGACCTCACAACTATGGCGCGACATCGTTATCGATGTGGCCAAGGAATATCCGCAAGTTGCGCTGTCACACATGTATGTGGACAACGCGGCCATGCAATTGGTGCGTGCTCCCAAACAATTTGATGTCATCGTCACCGGTAATTTATTTGGTGACATCTTGTCTGATGAGGCCTCGATGCTCACAGGCTCGATTGGCATGCTGCCTTCGGCTTCGCTCGATGCCAATAACAAGGGGTTGTACGAACCGATTCATGGCTCAGCACCCGATATTGCGGGCCAAGGGATCGCCAACCCATTGGCCACGATTTTGTCTGCCGCCATGATGTTGCGTTACTCGCTCAATCAAGCGGCTGCCGCTGATCGCATTGAAGCAGCGGTAAAACGGGTGTTGGCCAGCGGTGTACGTACGCCAGATATTTTCGTCGAAGGAACGCATCGTGTAGGTACGCAAGAAATGGGCGCGGCCGTACTCGCCGCGCTTTGATCGCTTTGAATAATTTGAGTTGAGGATCTCTTGATGTTGCGAGTTGGAATTGTTGGATGGCGCGGCATGGTGGGCTCGGTGCTGATGCAACGCATGCGTGAAGAAAATGATTTTGCGTTGATTGAACCCGTCTTCTTCTCCACCTCACAAGCGGGCGGTCAAGGACCTGCCATCGGTCGAACGATTGGTCCCGTTGAAGACGCCAACGATCTGCAGGTGCTGGCGTCTTTGCCAGTCATTATTTCTTGCCAAGGTGGTGATTACACCAACGCCATTCATCCAAAGTTGCGTGCCGCTGGGTGGAAGGGCTATTGGATTGATGCGGCCAGTGCATTACGTATGCAAGATCAAGCGGTCATTATTTTGGATCCGGTCAACATGCCGGTGATTACGCGTGCCTTAGATGCCGGATTGCGCGACTTCATCGGTGGTAATTGCACCGTGAGTTTGATGATGATGGCGCTGGATGGATTGTTTAAAAATAATCTCATCGAGTGGATTAGTTCGATGACTTATCAAGCGGCCTCTGGTGCTGGGGCGGCGCAAATGCGCGAATTAGTCGAACAGATGACGTACCTTGGTACGCATGCCAATACGTTGATGGCCGATCCGGCTAGTTCAGCCTTAGCGATCGATCAAGTCGTGACTAGCGCGTTGCACAGCGATGCGTTTCCAAAAACGCAGTTTGGTTATCCACTAGCGGCGAGCTTATTGCCTTGGATTGATAAAGATTTAGGCAACGGCCAAAGTCGCGAAGAGTGGAAAGGGCAAGCCGAAACCAACAAAATTCTGGGACGAACAACCGAGCCTTTGCCTGTGGATGGAATTTGTGTGCGCGTAAGCTCGATGCGTTGTCATTCACAGGGCTTGACTGTCAAATTGAAAAAAGATGTGCCGATTGCTGAAATCGAAAGCATGCTTGCCGCTGGTAATTCATGGGTCGATGTGGTGCCAAATCGTCGTGAAGAGTCGCTTGCGCAACTCACGCCCGCGCAGGTGAGTGGCACATTACGCGTGCCGATCGGTCGTTTGCGTAAGATGTCGATGGGCCCCACTTACATAGCGGCGTTTACGGTTGGCGATCAACTTCTTTGGGGGGCTGCTGAACCCTTACGTCGTATGTTGCGAGTGCTGTTGACGCGCGGTATTTAGCTGATTGTGATTGTTTGCATGCAACGCACCCGCGTGCTTGTTGCAAAAAACGTATAAAAAATCAGCTCTTGCAAGTCACTACTTCGGGTGCTAGCTTGAAGTGTTGAACGGCCAGCGCTTTTACGCGGCCAAATTCGCGTGCACTGCTGGAGAAAAATTTTCGTGATGATGAACAACGGCGCTCGTTGGGTGATTGCATTCGTCTTTGTCATGCTCCCCACTTTGGTCCAGGCAGCGGGGCTTGGTACGTTACGTATTACATCTGCATTGGGTCAGCCCTTGGTGGCAGAAGCCGATGTGATTGCATTGCCACCTGGTGAAGAAAATACTTTACGGGTTGGTCTCGCATCGCCAGAGGCGTTTCAGCGCGCAGGGATTGAAATGTCGCCTTTGTTGCAGTCATTTCGCTTTGCTGTGCAAAAGCATGGGGCTGTTTCAACGGTTCGTATCACCAGCACGCGTCCCATCCCAGAACCGTTTCTGGATGTGTTGGTGGAGTTGAGTTGGTCGAGTGGTCGCCTGGTGCGTGAATATAGTTTTCTATTAGACCCGCCCGTCACGACCCCGGTCGCTTTACCGGCCACGCCAAGCGCACCAACGACACGTTACAGCGCAAGTAGTGCGGAGCCTTCCTCTTCGTCGACGATGGTGGTGTCTCCAACGCCTGCCGAAGCGACAACCATCCCGCGCGTCACAACCGCGCAGACGAAGCCGGCATCGGCACGTCCCAACGCACCAGAACAACGGGCAGCGCAGCGCATTCACCGAGTGCAATCCGGTGAAACCTTGAGTGCCATCGCGCAGGACTATTTGCCGAGTGGCGCGCAGCTTGCGCAGCTCTTGATGGCTTTTCAGCAAGCAAATCCTGAGGCCTTTGTCGATCAAAACATCAACCGATTGCGCGCAGGGGTTGCTTTGCGCGTGCCCTCGGCACAAGCCACCCTCGCGATCGATTTACCGCAAGCGCAACGTGATGTCAGGGCGCAATCGCGCTCGTTTATTTCTAAAGAGCGAAGCGCGCCGCGCACGCATCAAGACGATCAAACCGCCGCCGCGACAGCCCCGGCTGGCGCAACCGCGGCTGGTGAGCATCGTGTGCGATTGGCACGAGCGGATGCGAGCGCAAACTCTAAGCAATCGCGACTGGCTCGCGAGGATGATGCAACCGCGCGTGAACGCGCATTAAAAGAGGCGCAATCTCGGGTGCTGGCACTGGAGAAGAACGTGCAAGACCTGCAGCAGGTGATCGCTGTGCGTAATCAAGCACTTGCAGCTCTAGACGGGCAAACGATGACAAAGTCTGCAACCTTGCTATCCTCTCGGTCTGGCGTTCAACCCTCCGTTTCTGTCGCATCCGAAGTCCCCACCGACGTAAAGGCAAGTTCCGTGTTTTTAATCGATTCGGTCTACGAGTTTTTTGATCAATTACCTTTGCATGCGGCGGCTGTGATCGCATTGGTGGTTTTGTTAATCGGGTTGCTGCTTGTCGCGTTACGTCGCAAAGACCCACAACCCAATGGGCAATCACATGCACCGTCTATGCCTGAACGTGTGCAGGGCTTTCCGCTGGTGGATCATCTGCCCAACCTTGATTTGAGCGTGCCGGATGCGCCTGCGGATGCAGCGCCCCATACCCCACCCAGTCTGTCGATTTATGCAGCCGATGCGCCTGCAACGACGCAGACGGAGACTGCTGCTCATGTTGCATCGGTGGTGCCCCCGGTATTTGTCAGCGAGCCCGCCCCCGAAAGCTTTAGTCAATTGCTTGGACGCGCTTCGCACGCACTTCGAGAGTCGCACGCGGCTCCGGAGCCGGTGGCGGATTTTCGTTTGGATTTTTCGACGCCTGCCGAGAC
>CANIIA010000042.1 GCA_947467435.1 Betaproteobacteria bacterium
TAAGTTGGGCGCCCGATTGGCCCACTCGCGCGCCAAGTGCCGCTGCATCGCGCGATAGGATCGACGCAATACCTCGAGATCACTTGAGCCCTTGGGATACAAATAAGTATCCGGAAAAAACAAACCCTCTGGGTGGGTTTCTTTCGCGCCCACTGCCTTAAGTAAGCCGTCCATATCGAGACGGTCGCTGTCGTGACGCAACGATGGTGCGCTGGCTAAGGCTGCGCGCACTTGAAAAATTGTCCAACCCTCAATCAACACCACTTCGCCTTGCGTCACATCACCGCGTGTGAGCTTATCGAGTAACCCCAACGGCGTGATGGGTGCGTCGATCGCATAGCTACCCGCCTTTACGTCTTGTGCGCGACCTAACAAACGCGCGAGCAATTCAAAGCGCCAACGGCCTAAGTTGAGTCCACCTGACTCGATTTGGCGCGCAGCCACCCGCAAACTGCTACGCGGCTCGATGCGAAATTCAATCGGGTACTCAGCATGACGTAACGACCAGGGATACCAAAGCAGCATCCCCGTACCGATCAGGGCAAATAGCAAACCAAATTTAAATAGGCGAGACAGCACCGAGAATCTTTTCTTTGCCACGACGAGCCTTTGGCCGATCAACCGAGAGTCACGTCGATATAATAGACGCATCCGCTTACTACTGCGCGCACGCCGCGTTGGGTCTATGTCATCGCCAACTGCCACTACTGTTTTCTCGATCGTACTGAAAGACGCTGGCCTCATTCAGGTGGAAGGCGCAGAGGCTGCTGCGTTTTTACACGGCCAGCTGTCTAGCGACATTGCGAATTTGGCATCAGACCAGCTACGCCGTTCTGGCTACTGCACGCCCAAAGGGCGCTTACTCGCGGATTTTTTGGTATTCATGCACCCAGGCGCAGATGCTGCAACCTACTGTCTACAAACCGACCGTCGATTAGTGACTGCGTTGGTCAAACGTTTATCGATGTTTGTCCTGCGCGCCAAAGTCAAACTCGCCGATGTGAGCGAGCATTACCAACAGATTGGACTTTGGGGCACGGATGCGCCCACCCTATTGCGTCACGCAGGTTGTCCAGTACCGGAACAGGTACAGCGCATCGTTCATCAATCGGGGATATCAGTTGCCAAACTTGAGGGCGAACGTTTTTTAGTGATCGGTCCGCATGAGACGCTAAAAAAACTAACGCCACTGACTCAATCCGGAAATATCGATGCTTGGAACCTTGCCGACGTCCTCGCCGGGACAGCGCGGATCCTGCCTGAAACGCAAGATCTGCTTGTGCCGCAAATGATCAATTTTGAATTAGTGGGTGGCGTTGATTTCCGCAAAGGCTGTTATCCCGGACAAGAAATTGTGGCCCGCGCGCAATACCGAGGTGCAGTCAAACGTCGTATGCACCGCGTCTCGATCGACAGCATGCAGCGTCCTGCAATCGGCAGTGAGTTATTTAGTGGTAGCGATGGTGCTGCGGTGGGGACGCTAGTAGCGGTTGCACAAACACCGTCGAAAAATTTTGAAGCATTGGCGGTTGTTCAACTAGGTAGCTTTGATGCAGGAAAGTCGGTGCATCTCATTGGACCCGATGGACCTGCCCTCACCCTACTTGATTTGCCTTACAGCATTCCTGCGCCCAAAGCGGATTAAAGGTATGCATCCATCCGTGGTGTTGAATTTATACGTGTATTACCGCGTTGCGCCAGAACAAACGGCTGCGGTCAAAACATGCGTGGACACGCTTTTTATGGCACTGGCAAACACAACCGGTATCCATGGTCGCTGGATGCGTCGACTCGACGATCCAGGTACGTTCATGGAAATTTATGAAGCCATTGATGATCGGGAGCGCTTTCTCAAGCACTTTGAAGCTGCGTTACAGCAAAGTGGATTTGCTAAGTTTTCAGTCAAACGTACCGATGAGTGGTTTCAGTGTGCCTAATTTTATTTGCGTGGCAGCCTGACACCGAGTTTCCGTTGGTGGTGGCATCAAATCGCGACGAATATCACGCACGAGAAAGTGAACCGGCAACATTTTGGAAAACGCATCCACAGGTTCTAGCCGGGCGTGATCTAGAAGCCAACGGGACGTGGATGGGAACCACGCGACAAGGTCGGTTTGCCGCCGTGACTAATTTCCGTGAAGCGCAGCCCGTCACCGCACCATCATTCAAATCCAGAGGCGCTTTAGTTGAAGCGTTTCTGATTGGTCAAGCGCATCCCGTCGCTTATGCTGAACACGTGTCCGCCAACGCCGACGTTTATCGCGGATTTAATCTTTTGATTGGTGATAAAAATACCTTGGTGTATGTCTCCAATCGTGGCAAAAAACTCACGGTATTAGATGCAGGAATTTACGGCTTATCAAATCACTTGCTCGATACCCCTTGGCCCAAAGTTGTCGCCGGTAAAACACACTTGCAACAAGCGCTGTCTAACTCCCCTAATGAAGCGCGCTTGCTACACATGCTGTCCGATGCGCAAATCGCTCCTGACCACACCTTGCCCGATACCGGTGTGGGGATCGAGCGCGAACGTATGCTCTCACCAATGCGTCTGATTTCGCCCAACTACGGCACGCGTGTTTCAACCGTGTTGATTCGACATCAACACGGTACGCAGCGCTTTAGCGAACGCCGTTGGAACGCGGACGGCACCGAATCTGAAACTTTGCGTTACCTCTTAGGTCCTGCTCAACCATGAACTCTCTTTGGAATGACACAGAAGCAGCCACCTTTACTGGCGAACTTGGACCACGTGTCTATAGCTCGCGTTTATTGGGGCGAGATAAATCACTGGTACTACATGGAGGCGGCAACACCTCCGTCAAACTCACGCAGAAAAATATTTTTGGGGAAAGCGAAGAAATCCTGCACGTGAAAGGCAGTGGTTGGGACCTCGAGCTGATCGAACCAGCAGGGTTTACGCCAGTGCGTTTGGATTACGTGCGTCGCTTAGGTCAATTACCGACGCTCTCAGACCCCAAGATGGTGGCTGAACTTGCCGGGCAAACCATCCGTCCCGGTGCACCTGCGCCTTCGGTTGAAACTATTTTGCATGCGTTACTGCCGCATGCGTATGTTGATCACACCCATGCAGATGCAGTGCTTTCGGTGACCAACGCGCCACAGGGCGAACAACGCATTCGCGACATTTATGGTGATCGGGTTGTGATCATTCCCTACGTCATGCCAGGCTTTGATTTAGCTGCACTGTGCGCGCGCGAATATCCTAAGCAAGCTCACGCTGGGACCCTGGGAATGGTCTTGCTGAATCATGGCATTTTTTCTTTTGGCCAAACTGCGCGCGAATCATACGAGCGCATGATCATGTTGGTTGATTTAGCAGAGCAGTATTTACAATCTAAGAAGAGCTGGCAGATACACATGCCAACGGCTCATACACCGAACATTCAGCGGCAAGAAATTGCTGCATTACGCCAGGCCATTAGCGCCGCTGCGGGTCACCCGATGTTGTGCCAAGTACATGCTACGCCAGAATTTTTAAGTGTCGCGCAACAAGAAAAATTCCAAGAAATTTCGCAGCGTGGTCCGGTCACACCTGATCACATCATCCGGACAAAACAAACACCTATGTTGGGACGTGATGTAGACGCGTACAGTAAAAATTACCGCGCCTACTTTGAACGAAATTCAGCCAAAGCGCGTGAACCGAAAACCATGCTGGATACGGCACCCCGTATGGTGCTGGATCCCGCGTTTGGCCTCATGACTGTCGGACGTAGTGCCCGCGACACTCAAATCGTCGCCGATCTCTACACACACAGCGTTGAAGTGTTTTTACGTGCGGAAGCGCTTGGCGGATGGAACGCCTTACCAGAGCGCGATTTATTTGAGGTCGAGTATTGGGATCTTGAACAAGCGAAACTTCGCAAAGCAGGCACGCCAGCGGTCTTTCAAGGTGAAGTGGTACTCATTACCGGCGCCGCCTCAGGCATCGGTCAGGCATGTGTTGAGCGATTTTTAGCGCGTGGCGCGGCAGTGGTCGCTTTAGATAAAAATCCAAGTGTCACCAAGTTATATCAACGCCCAGATTACCTCGGTGCTGCACTAGATCTCACCGATCCAGTATTGCTTGATCAAGCCTTGACTGCCGCTGTGAAGCAATTTGGTGGCATTGATATGTTGGTGTTAAACGCAGGTATTTTTCCGGCTTCTACGGCATTAGAAAATTTAACTAACGAATCGTGGCGTCACACGCTAAATATCAATCTCGATGCGCCACTCACACTCATGCAAGCCTGTCATGCATTACTGAAATGTGCGCCGCGTGGTGGACGCATCGCCATTATCGGATCGAAAAATGTTCCTGCCCCAGGACCTGGTGCTGCGGCCTACTCCGCTTCGAAGGCTGCGTTAAATCAAGTCGCACGCGTTGCAGCGCTTGAATGGGGAAAAGACAACATTCGCATTAATTCGTTACACCCCAATGCTGTGTATGACACGGCGATCTGGACACCAGAAGTACTTGAGTCGCGCGCAAAAGCCTATGGGCTGAGCGTACAAGCCTATCGAACCAATAACGTCTTACGCACAGAAGTGGCTGCCCGAGATGTTGCAGAATTAGCTGCCGAATTGTGTGGTCCGCTGTTCGCCAAAACCACTGGCGCACAAATCCCTGTTGATGGTGGAAACGAAAGAGTCATCTAATGAAACCAGCTGTTGAACCCCTACGTTGGTGCGGTGACGTCCTCGAAGTTCTCGATCAACGCTTACTGCCTGATCAACTCACGTATGTGCGATGCGTGAATGCTGCTGAAGTTGCAACAGCAATCCGAGACATGATTGTTCGCGGCGCACCTGCAATTGGTTGTGCTGCCGCTTTTGGTCTGGCGCTCGAAGCACAGCGTGGAGGGGATCTTGTCGCTGCAGAAAAAATTCTTGCCGCCAGTCGACCCACGGCAGTGAATTTATTTTGGGCCTTAGACCGCATGCGTGGTGTGGAACATCCACGCGTTGAAGCAGAAGCCATTTATAACGAAGATCTCGCCGCCAATCGACGTATGGGTGCACTGGGTGCTGCACTCATCGCGCAAGGAGCGCGCGTGATGACCCATTGCAACGCGGGCGCGTTGGCTACCGCTGGCTACGGTACGGCACTTGGGGTAATACGCGCCGCGCATGCGGCAGGAAAAAATATTTCAGTCATTACAAATGAAACGCGCCCCTATCTGCAAGGCGCACGGTTATCAGCATGGGAAATGGTCCAAGAGGACATTCCTGTCACACTGGTCACCGACAACATGGTGGGTCATCTCATGCATTGTCGCGAAGTCGATGCAGTGATTGTTGGTGCCGATCGAATTGCTGCCAATGGCGACACAGCGAATAAAATTGGCACCTATACCGTGGCCGTCTTAGCGCAACGACACAACATTCCGTTTTATGTGGCAGCGCCGGTCTCGACGTTTGATTTGAACATCACCGATGGCAGCGCAATTCCAATTGAAGAGCGCCCGGCAGAAGAAGTTCTGGGATATCGTGAACTTCGTTGGGCACCCCAAGGCGTGATGGTGCGTAACCCAGCGTTTGATGTCACGCCTGCCGAGTTGATTACTGCCATCGTCACCGAACGTGGCGTCATCCATCAACCCAACAAAGCAAGCATTGCCTCGTTACTCAGCTAGCCGATGATCTCGACTGTTGTGTAACAAGGCACTCGATCAAACAGATCCACGATGTCGATGTTGCGCATACGAATACAGCCGATCGAACCAGGGTGACCCATTTCAGCAAGATCATGCGCTCCATGGATATAAATAAATCGACGCATGGTGTCCACTCGCCCTAAGCGATTGAATCCGGGCTCGCGACCCGATAACCAAAGAATGCGCGTGAGGATCCAATCGCGACCAGGAAATTTTTCGTGTAGTGCAGAATTCCAAATCTCGCCGGTCGGACGGCGTCTTACAAACACGGTACCAATTGGCTGACCGGCACCAATTTTTGCGCGAACGATATGACGCCCGCGCGGCGTACAAAAACTACCGTTACGCTCACCCACGCCATTTTTAGCACTCGACACAGCGTATTGCTTTAATACGTGTCCGTTGCTGTCTTCTAAAGTGAGCTGCTGGGTTGGGATATCGATTTGAATCTTCATTTTGGCATTGTGCAACACATCGTGGAAGCTTGACGGTGTCGCCGCGCCGCGAAAAAACTGCGCAATAAATCGACGCATTCATCCGCCAATACGCCGCCGCTCACGGTGGCGTGGTGATTGAGGCGTGGTTCAGAAAAAAGATTCATCACGCTACCGCAAGCGCCGGATTTTGCATCGCTAGCACCAAATACAACCCGAGCAACCCGTGCGTGAAAAATCGCACCGACGCACATCACACAAGGTTCGAGCGTGACATACAGTGTTGTGTTCGGTAAACGGTAATTACCCACCGCTCGACTGGCCGCTCGTAAGGCAACCATTTCGGCGTGCGCGCTTGGATCATGACGACCAATCGGTTGGTTAAAACCTTCACCAATGACCTCACCATCACGCACTACCAATGCACCAACTGGTACCTCACCGTTTGTAACGGCACATTCGGCCAAGCGAAGCGCTTGACGCATCCGCTGCAAGTCGATTTCATGCTGCATGGGTGAGTTCATCGAATTTTTACGTCAACGTCGACGCGTAGACGTTGGGGTCAAACCCAATTAAATATCGACCACCGAGGTCAAGAATTGGACGCTTAATCATCGAAGGTTGTGCCAGCATGAGTTGTTGCGCCAAAGAGGCATTAACCTGCAGGCGTTGTTTTTCGGGAAGCTGACGAAACGTAGTGCCAGAGCGATTCAGGATTTTTTCCCAACCGTGTTCCTGACACCATTTCGCTAAATGCGTGGGGTCGACACCTGATTTTTTAAAATCATGAAAAGTATACGAAAGCGCATGCGCCTCGAGCCAAACGCGTGCTTTCTTCACTGTGCTGCAGTTCGGAATACCATACAAAATCATCGGCACGATCCTGTAGATTGAAAAACGCCTGACCAAGTATTTTACGCGCTCTGCTAGGATGTGGAAAACACCCTCCTGATGGAAATGCACTCATGCTCAGCCTTGAATCTTTAGACACACCCTGTCTTGTTCTGGATGTTTCACGTATGCGGCGCAATATTGCACGCTTAAAAGCCCGCTTAGCTCCCATGAACGTTCAATTGCGACCACATCTTAAAACACCCAAATGTATCGAGGTCGCACGAGAAGTCATGCAGTCACCGCAGGGCCCAGCCACAGTGTCGACACTGAAAGAAGCAGAACAGTTTGCAGAACAAGGCCTACGCGATCTGCTGTACGGTGTATGTATCGCCCCGCACAAACTTCCTCGTGTGAGTGCATTACGTCAGCGTGGTGTTGATTTGATGTTGGTGGTTGACAGCATCGAAGCCGCGCAGGCTGTCGCTCATCATTCAAAACAAACGCGTGATGCGATTCCTGTACTGATTGAAATTGATTCCGATGGACATCGATCTGGCGTACAACCGGCCAGTGGCTTATTAACTGAGATTGGCCGAACGCTCATGCATGGAGGTGCTGCATTGCGTGGAGTAATGACACATGCGGGTGACTCTTACAATAAAAATGATCCTAAAGCGCTCATTCATATTGCAGAACAAGAACGTGACGCAGCCGTTCGATCTGCTGAAGTACTGCGTAAGGCGCAACTGCCTTGTCCAATTGTGAGTGTTGGATCGACACCCACGGCGCACTTTGCGCGTCATTTGGATGGAGTGACTGAAGTTCGAGCCGGTGTTTTTGTCTTTTTTGATTTAGTGCAAGCTGGTATTGGTGTGTGCCAAACCGAAGACATTGCGCTCTCGGTCATGGCGACCGTCATTGGCCACCAAAAAGAAAAGGGATGGATTTTGACTGACGGTGGTTGGATGTCGCTCTCCAGAGACCGAGGCACTGCAAAACAATCAGTGGATTTTGGCTACGGTTTGGTCTGCGATATCAACGGCATTCCCTATCCAGATTTAATCGTTACGGATGCCAGTCAAGAACACGGCACGCTCGCGCAGCGTGCCGGTTCAAGTCATCAGCTACCTCACCTACCAGTTGGTGCAAGAGTGCGCATTCTTCCTAACCATGCCTGTGCAACCGGTGCGCAGCATGATCAGTATCAGATTGTCGATAACAGCAACGCAGTCATTGCACACTGGAATCGGTTTTCTGGGTGGTGAACCACCTAGAAAAGCGCCGCAAGAATAAATTTATGGGATTAAAGTTAAACCAGCGCTGTTAACTGTTCCTGCATAACTAAAAACCATCTGTTGTGTTTGATTTGTATTATTCACGTAATTTTGAGTGACGCCTGCAGCATCTCGAATACTGATATGAATGTGATTGCCAAAAGAATCTACAGGTTGAACGTCAATAAATCCACGGTTCCAAAATATGGAGTAGCCCTCTGCATTGGAAAAAGACGAATAGGCCCCCAGGTTGACAAGCAGCCCATCAACGTAGTCATCAATAGTCCAGGCTGAACGAAAAAGCTGTGCATGTTGATCAATATTTAACGTCATTTGTGAAGATGCGTTACCTTCAGATGATGAAACTCTGATGGTTTTTGATTCAGTAAATGCCACGTCGATATCAGAACGATCACTGCAAGTAAGATCTAGAAACCCAGAACAGTGGACATCAATCCGGTCACGAGACACTCCATTACTAAAATGATCATTCTCATGTTCGACAAAAACATATGTGTCGAGACCAGACACTCCATAGATATTCAGTAATATCCCATACGTTGTATCCAAATGCAGCGCTTTGCTTTTGTCATTCACAATGGTTTGGTTGTTGATGGTGTTACCCGTTGTATAGAGATCGAGTTTGACAGGATCGACTATTGAGTCCAACAAATATTCCCTTGCAACACCAACTTCGATGGTTAATTTCTGAATTGCACCAGCTGCCGGATGATCTTTATTTAATGAATCGATACCATTCCAAATACTAGAATGTTTCCTATTATTTCTGATCAGCACAAAGGTGTCACTTTGATCCCCTTGTACTGCGCCAGGTAAGCCAAAATTTAAGTACATGGTCGCCCACCCCTGATCAGAATCATTATCCTTTGACTTCATGTCAATCAGCACATTACCCTTTAAGACCAAGGATGCAAATCTCGCCTGGCTGGATCCGATCCAATTGATGTTTGTACGAAGATCATCGTTATCCGATCCCTGTAGATAAACGCGACCATCCACGTTTCTATCTTCAAAATTAAATTTCATTACACCGTATAAATCCTTAAGCACAACGTAATTTGCAAAGACATTACAAACCGAATAATCATCCAGAACTGCACCAGGTGAGTAGTCAAAGTTCACGCGGTAACCGTTCCCATTGATATTAAATATTTCTCGAGGCTCGCCACTAATTTGAGTAGTAAAGTTAATCGCTTGGACGTTATAGCTGTCACGCTCAGTCGCTGTCCAAGTTGCCGGCTGCCAGTTCCCCTCAGGGTCTGTATTGGCCAAGTTTTCAAGATGCTGATTGACTCCGAGCCAAACGATAGCGTTTGAAGCGCTTATACCGTTCAGTGAATTTTCCCTTTTTACAGTGACCGAACTACCGACGCTGATTAACGAAATATAAGCACTAGAGTTTTCATGCGGCAATACCGGATAACTATCGGCTTCATACGTTAAAGTAATTTCAGTTCCTGAACTGATTGCGCCACCTAAGGCGCCATATCTGGTACCGATCCGATAATTAGCCTTGCGTGAATCCTGTCGTATCCGGTTATTCTGGCCAGTAATATTAAAAATATAGAGCAAGCTATTCTTTAGCGAGATTCGATTTCGATTTCCACTTACATTGAAATTGTCTCTGCAATCACCCGCCCATCCGTTAATTTCAAGGCATGAATCACGCATATTTAAATTGAAACTGTTGATACTTCCAATCGAGTATCTTGGATCAGAGTACATATAGAAATTGTAATTTTCTTGATTCCCTTCAATATTTAAAACCGTTCCTCTTTTGCTATAAATGTAAATATTATTACTTTCACCAGGACGGGTTGCGGAAATATATCTAGTTTGATTTAAACCAATCAGTGTTAGTGTTGACTTATAGTTAAATGTTCTCATGTTTTCTCCACGCTATTTATACTTTAGTCATTCTATCGATTGAGGATGCTGCCATTCCTCATGATCACAATGATTGACATGAAAACATCTGGGAGCAGATGCGACATCAAAAAAATAGCTTTGAAGCGCGGAGATACGAAACGAGCGCATAAAAAAAGGGCGCATTGCGCGCCCCTAGTAGAGATTAAAGCAATTTACTCCCACTCAATTGTGGCAGGCGGCTTAGAAGAAATATCGTAAGCGACGCGATTGATTCCTCGCACCTCGTTAATGATACGACCCGAAACCTTGGCGAGTAACGTATGCGGCAATGGCGCCCAGTTTGCTGTCATGAAGTCGCTGGTTTCTACCGCACGCAATGCAACGACATATTCATACGTGCGGCCATCCCCCATTACACCGACAGATTTAACTGGCAAAAACACAGCAAAAGCTTGCGCCGTTTTGTCGTACCAAGAAACGCCATCGGTATCTTTTGTATTGCGTAGCTCTTCAATAAAGATAGCGTCTGCACGCCGTAGCAAATCGGCGAATTCTTTTTTCACTTCACCTAAAATTCGCACGCCTAATCCGGGGCCAGGAAAGGGGTGGCGATACACCATTTCTCGCGGTAAGCCGAGAGCAACGCCTAATTCGCGCACTTCATCTTTAAACAACTCGCGTAGCGGTTCGAGTAGCTTTAAATGCAAGGTATCTGGCAAGCCACCAACGTTGTGATGCGATTTAATGGTTGTGGCTTTTTTGTTTTTTGCACCTGCCGACTCAATCACATCCGGATAGATAGTGCCTTGCGCTAACCACTTCGCATTCGCAATTTTTTCACTTTCCCGCTGAAACACTTCGACGAACTCTTTGCCGATGATTTTTCGTTTTTCTTCGGGATCAGAGACACCGGCCAGCTTACCCATAAATGCTGCGCTGGCGTCTACGTGAATGACCTTGACACCCAAGTGTTGCGCAAAGGTTTGCATGACTTGGGTTGCTTCGTTCAAACGCAGCAACCCATGATCCACAAACACACAGGTCAATTGTTTACCGATGGCTTGATGGATGAGTGCTGCAGCGACTGAAGAATCAACCCCACCCGACAGACCCAGAATTACCTCTTCATGACCTACTTGCTCTTGGATCCGCTTGACTGCCTCCGAAACATAATCAGGCATGTTCCAGTCGCTGCCACAACCGCAAAGATCATGAACGAAGCGTTGTAACAAGGCGCGACCTTGTGACGTGTGTGTCACTTCGGGATGAAATTGCACCCCATAAAATCTGCGTGTTTCATCGGCCATGCCCGCAATTGGACAGGCTTCAGTAGATGCCATGACCTTAAATCCATCCGGTAGCTGGGTGACCTTATCACCGTGGCTCATCCAGACTTTGAGCATGCCGTGACCTTCGGCAGTTCGAAAATCCTCAATACCATTCAGCAGTTTGGTATGACCGCGCGCACGCACTTGTGCAAAACCAAATTCGCGTACTGTTCCGGGTTCAACACGTCCACCCAACTGTTGCGCCATCGTTTGCATGCCATAGCAAATACCCAAAACGGGGACGCCCAGTTCAAAAACTGCATTTGGGGCTTGATCGGTCGCTTCGGCATAGGCGGATTGATGACTGCCGGACAAAATAATGCCGCGCAAGGCGCCATCAGCAGCAAATGTACGCACGAAGTCATCTGTAACATCGCACGGGTGGATTTCGCAGTACACCTTTGCTTCGCGAACACGCCGTGCAATCAGTTGCGTGACTTGACTTCCAAAATCGAGGATCAGAATTTTTGCGTGCATTCTGTCCTCACCTACTCAACGCGGTAGTTCGGTGCTTCCTTGACGATTTGCACGTCATGCACATGCGATTCACGCATCCCAGCTGACGTAATTTCTACAAACTGCGCTTTGCTGCGCATTTGTTCGATATTTTCGCAGCCACAGTAACCCATGCTGGCGCGTAGCCCACCCACCAACTGATACAAGATACTGAGCACGCTACCTTTGTATGGCACGCGTCCTTCAATTCCTTCGGGTACCAGCTTGTCGGCATTGTTGGCAGGATCTTGAAAATATCGATCAGCTGCGCCTTCCTGCATGGCACCTAATGAACCCATCCCGCGATAGGCTTTATACGAACGACCTTGGTACAAAATCGTTTCACCTGGGGCTTCTTCGGTTCCTGCAAACATGCTCCCCATCATGACAGTTGATGCACCCGCGGCAATGGCTTTCGCGACGTCACCAGAAAATCGCACACCACCGTCGGCAATACACGGGACGTTGGTCTTGGCGAGTGCTTGACTTACGCTATCGATGGCAGTGATTTGCGGGACACCTACACCGGCAACTACACGCGTCGTACAAATCGATCCAGGACCGATACCCACTTTGACTGCATCTGCACCGACATCGACCAATGCAAGTGCGGCATCCCCTGTTGCAATGTTTCCACCAATGACTTGCACTTGAGGAAAATTCTTTTTGACCCATTGCACACGGTCTATGACCCCTTGTGCGTGGCCATGCGCGGTATCCACAACGATGACATCAGCACCTGCAGCCACCAATCGCTCAACACGCGTTTCAGTGCCTTCGCCAACACCAACCGCTGCACCCACCAACAACTTTCCTTGCTCATCTTTTGAGGCGCTCGGATGTTCTTTGGATTTCAAAATATCTTTGACGGTGATGAGTCCACGTAATTCAAATGCCTCATTCACCACGAGCACGCGCTCGAGTCGGTGTTTATGTAAGAGCGCACGCGCCTCTTCTGCACTGGCGTTTTCTTTGACATAGATGAGGCGCGCTTTAGGCGTCATGATATCGCGCACTGGCACATCGAGATCGGTCTGGAAACGGTAATCCCGGTTAGTCACCATACCAACGACCTTTCCAGCTTCCACCACTGGAAAGCCCGATACCCGATACCTTTGCGTCAGCGCGAGCAATTCACGCACACTAATTTCTGGGCGAACTGTCACAGGGTCGCGTAGCACCCCAGATTCAAAACGTTTCACGCGTGCCACTTCATCGGCTTGCGCTTCGGGTGTGAAATTTTTATGGATAATCCCGATGCCACCTTCTTGTGCGATAGCGATGGCTAATCGCGCTTCGGTGACCGTGTCCATCGCCGCAGAGACTAACGGAATGTTGAGTTCGAGTTTTTGAGTGAGTCGAGTGCGCAGCGAAACATCGCGCGGCAAGACCTGCGAGTGCGCAGGTAAAAGTAGAACATCATCAAAAGTAAGCGCCCGTTGTATTACGCGCATCGCCGCCGCCTTTCATGCAAAGCGTTATTATAAAGCGTTACGCGCGCGTTTTTTGCTTGTCTGGCGCGATTTGACGCGATCCAGCCGCGCCTGTGCAGGCGAGACGTGCAACGGTCGATACAACTCAAGCCGGTCACCGTCTTGTAACTGGGTGCTCGGGGTGATCAACACACCAAACCGTCCGAGACCGATCGCACCGCTGGCATTTGCGCACGCGAGTAAACCACTTTGCTGCAAGGCTTCATCGGCACGACTCCCGGCTGGTAACTCAAGTGTCACCAGCATTTGCGTCTCAGCCAAGGCCAAAACCACTTCAACGCGCATGCGAGGAAGTTTTATCGGCTTGGCGTAAAAATGCATCCACCATGGTATCCGCCATGTAATCAAACAAAGGTTCTAGCACCCGTCCCAACACTGGGGTTGCAAATTCGTAAGCCAGCACAAACCCCACCTTGCAGGCGTTGGCCTCTAATGCAGTGAACTGCCAATGCGCCTCAAATTTTTTGAACGGGCCTTCCAGCAATTGCATTTCAATCGATGTATCCAGCGTATTACGGTTCGTGGTTGTAAACGCTTGGCGCAGCCCCTTATATCCGACCTCTAGTTGTGCCACCGTGCTTTGCGCATCTTGCGAAATCACACGCGAAGACAAACACCAAGGCAAAAAACTTGGATAAGCCGCAATATCGATGGCCAGTGCATACATGCGCGCCGCGCTATGCCCAACCAACGCAGAGCGCTCTACCCGCTTCATCTAAGCCTCGCTGCTACAATGGCAGGACTATGTCGATTGTCCTTAACCGCAAAGCAACGCACGACTACTTTATCGAAGAACGCTTTGAGGCTGGACTCGTGCTCGAAGGTTGGGAAGTCAAAGCCATCCGTGCGGCGCGTGCGCAAATCACTGAAGCCTACGTCATCATTCAAGACAATGCGCTGTGGTTGTTTGGTTCGCACATTAGCCCACTGCCTACCGCATCGACCCATGTCAAAGCTGATCCCACGCGCACACGAAAATTGTTGATGCATGCGCAAGAAATTAGCCGCTTGATCGGCAAAGTTGAGCAACGCGGGTACACACTGATTCCTCTGGATTTGCATTACAAAGCGGGACGAATCAAGTTAGCCATTGGTTTAGCGAAAGGCAAACAGCAGCACGATAAACGCGAGTCTGAACGCGAGCGAGATTGGCAAAGAGAAAAGCAACGCTTAATGCGTTCGAAATAATTCAATTGCAATGACTCATGCGCTTGGTGGTAAGGCCAGCCCTCGCCAAGTGGAGACCACCGTATCCGGGTTAAGCGATAACGATCCGATGCCTTCATCCATCAGCCAGCGCGCAAAGTCGGGATGATCGGAGGGGCCTTGCCCGCAAATGCCGACATACTTACCTTGTCGCAAACAGGCGCTGATCGCCATTTTCAACATCACCTTGACTGCAGGGTCACGCTCATCAAACGCACCAGCAACTAATCCTGAGTCACGATCCAAGCCCAGCGTGAGCTGCGTCAAATCGTTCGAGCCAATCGAAAAACCATCGAAGTACTCAAGAAACTGATCCGCTAACACAGCGTTCGATGGCAATTCGCACATCATCACGATACGTAATCCGTTCACGCCACGTTTCAGACCATTGGCTTCGAGTAGACGCATGGTTTGTTTGCACTCTTCAAGCGTCCGCACAAAAGGCACCATGATCTCGACATTAGTCAGACCAAGCGTATCACGCACCTTGTGCATGGCTGCACATTCCAATTCGAAACATTCTCGAAAATTTGGCGCGATATAACGAGAAGCACCACGAAAACCCAACATAGGATTTTCTTCGTCCGGCTCGTAGCGCTCGCCACCCAATAATTTTTTGTACTCATTCGATTTGAAATCGGACAAACGCACAATCACTGGTTTAGGCCAAAATGCGGCTGCAATGGTGGCGACACCTTCGACCATTTTTTCGCGGAAAAACGTTTTTGGATCTGCGTAGCCGCGCGCAGCAACCTCAACGCGCGATTTCAATTCTGGCGGCAAGCTAGGGTATTCGATGCAAGCGCGTGGATGCACGCCGATGATGTTGTTAATAATAAATTCCAAGCGCGCCAAGCCCACCCCTGCATTAGGTAATTGCGCAAAGTTAAACGCGAGCTGCGGATTACCTATATTCATCGCAATTTTGACTGGAATGTCTGGCATATCACCAGTTTCCTCTGCGGTTACTTCAAACGGCAAAATTCCCTCATAGACATTGCCAGTATCACCTTCAGCGCAGGAGACCGTGACAGGTTGCGCATCAATGAGTGTTTGCGTCGCATCGCCACAGCCAACCACCGCCGGTATGCCCAGCTCACGTGCAATGATTGCCGCGTGACACGTTCGACCACCGCGATTGGTAATGATCGCAGAAGCCAACTTCATGACGGGTTCCCAATTGGGGTCAGTCATGTCTGTCACCAGCACATCGCCCTTGCGCACCGTGGCCATGAATGAAGCATCTTTCACAAGACGCACGGGGCCCGTGCCAATTTTGTGACCAATCGCACGGCCGGTGGCGAGCACTTTGCTATGACTGCTTAAAGTAAAGCGTTCACCTGTCCCGCGGTTGCGCGATTTCACAGTTTCGGGTCGCGCTTGTAAAACGTACAAACGTCCATCGTGACCGTCACGTCCCCATTCAATGTCCATAGGACGTCCGTAATGCGTTTCAATGGCTACTGCCATGCGAGCCAGTTCAAGCACATCTGCATCGGATAAAGAAAACTGGTGCTGATCTGATTGCGGAACCTCTACCGTGCGCACCGAACGGCCGGCACGCGCTGAGTCAGCGAAAATCATCTTCTGCAGCTTTGAACCCAAGCCACGATGCACGATGGCTGGTTTGCCAGCAGCCAGCATCGGTTTGTGCACATAAAACTCATCCGGATTGACAGCACCCTGCACCACCATTTCACCAAGACCGTATGCCGAGGTAATAAATACCACATCACGAAAACCTGATTCGGTATCCAGCGTGAACATCACCCCACTTGAGCCAGTGTCACTGCGCACCATTTGTTGTACTGCTGCAGATAACGCGACTGCATCATGTGCAAAGCCTTGATGAACACGATAGGAAATCGCACGGTCGTTGTATAACGAGGCAAACACATGCCGAATCGCCTCAAGCACTTCGTCGGCGCCGCGGATATTTAGAAAACTTTCTTGTTGGCCGGCAAATGAGGCATCGGGGAGGTCTTCTGCGGTTGCGCTTGAGCGCACGGCAAACGAGGCCTCGGATCCAAGTTCCTCAACCAACGTCGCGTAATAAGTACGGATGGCTTGCTCAACTTCTGCAGGAAACGGTGCCGCAGTGATCCATCCACGAATTTCAGCACCGCAACTGGCAAGCGCTGTGACATCGACTGGATTTAGTTGCTTTAGACGAGCGGTGATTCGTGTATCGAGCGCGTTTGATTTAAGAAACGCATGAAAGGCTTCTGCAGTGGTTGCAAAGCCTCCAGGCACGCGAATGCCAGCGCCCGTCAGTCCACCAATCATCTCGCCTAAAGAAGAATTTTTTCCTCCTACTTGCTCGAGATCGGCCATACGCAGATCGCGTAACCATGCAACCAAGGGGCTCGACGCCATTCGTTACCTCGTGTGATTGTCCGGCAAGATTGCCGTGCTTTCAGAAAGACCCTATTGTATCGGCTCGCCCACCATTACGCAGCACCCTCTCCCTAAGGAACACCGATGCCACAGCGCCAAACCGTCTTCTTTATTTCTGATGGCACAGGCATTACTGCGCAGATGCTTGGGCATAGTTTGCTCACGCAATTTGAAGGCTTAGAGTTTCAAGAAATCACCATGCCTTTTATTGACGGCGCGGAGATGGTGCGCTCGGATTGTTTACCCCGCATCCAAGCAGCAATGCTGGCCTCAGAACCGAGACCCATCGTGTTCTCGACATTGGTCAATGTGGAAGCACGCGCCGTACTGCGCGAGTCTGGGGCGCTGGTGTTAGATTTTTTTGAGCAATTTATCGTGCCGCTGGAAGCCGAATTAGGGATGCATTCAACCCACACCATTGGGCGCTCACACGGGGCGATGGATAAACAAGAATATCGCAACCGAATTGAAGCAGTAAATTTTTCGATGGCGCATGACGATGGTGGTTCACACCGTGATTTAAGTGAAGCCGATGTGATCTTGGTTGGTGTCTCTCGCAGCGGAAAAACTCCCACGAGTTTGTATTTAGCGCTGCAGTTTGGTGTAAAAGCTGCGAATTACCCGCTCATCCCTGAAGACTTTGAACGCCGCGCGCTCCCCGAAGTGTTACATCAATTTCGCGATAAGTTATATGGGCTGACCATCTCACCGGAGCGGTTACGCGAGATCCGTCAAGAGCGACGGCCCGATAGCAAATATTCTGATGCAGAAAATTGTCGCCGCGAGGTCGAGCACGCCGAAAGCCTCATGCGTCGTGAAGGGATTCGTTGGATTAATTCAACCACGCGTTCGATTGAGGAGATCGCCACAACGATCTTGCGCGATATTAATCTTGCGCGGCGTTCGTTTTAAGCTGTCTGCTTGATTCGTATAAACAAATTGCCGCAGCGGCGGCAACATTCAAAGACTCTGTTTGCCCAAGTGTCGGGATTCGAACCGACTGAGATGTCGCCTCAAGGACGTTGGGCGAGATGCCCTGACCTTCACTACCAAAAACCCACGCATGCGCCGATGGAATTGAAATCGCA
>CANIIA010000043.1 GCA_947467435.1 Betaproteobacteria bacterium
GTTAACACGGACGCCCGGTTAGCACGGACGCCCATTAGGGCGACCCACGACCTGCTTCAGCCCAGGACAGCTACTTTAACGGCGCACATTTTCCGCGCTTGCCATTGGCCGGACTGGTATTGGGCGTCGGGCTGTATTTTATTTTCAGCAGCATCACTCGCTCTGCGTTTTCAATGACAGATTAAGCGATCCAATTTGATTCAATACGACCAATCATTGGGGCAAGTGGCACCAAACAAATCTCGCCCGTCCTCATCACCAAGGCAAGTTAGCATCACCTTCGTTGGGGAGCTTGGGCCAAGCCAGGAAACATCGCCCGATCGGGCAACCCGCTAAGCATCGGGTGAATGTGGGTGCCAAATATGGATACCTTTTGGTTTTTAGTTCAGGCCATCCCACGTAACAATTTGTTTTTTAATTGTTTCCGATTGCGTGTTTGGCGGAGAGTGTGGGATTCGAACCCACGATACGGATTAACGTATACACGCTTTCCAAGCGTGCGCCTTCAGCCACTCGGCCAACTCTCCAAGCTTGTGATTCTATCAGAGCACTCGATTCGCTTGCGCTGATTGTTGCGCTGCGTCGAATCACGCTCGCAGCCATCAACAATCTAACGCCATGTTTTTTGCGCGCGAACAAATCCTGCATCGCACCAATTGCAGTGCAAGATGAACATCAAACGCCGATGCATCAGAAGTATTTTCTAAATCCAGTAATTACGCTTATGCTTGCGCAATAACAAGAGCGTTGCTACGCGCGCATACGCCAACCTTCAGATCCGCAACACCAAAGGAGACACCATGTCTGCAACCACCAGTGAGTCTGGTTTTCACGTCACCAAGGCTGAGGAACGGCGCGTCATTTTCGCCTCCTCTCTTGGCACCGTTTTCGAATGGTATGACTTCTATTTGTTTGCTGTACTTGCAATTTTCTTTACGGATAAGTTCTATCCACCCGGCAACCCAACGGTTGCATTGCTCGCTTCACTCGCAACGCTTGCGGCGGGCTTTTTGGTGCGTCCGTTCGGTGCTTTGTTTTTTGGTCGCTTAGGCGATTTGATCGGTCGCAAGTACACGTTCCTCGTGACGATTTTGCTGATGGGTTTTTCTACGGCAGCGTTGGGCTTTTTGCCGACCTACGCACAAATCGGTGATGCTGCTTGGATCATCTTGTTGGGCTTACGTTTGGCACAAGGTCTCGCCTTAGGTGGCGAGTACGGCGGTGCTGCTACGTATGTGGCAGAACATGCCGCACCGGGTCAACGCGGCTTAGCAACGTCATGGATTCAAACCACGGCAACCTTGGGCTTATTCCTTGCGCTGATGGTGATTTATCTGTGCCGCGTCAACATGTCGGCAGATGAGTTCAAGCTTTGGGGATGGCGCATTCCGTTTTGGGTGTCGATCGCGCTGCTGATTTTTTCGGTGTACATCCGCCTCAAGTTAAACGAGTCGCCGCTTTTCAAGAAAATGAAGGACGAAGGCAAGGGATCGAAGTCGCCCCTTACCGACAGCTTCTTCAAATATCCAAACAACAAATTTGTCTTGCTGGCGCTGCTTGGCGCAACCGCTGGACAAGGTGTGGTTTGGTACACCGGTCAGTTTCAGGTGTTGTTCTTCTTACAGAACGCGCTGAAAGTTGATTTCCAAACGACATACATCCTTCTTGCGATTGCCTTGCTACTCTCCACGCCGTTTTTTGTGGTGTTTGGCTGGCTCTCTGACAAGATTGGTCGTAAGTGGATCATCATGGCAGGCTGTTTGTTGGGTGCGGTGACGTATATGCCGTTGTTCAACATGCTCAGCGAAGCGGCGAATCCGGCGCTGGTCAAGGCCACGCAGACCACGCCAGTGAAAGTGCTCGCTGACGCCTCTGGCACCGCTTGTGAGTTTAGTTATGCTGCCGCGTTGGTTCCGCAGCATCCTGACCACAAGAAGGATTGCGTCACGGTGAAGAAGCAGCTCTCCAGTGCTGGTATCAGCTTCACCTACGGTGCGGCGTTGGCTGATGCACCGATCGCTGTGCAAGTCAAAGACACGATCGTGAAAGGCACCGATGCCAAAGAGATTGCTGCTGCGCTGAAAGAAGCTGGTTACCCGACGGCGGCAGATCCCAAAGAAATGAACAAGCCCATGATCGTTGCGATCATCTTCATTTTGATGATCTATGTCACGATGGTGTACGGACCGATTGCAGCATTTTTGGTTGAGCTGTTTCCAACCAAAATTCGCTACACATCGATGTCGTTGCCGTATCACATCGGCAACGGATGGTTCGGCGGCTTCTTGCCATTTACTGCGACCTTCTTGGCGATTTCACACGGCAACATTTACGCAGGTCTGTGGTATCCGATTGCCGTAGCAACGATGACCTTGGTGATTGGCACGCTGTTCGTTGCCGAAACCAAAGACCTCAAGTTGGTGCGTGACCATTAATATTCACTAAACAAGTTCAACCGGCTTCGGCCGGACAAACAAACGGGCAGCACCCACAAGGTGTTGCCCGTTTTTTTTTGCGCTCATGCAACGAGCGCTATCCAATTAGATTGCGATTAGATGGGGTGCTTAAACTGCTCCAGAATGCCTGGATTTTCGAGCGTAGAAATATCTTGCGTGATCTCTTCACCCTTAGCGAGCGAGCGCAACAAGCGACGCATGATTTTTCCAGAACGCGTTTTGGGCAGATTGTCGCCAAAGCGAATGTCTTTGGGTTTAGCGATGGGGCCAATTTCTTTGGCCACCCAATCACGTAGCTCTGCAGCAATTTTTTTCGCCGCATCCCCCGTTGGCCGCGCGCCTTTCAACACCACAAACGCGCACACCGCTTCGCCGGTCAAATCATCCGGGCGTCCGACCACCGCCGCTTCGGCCACCAACGAGGTATTGGCCACTAAAGCCGATTCGATTTCCATTGTGCCTAATCGATGGCCAGAGACATTCAACACATCATCAATACGCCCCATGATCCAAAAATAGCCATCTTGATCACGATTTGCACCATCACCGGCGAGGTAATACTTACCTTGAAAATCTTCTGGGTAATAGCTTTTCTTGAAGCGCTCTGGATCACCCCAAATGGTACGAATCATCGATGGCCACGGGCGCTTGATTACCAAAATACCGCCCTTGCCTTTTTCAACATCGTGCCCCGTCTCATCGACGATTGCAGCCATGATGCCCGGCAGCGGCAAGGTACACGACCCGGGTTTTGTCGATGTCACGCCTGGCAGCGGTGTGATCATGTGTCCACCCGTTTCGGTCTGCCACCACGTATCTACGATGGGGCAACGTTCTGCGCCCACTGTGCGGTGGTACCACATCCATGCTTCTGGATTAATCGGTTCACCCACGGTACCTAAAATTCGCAAAGTGGTGAGGTCATATTGCTTCGGTAAATCCGCACCCGCTTTGATCAACGATCGAATCGCTGTCGGTGCGGTATAAAACACGGTGACCTTGTGATCTTGAATCATTTTCCAGAAGCGCCCGGCATCCGGATACGTGGGCACACCTTCAAAAATAATTTCCGTCGAACCCATCGCTAATGGCCCGTAACACACATACGAATGCCCAGTCACCCAACCCACATCAGCGGTACACCAAAACACATCATTGGGCTTGTGATCAAAGGTCCATTGCATGGTGAGCATGGTCCAAAGCAAATACCCAGCGGTGGAATGTTGGACGCCCTTAGGTTTACCGGTCGAACCGGAGGTGTACAAAATAAATAAAGGATGCTCAGCATTCACCCACGTCGGTTCGCAGGTATCGGGTTGATCTTTGGTGAGGGCATCCCACCAGTGATCTCGTCCCGATTGCATGGCAATTGTCGAGCCCGTACGTTTGTACACGATCACGTTAGCGATGCTCTCGCAACCGCCTAACGCAATCCCCTCATCGACCACTGGCTTCAGCGGGATTTCTTTACCACCGCGATACTGCCCGTCCGCGCAAATCACCGCGACTGCACCTGCATCGACAATACGTTCTTGCAATGATTTGGCCGAAAATCCACCAAATACCACCGAGTGCGTGGCGCCAATACGCGCCAAAGCTTGCATTGCAACCACCGCTTGAATCGACATCGGCATATACACAATCACGCGATCGCCCATTTTGATACCGCGTGATTTCAGCGCATTGGCAAACTGACATACCGCGTGATACAGCGCTTGATACGTGATGGTAGTGACCTTGCCATCGTCGGCTTCAAAAATAATCGCCGTTTTGTTTGGCTGCGTCTTGAGATGTCGATCTAAGCAGTTATACGAGGCATTTAATTCACCGTCATGGAACCATTTAAAAAACGGCGCATTCGATTCATCCAGCGTTTGGGTAAACGGTTTTTTCCAGAGCAAATGCTCGCGCGCTAGACGCGCCCAAAAGCCCTCAAAGTCACGCTCGGCTTCGGCGCAAAGCGCCTCATACGCTGGCATCCCAGAGATATTGGCCTGCTTGACCATTTGGGCCGAGGGCGCAAAGCGTCGGTTTTCGTGCAACACAGATTCAATGGTTGATGCCATGTCGGTCTCCTCTACAACGGTTGGATGATGCAGACGGCTCTGTCTGGGCAGATTGGCCAAATCGAAAATTTCCGCGTCCCTTTTGATGGGACAGGGTGCGCTACAATTAAAATAGAAACATCAATCGGGCGCCCTGTAAAGCCACTTCCGCCTATCCGAAAACAGGGTCTCATTTTTCACTCTCCCGCCTTGAATCGACCATGACCACTATCCACGAAGACCATCTCATCCAAAGCATTGCCGATGCACTGCAATACATCAGCTATTACCACCCCAAGGATTACATCCAGTCCTTGGGGCGTGCCTACGATCGCGAACAATCGCCCGCGGCAAAAGATGCCATCGCGCAAATCCTGACGAACTCACGCATGTGTGCTGAAGGCCATCGCCCCATCTGCCAAGACACAGGTATCGTGAATGTGTATTTAAAGATCGGCATGCAAGTGCAATGGGCCGGAAAACGCAGCGTCGAAGACATGGTCAACGAAGGCGTGCGCCGCGCATACAACCATCCAGACAACAAGTTGCGAGCGTCGGTGTTGGCGGATCCGCTATTTACGCGTAAAAACACCCGCGATAACACGCCCGCAGTGATTCACTACGAGGTCGTCCCGGGTAACACGCTCGAAGTCACGGTGGCCGCAAAAGGCGGTGGCTCCGAAGCAAAATCCAAATTTGCGATGCTCAATCCTTCTGATTCGGTGGTCGATTGGGTTTTAAAAACCGTGCCCACCATGGGAGCCGGTTGGTGTCCGCCTGGCATGCTCGGTATTGGCGTAGGCGGCACAGCAGAAAAAGCCATGATGATGGCCAAAGAATCGTTGATGCAGCCAATTGATATGGCAGAGCTCAAAGCACGCGGCCCGGCCAATCAAGAAGAAGAACTACGTATCGAGCTCTATGACAAAGTCAACGCTCTCGGTATCGGTGCGCAAGGCTTGGGTGGATTATCGACGGTGCTGGATGTGAAGATTCTTTCTTATCCAACGCACGCCGCCAACAAACCGATCGCGATGATTCCAAATTGTGCGGCCACTCGACACGCGCACTTTGTATTAGATGGCACCGGTCCTGCAGAGCTCGAGGCGCCCAAGCTCACCGATTGGCCGCAAGTGACTTGGAGCGCATCAACACAATCCAAGCGTGTCAATTTAGACACCCTCACGCCCGCGGAAGTCGCTGCATGGAAACCCGGCGATCGTTTATTGCTTTCGGGCAAGTTACTCACGGGCCGCGATGCTGCCCACAAACGTATTCAAGACATGCTCGCCAAAGGCGAAAAACTACCGGTTGATTTTACGAACCGCGTGATTTATTACGTCGGACCAGTCGATCCGGTACGCAACGAAGTGGTTGGACCTGCCGGCCCCACCACTGCGACGCGTATGGATAAATTTACCGAAACGATGTTGGCGCAAACCGGTTTGATTTCGATGGTTGGAAAAGCTGAACGCGGTCCGGTGGCGATCGAAGCTATTCGTAAACACAAAGCCGCCTATCTGATGGCGGTCGGTGGTGCCGCCTATTTAGTGTCGAAAGCAATTCGCAAATCACGTGTCGTTGGCTTTGCTGATTTAGGCATGGAAGCCATCTACGAATTTGAAGTCGAAGACATGCCCGTCACGGTTGCAGTCGATTCGACTGGTGAATCCGTTCACAACACCGGTCCGGCGCAATGGGAAAGTAAGATTCGCGAATTTAAAATTCCGGTCAACGCGGCTTAAGCCGTTGGTGTTGTCGATTCAGTCGACGCGCAACGCACTGAATCGACAGCGCCCCACCCCATGCGCTTAAAGGCTTCTGCGCAAAGTGCAATGCTCGCTGTGTATTGCAGCGGCTTGATGTGCGGCGCTTTTGTCGGCAAGGTACCACCGGCGTTGCCACTCATTCGCGCTGATCTCGATCTCACGCTGCTTGAAACCAGCTTCATTGCCACCATGATGAATGTGCTTGGCGCACTGATGGGGATTGCAACCGGCGCACTCTCCGATCGGTATGGTCACAAGCGCTTAGCACTGATTGGGCTCGCGTTACTATTTGCCGGTGGCCTCTTCGGTGCACTTGCGCCGCACTACGCTGCGTTACTACTCAGCCGGTTTATGGAGGGCATGGGCTTCATTATCGTCACGGTTTCCGGGGTTGCACTGATGGCAGCGACACAGAACGCAGTCATTCGACAACGTGGCTTGGCGTTATGGAGCACTTACATGCCAGCGGGTGCATGTGCGGCATTGATCCTCGCGCCTTTATTGACGCCATTGATCGGCTGGCGTGGTTTGTGGTGGTTGCACGCCATTTTTGCTGGCCTTGTGTTCGTGGCACTTTGGGCAACGGTGCACAGCACACCCGGCACCGTGCAACGTTCGTGGTGGCGATTCACGCGTGAATCACTGTCGCAACCAGCAAGCATCGCTTTATCGGTTGCGTTTTTGTTTTACACCGCACAGTGGGCAGCGGTGATGGTTTGGTTACCCACGTTTGCGGTTGAACATGGTGCCAGCGCCAGTTTGGCCGCTTGGTTCACTGCGGGTATGGTGGGTATCAATGTGCCGGGTAATTTGATCGGCGCACAATTTCTGCAACGCGGATGGTCGCGAGGCACCTTGGTGATGCTCGGATCAATTGGCCAAGGTGCGGCTGCAGCGTTTATATTTTTAGATCTTGCGCCAGACGCAGGTCGATACGTCGCTTGTCTTGCATTTTCATTGATCGGCGGCTTTGTACCGTGCGCCATTTTATCGGGTGTTCCGCAACACGCTCGTAGCGCCGCACATGTCGGGACCACCAACGGCATGATCATGCAAGCCTCGCAGCTGGGACAGTTTTTCGCACCCATCCTGATTGCTTGGCTTGTCACCCACTTTGGCACTTGGAGCGCAGGCTTTGCAGCCATGCTCGCGCTCGCCTGTGCCGCAGCCACGGCTGGCACGGTATTACATCATTTCGAGCAGCGAGCCAAATCCGCCATCACTTCATCTTGAACGCTACACTTCGAACTTCACTCAGGAGGCACGCATGACAACGATTGATGTGCAAATTTGCGAGGTCGGACCACGCGATGGTTTGCAAAATGCCAAAAACTTGATGGATACCGAAGCAAAAAAGCGCTGGATCAGCGCGCTCGCCGCCAGCGGATTGCGCGAAATCGAAGTGGGTTCGTTTGTGCCACCCAAACTCATTCCCGCCATGGCCGATACTGGCGATATTGTCACACACGCACTCGGCATTTCAGGATTAAAAGTGGTTGCACTGGCGCCCAACATCAAAGGCTATGAACGCGCGCAAGCCTCGGGAGCTCACAAAATCACCTTTCCTGTCTCGGCAAGTTTTAAACACAGCGTTTCTAATGTGCGCATGACACCGGATGAAATGGTGGCGCAAGTCAAAGCGTGCTGCGCACTTCGCGACGCGCGACCCCTCGCACAACGGCCCGAAATTGAAGGCACGGTGGCCACCGCCTTTGGTTGCACGTTGCAAGGCGAAGTCCCCGAAGATGAAGTGGTGCGTTTAGCCATTGCATTGGTTGAGGCAGGCGTGAACAGCGTGGCGCTTGCTGACACGGTTGGCTACGCGAACCCTGCGCAAATGAAACGTATCTTTCGTCGCACGCGTGAAGCGATCGGCATGAAACTGGACGGCGTACATTTACACAACACCCGCGGTCTGGGCTTAGCCAATGCACTCGCTGCCTTTGAGGAAGGTGCGCGCGCGTTTGATTCATCGATGGGCGGCTTGGGCGGTTGCCCCTTTGCGCCTGGTGCGAGCGGTAATGTGGTCACCGAAGATCTGGTGTTTATGTTCGAGAGCATGGGCGTCAAAACCGGGATCAGCTTTGAAGGGTTACTCGCTGCACGCGAATCCTTAGTGCAAGCATTGCCGCAAGAGCCGGTGTACGGTCATTTTTCTGCCGCTGGATTACCCAAAGGATTTCAACGCGCCGCATGAGTGCATCTTCTGATGTGACGCGCTTGCCACTGAGCGGCTTACGTGTCGTTGAATTAGTGCACATGGTGATGGGCCCGAGTTGCGGATTGGTGTTGGCAGATCTAGGGGCCGAAGTCATCAAAGTAGAACCCCTCGAGGGCGACAACACGCGTCGACTAATGGGTGCAGGCGCGGGTTTTTATCCGATCTTTAACCGCAATAAAAAAAGTATCGCCATCAATCTCAAACACCCGCAAGGCATGCAGGTTGTTCATCGACTCATCCAAAGCGCAGATGTACTCACCGAAAACTTTCGCCCAGGCGCATTGGATGCGTTGGGGTTGGGTTGGGAAGCACTCTCCAATCAATATCCTCGCCTGGTGTATTGCGCCATGAAAGGATTTTTATCGGGGCCGTATGCGCACCGTCCCGCACTCGATGAAGTCGTACAAATGATGGGCGGGCTTGCCTACATGACTGGACTACCCGATCGCCCATTGCGCGTTGGATCGTCTGTTAACGACATCATGGGTGGCATGTTTGGAGCGATTGGTATTCTCGCAGCGTTACGCGAACGCGACACCACCGGTCGCGGTAAGTTCGTTAAAAGTGCTTTGTTTGAAAACACCGCATTTTTGGTTGGCCAACACATGGCACAAGCAAGCATCACCGGCATCGAGCCACCGCCCATGTCAGTCAAAAAACCTGCGTGGGGTGTCTACGATATTTTTGCGACCAAAGACGACGGTCAAGACGATGCGCGATTGTTCGTCGGCGTGGTCACCGATACACAATGGGAAGTATTTTGTCGTGCATTTGATGCCACCGATCTGGCAGGCAACATGCAGTTACAGACCAACGCACAACGGGTTGCAGAACGCGCGTGGTTAATTCCACGCATCGCTGAAATTTTTAAGGCCTACACGCGCAAAGAATTAGCGCAAAAATTAGAATCGATTGGCTTACCTTATGCGCCCATATCGCGCCCCATCGATTTGCTGGATGATCCACATCTCAATCATCAAGGCGGCATGATCGCGCTGCATGATCCACGTGGCTACGACTTACGTGCGCCCGGCCTACCGCTAGAGCTCGATGGTCAGCGCTTAGAAAAACGCAATGAGCCACCCGCCATTTCTGCTGACGCCCACCCCCTACTAACTAGCCTGGGATATGGTGCAGATGAGATCGATGCATTGATTCGCGAAGGCGTTGTGGGTGCACCGGCAATCAATCAAGACACCCAAACAAGCGCAACTTAAAGCTCGCGCAACTTCGCGACGGCCTCGTCAATACGGGCGACAGCAATCACTTCTAAGCCGGGAATATTATTTTTTGGCGCGTTCGCTTTTGGCACGATGGCACGTGTAAAACCTAATTTTGCGGCTTCTTTCAGTCGATCTTGTCCACGCGGCGCAGGACGCACCTCACCGGCTAAACCAATCTCACCGAAGGCCACCACCTTCCCTGGGATCGCTCGATTGGTGAGTGAGGACACTGCAGCTAACACCACGGCCAAATCTGCGGCTGGCTCTTGAATACGCACACCGCCGACCGCGTTGACAAAGACATCGGCATCAAACGTCGCAATGCCGGCGTGCCGATGTAATACCGCCAATAACATCGCCAAACGATTTTGCTCAAGACCGACCGATAATCGACGCGGATTCGGTGCGTGCGCAGAATCAACCAACGCTTGAATTTCAACCAATAGCGGACGCGTACCTTCCAGCGTCGCCAAGACACAACTACCCGCCACATCTTGCGCGTGATGCGACAAAAATAAGGCCGACGGGTTCGACACCCCACGCAAGCCTTTTTCTGTCATGGCAAACACGCCCAGTTCATTGACCGCACCAAATCGATTTTTAATCGCACGCACTAAACGAAAACTCGAATGTGGATCCCCCTCAAAGTACAACACCGTATCCACAATATGTTCGAGAACGCGCGGACCAGCAATCGCACCATCTTTGGTCACGTGCCCAATAATGATCAACGCAATCCCCGAGGCCTTAGCGTGTCGCGTTAACTGCGCTGCACACTCGCGCACTTGTGCCACCGATCCTGGCGCCGAGGTCAGCGCTTCTGAATACAGCGTTTGAATTGAATCAATCACCGCCACTTCTGGTCGGTGTTGCTCTAGTGCAGCGCTAATTCGTTCGAGTTGAATTTCAGCCAATAACTGCACGGCACCGGCATCTAACGATAAACGTTGCGCACGCAAAGCCACTTGTTCAGCTGATTCTTCGCCGGACACATACAAGGTTTGTTGCGTTGCGCCCATTTCAGCTAAGGCTTGTAACAACAATGTCGATTTACCAATACCGGGATCACCACCAATCAATACCACTTGCCCGGCCACCAAACCACCGCCGAGCACCCGATCAAATTCGCTCACGCCAGTACTGCTGCGCTCGACTTCACGTGTTTGTACTTGTGCAAGAGGAATCGGTGTGACGGCAACACTGCCACCAGCGAGTGGCGCAAATCGATGTGCAGATTTTTTCTCAGCCAGCGTTTCTTGCAAGGTATCAAACGCCCCGCAAGCAGCGCATCGTCCAAACCACTGTAACGAACTGGCACCACACGCGCTACACACATAGTTTGTTTTTGCTCCACCAGCGCGTGCCATTCATTGATTCCTTTTGTTGACGACAAACGAGGATGACTGAGGCACCCGGTATAACCGCATGCTTACATCACTTGCACAGACACGCGTGGCGCCAATGCACACAACATCTCATAGGCAATGGTGCCGGCGTGACTCGCCACCTCGTCCGCACTCAAGCCTGCGCCCCACAACGTCACCGGTGCAGCAACGCCAGCATTCGGCATGTTTGTAAGATCGATCGCTAGCATGTCCATCGACACACGCCCCACCAGGTGCGTGCGCATTTGATGGACCAGCACTGGGGTGCCGGTCGGCGCGTGCCGAGGATAACCATCGGCATAACCACACGCGACAATGCCAATGCGCATCGCATGTGGCGCCGTGAAACTCCCGCCATAGCCAACGGATTGTCCTTTAGCCAAGGACTGCACTGCAATCAGCGTCGACTGGAGGGTCATCGCTGGACGCAGACCCAACACATCTGCGCGTTGATCGGTACGAGCAAATGCAAACGGTGAGCAGCCGTATAACAAAATGCCGGGGCGCACCCAATCGGCGTGCGTTTGCGGAAAATGCACCAAGGCCGCCGAATTGGCGAGACTGCGCATGACAGGCTGCCCTGCGGCAGTTTGTAGACCTTGCGTCGCGCGCTCAAACTGCTGCCGTTGGGCTGTGACGCTGGGCGCTTGATCACCATCTGCGTTAGCAAAGTGCGTCATCAAAGTAATGTGCCGGACTTGTTTTAATCCGCACAGCCCACGCCAAACTTCAGGGACCGTATCCACCGAAAAGCCCAACCGATGCATGCCCGTATTGATTTTCAAATACACATCCAGCGGCGCTTGCAGGGTGGATGTGGATAACAACGCCAACTGTTCGGTGCAATGAATCACCGGAGTGAGTTGATGCGCCGCGCATTGCATGAGATCGGCTGAGTCAAAAAATCCTTCGAGCAATAACAGCGGTCGCGTTTCACCTGCGTGACGTAATTGCACGGCCTCTTCGATATCGAGCATGGCCAAGCCATCCGCAGCAGCAAAAGCCTGTGCGGCACGCAATAGCCCATGACCATACGCATTGGCTTTGATCACCGCCCAAACACGTGCGTGACCGGCCAAACGTTTGGCAACCGCGAGGTTATGCGCTAACGCGCGAGTATCAATCTTGGCAACAATCGGACGGGGCATACACGTTTCTCGATAATTGCTGCGCTCAGCCTGAGCCAAGTCGCGAACCGGCAAATGCAATAAATGCATCCACTAAGCGCGAGCGAAAACGTTCGCGCGGATACACCATCGACAACGTGCGCACCAATGGCGGGGACAAAGGAACCGCCACCAAATGACCCAACTGCAGCTCTTTACCCACCGTGGCACGAGACATCAACGCAATACCTAACCCGGTTCGTACCAAGCCTTTAATCGCCTCCGGGCTGCCAAGCTCCATCACCACATTGAGCGATGACGCTTTGATGCCCTGCTTTTCAAACCACAGGTCGGCCACTTCGCGGGTGCCTGAACCTGGTTCGCGACATATCATCGGATAACTGGCCAGCAACGCTGCATCCGCCTGTTTTGTGTGAGCCAACGCATGATCCGGCGCGCACAAGGCCTGTAATTCATCTTCCGCGCAAATTTCTGAAGCCAGCGCGGGTAAATGCGCAGGCGCTTCGATAAAGCCCACATCCAAGGTGTGCTCGGCCACACGCATCTCTACGCTTTCAGAATTTCCCACCACCAAACGCGGCTGTACCTTTGGATACTGCGACTTAAAATCACCCAGCACTTGGGGCAATAAAAATTCAGCGACCGTCATACTCGCGCCAATCATCAATAACCCCGCGATTTCGCCGGTCATTTCTTTTACACGTAAATCGAGTTCGCCGGACAGGCTAAGAATACGTTCGGCGTAATCCAACACCAACTCTCCAGCCGGTGTCAGACCGATGCGGCCATGACCCCGCTCAAACAAGCGGGTATTGAAGTGCTCTTCGAGCTGTTTGATCTGAAATGTGACCGCCGGTTGCGTCATAAATAACGCCTCCGCCGCTTTGGTAAAGGACAAATGCTTCGCAACCGCATGAAAAACTTGTAGGCGACGATCAGCCATAGAGGAACAGGTGTATGAAAGTGCGGTCTATTGAAGCATAAATTGCCTATTTCGGCATGTTTATGGACTTTCATCTGAACGTGATATAAACGCAGCGCTTATGAATCTCGGTTTCTACATCATCATGGCGGCGCAGTTCTTTTCCTCGCTCGCCGATAACGCGCTCTTGGTGGCAGCTATCGCCTTGCTGATCCAATCGGATTCGCCGGCGTGGCTGACCCCTTATCTCAAGTTTTTCTTTGTCATTTCGTATGTGTTACTCGCGCCATTTGTCGGTGCGTTTGCAGACCGCTTGCCCAAAGGGCAGGTGATGTTTATCAGCAACACCATCAAGATCATCGGCTGTACGTTGATGCTGTTTCACGTGAATCCATTATTGGCCTATGCCTTGGTAGGTCTGGGTGCCGCGGCATACTCACCTGCCAAGTACGGCATTCTGACGGAATATCTGCCACCCACAAAACTGGTTGTGGCAAACGGATGGATCGAAGGACTCACCGTTGGATCGATCATTCTTGGCACGGTCTTAGGTGGTGTGCTGATTAGTCAACGCGTAGCGATGGTGACACTCAGCTTAGACATTCCGATGGTCGATACAGGCATTGATACTCCAGCGGAAGCGGCGATCTGTCTCATTATTTTGATTTACGCACTCGCGGCGTTTTTTAATCTGTACGTGCCGCGAACCTCAGCACCTTTGCGCCCCTTACCCGCTAATCCGATGCATACGGTAATTGATTTTGCAGATTGCGTGAAACGTTTGTGGCTGGACCGGCTCGGACAAATTTCATTGGCTGTGACCACATTGTTTTGGGGGGCTGGCGCCACCTTGCAGTTCATCGTGATCGAGTGGGCGAAAGTCAATATGGGCTATGACTTGTCGCGTGCCTCGATGCTGCAAGGCGTAGTGGCACTGGGCATTGCTGTTGGTGCTGTGCTTGCCTCAGTCACGTTGCGACTTGAACGTGCGGTTCGAGTGATTCCTTTGGGCATCGCGATGGGATTGATTGTGCCCTTGATGGTGTTTGTGCACTCGCTTTGGTTAGCCATCCCCTTAATGATTATGATCGGCGGCTTAGCAGGATTTTTTGTGGTGCCTATGAATGCGCTCTTACAACACCGCGGACACAACTTAATGGGCGCGGGTCGATCGATTGCAGTTCAAAACTTTAATGAAAATTCCTCGGTATTGGCGATGATCGCAATTTATTCGTTGCTGATTGGCGCTGGGGTATCGATCAATGTGGTGGTGGTGCTGTTTGGGTTGTTTGTTGCAGGCACCATGTGGTTGGTACGCTTATGGTTCAAAGCCAATCGGCGCAAACACAAAGAAGAAATTGACGCGCTACTCGAAATCGCGCGTAGCGGCACGCACTAAGCCGCGCCGTTCTCCAACGTGCGCCAAGCCAAGCGCAAATCCTGCCAAGCTTTGGCTTTTTCAGGCAGGTTGCGCAACAAATAGGCAGGGTGATACGTCACCACCAAGGGCACACCTTCATAGCTATGTAATCGGCCACGCAAGCTTGCAATACTTGCCTCCGTTCCGAGTAATGCCTGCACCGCAAATCGCCCCATCGCGAGAATCATTTTGGGTTGTACCAACGCGACTTGTCTCGACAAATATGGGGCACAACGCACCACCTCAGCAGGCTCTGGATTGCGATTGCCTGGTGGACGGCATTTCAAGACGTTAGCGATGTAGACGTTTTTCTGTCTGTGTAAACCCAGCGCCAGTAACATCGCATCAAGGAGTTTGCCCGCCTGCCCAACAAAAGGCTCACCTGCCCGGTCTTCATCCGCCCCCGGCGCTTCACCAACAATCATCCAATCGGCTTGCACATCACCCACACCAAACACGGTTTGCGTGCGTGAAGCATGCAAACCACAGGCGGTGCATGCTGCCACCGCCGCATTGAGGGCTGGCCAATCCATCTGCACAATCTGCGCACGACGTGTGTCGATCTCGGCATCAGCGGCTGCATCGATCGACCTCACCACCGGTGATGATCGTGCGGCTTGTGTCGACGTTGTTTTCGATGCGGATTGCGGCGTGCGTTGCAACATTGTTTGCGCATCACTCGGCTGCGCATCGCTTGGCTGCGCATCACTGAGCGGCGCTTCAATCGGCGGCGTATCACGTGTCACCCACACTGGCGTGAGTCCCATCTCACGCAACATCGCGAGACGGCGCAGCTCTGACGTTGTGCTCATAATAGAAACACCTGACCCGTGATCTCCACACGCCCAGCGATCATCACAGCATCCGCTCAAGAATCAGCGCATCTTCACGCCCACCGTAGGCGGGGTAATACGCGGGGCGAACCGCAATTCGATGAAAACCCGCCTGTTGATACAGCGCCCTGCCAGCGTGATTGCTTGGGCGTACTTCAAGAAAAAGACGCGTTGCACCCAGACACTTGGCGGTGCGCAAAACTTCTTCTAATAGTTCGTTGCCATAACCTCGACGTTGCAGCGTCGGCGAAACACTTAAATTCAGTAAGTGTGCTTCTCCAACCGCAACACTCAATACAAAATAGCCAATCAATGCCTGTGCATCGCGTAACAAGCGGCAGTGATAGCCAGCCGCAATTGAATCCGCAAAGTTTCCACGCGTCCAGGGATGTGTAAACACCACCTGCTCGATGGCTAACACCGCATCAAGATCTTGCAGATGCATGGCGGTAAAGCGATCACCAGCGGAGCGCGTTTTGAGGACTGCGCTCATGTGCGCAACTCGGCTTGTTCAGTCCGCGTTAACGCGACTTTATTGCGCACATAAAACGGTACGGCCAATGCCGCATCGATCACCTCACCCGCTGCGAGTCGAGGCGCAGCCAAGCGCGCAATCGCGGCAGCGCTGGGATGTAGTAATGCGTTGCAGTGTTGCATCAGTGCACCCAAGCGCGCAGCAAGCACCTCACCATAGGCGGCAAAGCCGTTGCCAGCGCCCACCCATCCCGTGCCTTCAGGCAGACGAACCGCGCGCGGCGGGACGCATTGCGCGGCAATCGATTCGCGCCACTGACCGTCCTGCCGTTCAAACGCGGCAAAGTACACCTCTTGCATCCGCGCATCCAACGCGGTGAGCACGCGGGTGGCGCCACTTTCTTCGGCTAACGCCGCCAGCGTTGAGATCGGCAACACAGGAATATCGAGTCCCAATGCAATGCCTTGTGCGAGTCCACAGGCCATACGCAATCCAGTAAATGCACCCGGACCCGCGCCAAACGCGACCGCCTGTAATGCACGACGGCTCACGCTATGGCGTTGCATTAATGACTGCAACATCGGCAACGCGAATTCGCCATGCCGCACTCCGGCGCGCTGCTCCGCGCAGACGACATCGCCGTCCAGCCACAGGGCAACCGAGCACCACTCTCCAGAAGTTTCAATGGCAGCGAAACGCATACCCCGAATTGTACGGGGTTGGCCGTGTGCGGTGCAGCCCTAGGCTATGATCTGAGGCTTCAATCCTAGGAGAGCCACATGCCGTCGCATCAAATTGCAGTCATTGCCGGAGATGGAATCGGACGCGAAGTCATGCCTGAAGGTATACGCGTCTTAGAAGCTGTGGGTGCCAAGTTTGGTATCGACTTTCAATTTCAAGCCTTTGACTGGAGCTGTGATTGGTACGTCAAGCACGGCATGATGTGTCCCGAAGACGCGGCTGACACGCTCAAAAAATTTGATGCAGTGTATTTTGGCGCTGTGGGCAATCCCGCCATCGTGCCTGATCATATTTCGGCTTGGGGGCTGTTGATCAACTTCCGGCGCTGGTTTGATTTGTACGTCAATCTGCGTCCGGTGCGTTTGTTTAAAGGCCTGCCTTGCCCCTTAGCCGGTCGTCAACCAGGGGACATCGATTACTACGTGGTGCGCGAAAACACCGAAGGCGAATACTCCAGCGTCGGCGGACGATTATTTGCCGGTACCGATCGCGAAATAGTGCAACAGACCGCCACGTTTTCTCGCACGGGTGTCGATCGCATCATGAAATATGCATTTGAGCTCGCACAAAAACGCAAAAAACACCTCACCTCATGCACCAAGTCTAATGGCATCACCATCACCATGCCGTATTGGGATGAGCGTTTTGCTGAAATGAAGAAAAAATTTCCAGAGATCAAAACAGATCAGTACCACGTAGATGGCTTAACCATTCAAATGGTGCTCAACCCGGATCGTTTTGATGTGATCGTGGCCTCTAATTTATTTGGTGACATTGTGTCCGACCTGGGTCCAGCCACGGCAGGTACGATCGGAATCGCCGCCTCGGGCAACATTAACCCGAGTCGCGAATATCCATCGATCTTCGAACCCGTGCACGGCTCTGCACCCGATATCGCCGGCAAAAAAATTGCCAATCCGATCGCGCAAATTTGGTCAGGCGCAATGATGCTCGAGCATCTTGGTTACGCCCCGGCGGCGGCTTCGGTGTTACAGGCCATTGAAGATGTGATCGTCGACGGTCCACACACACCCGACATGAAAGGTAAGGCACACACTGCAGATGTCGGCGCCGCCATTGCCAATCACATTCGGCAGCAAAGCATTTAAGCGAAGCACGCATTCATCGTCGTTACATTCAACGATCACACTCACGCACGTCAAC
>CANIIA010000044.1 GCA_947467435.1 Betaproteobacteria bacterium
AATTCCCGTGACCTGCACGATATCGCCGGCTGAGGCTTCGGGTACGAGCACACGTTCTAAACCACGAAAGCCATACACGCCGGTGATCTTTGCCGAAATGATGCGGCCATCAGGCTCCATCACACTGACCATGTCATTGGGTCGCACTTTGCCGCGACGCAAGCGGCCGATCACCAAACGCCCCACATAAGAGGAGTAATCCAGCGCCGCCACTTGTAGTTGCAACGGCCCAGTTGCATCACCGGTCGGTGGAGGAACGTGCTTTAAGACCGCATCAAACAACGGGCTCATATCAGTGCCCGCGGTACCACCTGCAGCCACCGTCCCCGCAGATGGATCGGCACTCGCCCATCCCTGCAACGCCGAGGCGTAAATCACCGGAAAATCCAGCTGATCTTCGGTAGCACCGAGTCGATCGAATAACTCAAAGGTTTGATTCACGGCCCATTCAGCGCGTGCGCCATCGCGATCGACTTTGTTCACCACCACGATGGGCTTCAAGCCCAACCCCAGCGCCTTACGCGTCACAAATCGCGTTTGCGGCATCGGCCCTTCTACGGCATCGACGAGCAATAACACGCCATCGACCATCGATAAGGTGCGCTCTACTTCGCCGCCAAAATCAGCGTGTCCAGGCGTATCGACAATGTTGATGTGCACGCCTTTGTAATCAACAGCAGTATTCTTGGCGAGAATCGTGATGCCGCGCTCGCGTTCAAGATCATTCGAGTCCATCACGCGATCGGTGACTTTTTCATGGGCAGCAAAGGTGCCCGCCTGTTGCAAGAGCTTGTCGACGAGGGTGGTCTTACCGTGGTCAACGTGGGCGATGATGGCGATATTGCGCAAGGGGCGCGACATGGGGACAGTCCAATACAAAAGGGGGCGCATTGTAGCAGCCTAGACCCCTGAATGGATTGATTTTTTGCGCCGCATCAGCGGCAAAGCACCAACGCTAGACGCAATAGAAGTCGAGCAAGGTTGGCAAATAATCGTTGGCGAGGACCGCTGTTTTGTCGCGAATCCGCCAATCGTCGGCCACGCGCAGCAATTGATAGGTGCTGTGCCCAAAAAAGACACGCGTATCTTTCTTCTTTAAATCAAACAAATGCACCGTGAAATTGGCCTGCACGGTGGCGCTGGCATCGGTGTGCGTCACCATCACATTACTGACGGCGTGTTGTGTGCGCGGTAACGGAATCGAGGCCACCGAACGTCCAGATAACGCCCGCTGCACACGTTCAGATATTCGCGTGCGCGAAGCGCAATAAATCAGCGACAGTTCACGCGTCGGGTCGGTGGTGATGTCGTGTTCGCTTTTCCAGGCAGGCACACGAAACACCGCATCCTCGGTAAACAGCGCAAGCCAGGCCATCCAATCGCGCGTATCCAGAAAGCGCGCTTCGCGATACAAAAACTGCGCAACTTCCTGCGTGGGGTCGATCATGACTGCACCGCCATCGGTCTTGCCATCACTTGGCCCCCACCAACAATAAACGCTTCCATTCACGCCATGGCGAATGCATCACCGTTTCATCGCCTAAATCAAACGTCCCCTCTGTACCAGCGATCGGATGAATTCCTAGGGCTTGCACTGCGGCGCTGCGCTGCGGATTGCGCACACCCATGCCACGCAAATACCCTTGCTGAAAATCAAATCCTGCGCGGTAACCGGTTTGGCAGTCTTCGTAATTGACGGTGTCATCGGGCGTTGCAAGCCCACTGGGATTAAAAAATTCTTCGTATTGACGAATACGCAATTGCAACGCTTCGGGGGCTTCGCCGTGCGGAGCCAAACACCACGTTTTCATGGCTGTGCGATCAGGCGCCAAGGGCTGCAACATGCGCACTTGTAACGAGGCATTTTCTGCAATTTGCAAATTGGGATAGATGGTTACATTTCGTGTGTACATCAACCATTGCGCACGTGCTTCCCCCAACCGTTGGCGCAATGCAGGCATCGCGGCATTTAAGGCCCGGGCTTCTGAGGCGGGGTTAGATCCATACAGTGCGTTGTGCCCATGCGGAAACGTCATCGTGGCGCGAAATAACTCTGCATCAGAAAAGCCTGCATACACCGACCCACCCGACTCACCTTGCGCTCGACGTTTATTCAAAATGCCGATGTAGCTCGGATGCGTAGAACTAAAGTGATAGGCATCAACACCGTTTTCGATTTGTAGTTTCCAATTACCGCGATACTCATATCCCACATTGCCGGGGACACACACAAATCCGTTGGGACTTTGCTCGGCGACCAAATCAAGAAACGCGCGCATGTCGCCCAAATGCTCTTCAATCGATGGCACGTCGGGATTGGCACTCCCAAATAAAAAGCCACGGTAATTGGCAAATCGCGCAAGCGGCATCAAACCATGATCTTCGCGTACAAATCCTTCGGCATAGGCGCCATGTTGTACGCCCTTGATGCCCACATTACGACCCGCACTGTCGTAACTCCAACCATGATATTTACAGACATGAACACGCGCATTACCGCGTTCGAGTGGACACACTGCGGCACGACGATGACGACACGCGTTATAAAACGCACCCAATGTGCCTTCGGCATCGCGCATGACCACCACGGGCTGACGACCGACAGTGGTGGTGAAGTAATCGTGCGTCTCTGGGATCTGTGGCGCGAGCCCAAGAAAAATCCAAGTGCCCTCGAAAATGCGTTGCATCTCAAGCGCAAACACCGCTTCACTAATAAACGCGTCACGATGCACTTGAAACACCCCAGCCTCGGGGCGATCATCCACTAACCGTTCGATCTCAGCGCGCAACATGCCAGCGGCAAACCGATCAGACATCCAACCCAATCGGGCACGTGGCGCCGGTACCAGCAAGGCCGCAATAGCCGTTGGGATGTTTACTTAAGTATTGCTGATGGTATTGCTCAGCGTAGTAGAACGTCGGGGCAAGACGAATTTCAGTGGTGATTGCACCGTACTGTCGTGCCGTGAGCGCTTGCTGAAAGGCTGCGGCCGAACGCTGTGCCTGATCGAGTTGCGTTGCATCGGTTGCGTAAATGGCTGAGCGATACTGCGAACCACGATCGTTGCCTTGACGCATTCCTTGCGTGGGGTCGTGTTCTTCCCAAAATACTTTAAGCAGTTGCGCGTAAGAAATTTGTGTTGGATCAAACACAATCAACACCACTTCGGTGTGATTGGTGAGCCCGCTACAGACCTCTTCATAAGTGGGATTGGGCGTTTGACCACCGGCATACCCCACCGCCGTACTCGACACACCCGATAGCTCCCAGAACAAACGCTCGGCGCCCCAAAAACAACCCATCCCTACGATGGCCTGCGCGAGCCCCTCGGCAAACGGCGGCATGAAATGCCGCCCATGCACGTGATGTCCGTCTATTAAGGGCAATGCCTGATCGCGTCCGGGTAAGGTCGCCTCGGCGGGAAGTAATGCAGTCATTTTTTTGGTGAACGAGAACACGAACGTAGAATACCGTACCTTCAACGCAAAGTCGGCGGGTCGCTGTGAATCTACATCTTAGTCTGCTCGATTGGATCGCACTGAGCGTATTGGGCGGTTGTTGGTGGGGGTTTCCTTGGTACGCGAGTTGGCGCGGCCGCTGGCGCCCCGGCTTACTCGAGCTGATGAATGCCCATCGGCGTGAGTGGATGCGTCAAGTGGTCTCCCGTGAGATGCGCATGGTGGACACCTCGATCCTGGCAAGTCTGGGTAATAGCGCCACGTTTTTTTCATCCACCACCATTTTAATTCTGGGTGGATTGTTGGCGATGCTAACCACCTCCGAAGAAATTTTGGCCGCCATCGGTAAATTACCCCTGGCCGTACGTACCACCAGTCAGGTGTGGGAAATCAAAGTCTTGTTACTGGTCATGATCTTCACCTATGCGTTTTTCACCTTCACCTGGTCATTACGACAATTTAATTTTGTGGCTATTTTGGTCGGGGCGACCGGGGCGCGGGGTAGCGATGGCACGCAAGATGATTTAGCCAAACGCGCAGGACGCATTCTTGAGCACGCCGGTGAATCATTTAGCAAAGGACTTCGTGCCTATTATTTTTCTCTGGCTGCGCTCACGTGGTTTGTACATCCGGGGTTACTCATTGCAGCGTCATTTGGTGTCGTTGCCGTCTTAGCTTGGTTAGAATTTCATTCTGATACGTCGCGTTCATTACGCTAATTTCTTTTACTTTTTCAGCAAAACACTCACATGAATATTTGTATCTATGGCGCAGGCGCCATCGGCGGCATCATGGCCGCATGGCTAGAACAAAGTGGTCATCACGTCTCGATCATTGCGCGCGGAGCGCATCTGGCCGCGATTCAAAAAAACGGCTTGCGAATTCATTCGTTGGCCAAAGGCAGCACCCTGCACACGCAGCCAATCGCGACTGCCGATCCAAGCACCTTGGGTCCACAACAGATGGTGGTCATTACAGTCAAAGGTCCCAGTCTTCCGGAGGTCGCCGCCGGTATCGCACCGCTATTGGATGCTGACACCACGATCGTTGCAGCCATGAACGGCGTGCCTTGGTGGTTTTTTGATCAACTGCCTTGGGCCGGTGGAACACGGCGTCTTACACGCATGGATCCGCACGGTGTACTTCGCGCTGCGATGCCCACTGAACATTTGGTCGGTTGCGTGATTCATTGCGCCGCTGCGGTCACCGCACCCGGAGAAATCACGCACACGAAGGGACAAAAACTTTTCTTTGGTGAGCCCGGCGGCAAAAACACACAACGCACCGAGCGTGTGACCGACGCATTTACGCAGGCAGGTTTTCATGGTGTCGCCAGCCCACTCATCGAACAAGAAATCTGGATCAAGCTATTAGGCAACATTAGTTTTAATCCCGTTTCTGCGCTGACGCTTGCGCCCACCGATCAGATGATTGCTGACCCACTCGTAAAAAACTACATGGTGGCCGTGATGCGTGAGTGCATGGCGATTGGGAAAGCCATCGGGATCGACGTTCAAATCGATCCCGAAGCGCGCATCGATATGGCTCGAGCTTTAGGTGCTTTCAAAACCTCGATGTTGCAAGATATGGAAGCAGGTAAAACACTCGAAATTGATGGACTACTCACAGGCACATTAGAAATCGCCGAACAAGCCGGAGTGGCCGCGCCTTTTACGCAAAGTCTGTTGGGCTTGATCCGTTTGCGGGCTAGCGCGTCTGGGCAATACACGCCCCTCGCCTAGTTACAGTCCCATTAAACGCGCGTATGCACCCCACCTCAACGCAAAACATGCCGCTGAGCGACTATCGGTTATGCGTCGCGCCAATGCTGGATTGGACGGACCGACACTGTCGTTATTTTTTACGCCTGATTGCACCGCGCGTGCGCTTGTACACCGAAATGGTCACCACTGGCGCGTTACGCTTTGGTGATGTCGAACGCCATTTAGCGTTTGACCCGGCCGAACATCCGCTCGCCTTACAACTCGGTGGCAGTGAACCCGAAGATCTTGCCCACTGTGCGGCGCTCGCTACGCGTTGGGGCTATGACGAAATCAATCTCAATGTTGGTTGCCCAAGCGAACGTGTGCAACGCGGCGCGTTTGGTGCGTGCCTGATGGCCGAGCCGCAACTGGTGGCAGACTGCGTACGCGCCATGCGCGATCAAACGCATTTGCCAGTCACTGTCAAACATCGCATCGGCATCAACGACATCACGCAGTATGCGTTTGTACGTGATTTTGTTGGTATGGTGGCTGAGGCTGGATGTTCGGTGTTCATCGTGCATGCACGTAACGCCATCTTGCAAGGACTGTCTCCCAAACAAAACCGCGAAATTCCACCACTGAATTACGGCTTCGTTTACCAGCTCAAACAAGAATTTCCGCAACTAACCATTGTGATCAACGGCGGCATTGACGCTTGGCCCGTGATCGAAACGCAATATCAACATGTCGATGGTGTGATGATCGGCCGCGCGGCGTATCACGACCCTTGGTTATTAGCGCAAGCCAATACGCGCGTTTTTGCAGACAATGGCCTCTGCCCCTCACGCGAATCCGTAGCGCTGGCAATGCATGCCTACTGTGTTCGTCATGTGGCCGCAGGCGGCTTGGTACGACACATCAGTCGTCACCTGCTGGGCTTATTTCATGGTGCGCCGCACGCACGTACTTGGCGACGACTGCTCTCAGATGCCGCTCAACTTGCGACAAATTCACCCGACCTGATCTTGCGAGCCTTAGAGGCGGTGACACCGCGCGCCGCATAACAGAGCCTGCGTTTCACGCCACGCCCCTGCATGATTGCGGCGTGCAGCGTATGATGACAACGCCTTTTACGAACTTCGGAGCCCCACCATGAGCGCTGTTCTAAAACCAGCCCGTTCGCTGCGCGATCGCGTTAGCAAAGAAGAATGGGATGTGCGTGTCAATCTTGCTGCTGCCTATCAATTGGCGGCGCAATTTAAATGGACCGATTGGATCTTTACTCATTTCTCAGCGCGTGTGCCCGGACCGGAGCACCACTTTCTCATCAATCCGTTTGGCTTGATGTTTGATGAAGTCACAGCAAGCAGCTTGGTTAAAGTCGACCATGAAGGCAACATCATCGAAGACCCGTACGGCATGGGTTACAACAAAGCGGGCTTTGTGATTCATGGCTGCATTCATCAATCGCGTCCTGAAGCACAAGCGGTGCTACATACCCATACCCGCGCGGGCGTGGCGGTCTCGGCCCAAAGCGAAGGTTTGCTGCCGTTGTCGCAACACGCACTGCGTGTCATCAATGAGGTCACCTACCACGGCTACGAGGGCGTTGCGCTCGATATGGATGAGCGCACGCGCTTGGCAGCTGACTTAGGGCCCACCAGTCGTGCGCTCATTTTGCGCAATCATGGTTTGCTCACACTAGGTACCACGGTGCGTGAAGCCTTTGAAATGATGTACTACCTCGAGTGCGCCTGCCAAATTCAAATTGATGCACTGGCTGGCGGCCGCGAACACGTCAAGCTGATTCCTCCAGACGTGATGGAGCACGGCGGCAAACAATTCAACCGACCCGGACGGGAATCGGTCGGCAAAGACTGGGATGCGCTATTGCGGTTACTTGAGCGCCGCGGCGTTCAGTATCGCGACTAATACTGGCGACCGCTGTGCCGCTGACGTGCAACACGTCGGCGGCACGCCGTTTTTGTTTGCAGAGTTGATTTCCCGGACGTTCAGCCACCACATTCTTTAACCGCGCATCGATGTTAAAGAAAACAGCGGTGATGAAAAATACTTGGGTTAATTCACCTTCACACTCCCGCCCAAGGTCATCGCATGCATCCCTCACAAACGAGTCATCCGACAGATAGTCAATTTGCGTTGCTCAAACAACGCCGATTTGCACCGTTTTTTTGGACACAGTTTTGTGGCGCAGCCAATGACAATCTCCTAAAGATTGCGCTCACCATCATGCTGACCTATCAATTTGAGGTGGCATGGCTCGCGCCCAACATCGCCGGTCTTGTGATTGGTGCAGTATTCATTGCACCATTCTTAATTTTTTCAGCAACCAGCGGACAAATTGCCGACCGATTCGAAAAACATACCCTCATGGTGTGGGTCAAGCGTATTGAAGTTTTCATCATGTTGCTCGCTACGGTGGGGTTGATCTCTACGCAGTTTCCGCTACTGCTTGGCTGTATCTTTTTAATGGGCCTGCACTCGACAGTATTTGGCCCCGTGAAATATGCCTACTTGCCGCAAACACTCAACGAACGCGAGCTCACCGGCGGCAATGGTCTGGTTGAAATGGGCACGTTCGTGGCGATTTTGCTCGGCAATGTCTTTGGTAGCCTATTGATCGCGCAGTCCACGTATGGCGCGCAGTTCGTGAGTGTGGCGTGTGTGGTGTTAGCGATCATTGGATGGCGTTGCGCAAGCCAGATTCCCCAGACCGCTGCGTCAACACCCAGCTTAAAAATAAACTTTAATCCCTGGTCAGAGACCTGCCACACGCTTCGTTTAGCACGAGAAAATATCGTGGTGTTTCGATCGCTACTTGGCATCAGTTGGCTGTGGTTTTTCGGCGCACTCTTTCTGAGTCAGTTTCCTAGCTTAGCCAAAGATGTTCTGCATGCGGACGCACAGGTCGCCACCCTCTTACTCGTGGTTTTTTCGATTGGCATCGGCGTTGGTTCGATGCTCTGCGAAGCTTTAAGCCGACGTCATGTCGAGCTGGGTCTGGTGCCCATTGGCGCAGTTGGAATGAGCATTTTTTCGATCGATGCAGGATGGGTCACCACGCAATTTCACTTTGCCTCGGATACACCCATGCTCGGGTTAGCACAGGTGGATATGTACTGGCGTGTGCTGATGGATTTAGGTCTGATGAGTTTTTGTGCCGGTCTGTTTAGCGTACCGATGTATGCCCTCATTCAACTACGCAGCCCTCAAACGCATCGTGCACGCATCATTGCAGCAAATAATATTTTAAACGCGCTGTTTATGATTGCTAGCGCTGTCATCGCTGGCGTCTTACTCAAACTGAATGTGAGTATCGGGGCATTGTTTATTCTCACGGGTATAGCAAACATTGCCGTCGCTGCATACATTGTATTGCTGACGCCCGAATACTTACTGCGCCTGATTGCTTGGTTGACCTCGCACTTGATGTACCGCTTTCAAGTCGAAGGTGAATCACACCTACCAATCAAGGGAGCAGCTTTACTCATTTGCAATCACGTGAGCTACGTTGATGCACTGCTCATCATGGCAGCTAGCCCTCGGCCAATCATTTTTTTAATGGATCACAACATCTTTAAACTACCCGTGTTGGGGTGGATCTTTCGTCTTGCCAAAGCCATCCCAGTAGCGCCCCGCGCGCAAAACGAATCGGTGTATCTGGCTGCGATTGATGCCGCAGTCAACACACTCGCTGCCGGAGAGATGGTCTGTATTTTTCCGGAAGGTTCCATCACACGCGATGGAGCGTTACAGCCCATGAAACCCGGCGTCATCAAAATTCTCGACCAAGCAAGCGCCGCGGGACATCAAGTGCCTGTCATCCCGATGGGACTCAGTCACTTGTGGGGCTCGTTTTTTAGTCGAATCGAAAACGGCACTGCCATGCGACGTCCATTTCGTCGCGGCTTGTACAACAAGGTCACCTTACGTGTCGGACCACCACACACCGAACCAGCACCACAACTGGCATGGATGGAAACGCAAATCAGGCAACTGATGGTCGACGCGTCGGTAGTCGCAACACGGTCATGATGGTTACCAACATGACGATGACGGCGCTGAAGAACACCCATTGCGCAAGACGTAAATCCATTAACCAACCAAAATAAACTGGCGCCAAAATCGAGCCCAGGTCTAAACCAGAATAGACAAATCCGTACACCGACCCCGTTGAACCCGGCGGGGTTGTTTGACGCACCAACAAATCGCGTGAAGGCTGCGTCACGCCACTCGCAAAGCCAGCCATCGCAAACAGCGCAGGTAACGCACTCCCTGGCAACCAAGCCAATCCTGCCAACAACATCACCAGCGCGCCAATCAACATTCCACTGGCAGCCACGCGATCCGGCCGAAAACCTTTGGCGGCTACATAGCCACCAGTCAGAATGCCTGCAGATCCACCAAACATATAGGCCGTCAACACACTCGACGCCAACGCCGCACTGATCCCGTACACCGTTGTCATCGCCGATACACCAAAGGTTTGAATAGCGATAAACACCACGCCAATAAATACAAAGTACGCAAAGCACATCAATACCGGCACTGAGAACAATCGACGGACATCGTCACGTAAACGCTGTGACGCACTCAATGTGGTTTGTTGCGCAGCGTGAACGGCGGGCACGTCTAATAATTGTCCAAACAAAAGTGCAGCAGCCACAACCACTGCACCAATCGCCGCACCTGCAAGAATCGCTGCCTGCCATCCCCAGATCGCAGCGACCGCCACACTAAAAATAGGCGTGATGGCATAACCCAAATTTCCGGCAATGCTGTGACTACTAAAGGCATAACCGAGTCGAGTCGGATCAATACGACCATTCATGATCGCGAAATCGCTGGGATGAAACACACTATTGCCCAAGCCACCCACCAACGCAGCAACAATCAGTCCGTTGTAACTGCCTGCCGTCCCTGCAATCAAGGCCCCAAGCACACACAAAAATAAACCGCCTGTGAGCACACGTCGCGCACCAAAACGATCGACTGCAAAACCCGAGACTGTTTGAAAGACACCGGAGACTGCATAAAAAATTCCTGTGGTGAGTCCCAGCGCTGCATAACTCACATCGAGCTCATCTTTAAGTAGCGGAAACAAGGGGGCGATGTTCAGTTGTAGAAAATGCGATAACGCATGGGCCACAGAAACTAAACTCATGACCTGAATATCAGACCGTAACGTTGCACTACTCATACAGACACCTTTCTTGAGTCCGTCACTTGGGTCACAAATTGTGCGCTTGCGCGTTGTGTGATCTGCGCTTGTTCACGAAACGGGACATGCCCACAGTGGGGAAGTTTCAGTCGCGTGCAAGGGCCACTGACTTGCGCGGCAATCGCATCCAACTGCGCCATGGTCCCGTATACATCGTCTTCGCCCTGAATGGCTAACACAGGGCAAACAATCTGCGGCAAAAACGCTTCAATATTCCATTGCCTAAATGCTGGGGATGCCCACAGATCATTCCACCCATAAAACGTACGCGCTGCATCACGATGATACTTTGCTAAGCGGTGAGCTAGATCACCGTCCTCAAAACTTTGTCGAGCTGCGTCAATTCCGGCAGCGCATTGCGGTTCGACAAACACATGTGGCGCCATCGCAATCACACCCGTCGTACTTGCCGCATATTCACTGCCCGCATAAATCAACGCGATCGATGCACCATCACTATGCCCCACCAATAGCGGTTGCTGGATATCGAGTTCTTGTAATAGTTGCGGTAACACCACCAGCGCTTCATGATGCAAGTAATCCGACGCGCGCGGCGCTTGCAACACATCAGACCGGCCATAGCCATAGCGCGAATAGATCATGGCAGCGCATCCCGTGTCTGCTGCAAGTACATGAGGAAACTCACGCCACTGGGCAATCGAGCCCAATCCTTCATGTAAAAAAACCAAGGTGGGTGCATCTACCGCACCGGCGATACACTCAACCTCTAACCCATGCCCATCGATACGCACAACACTCATCGATCATCAGCCAAAAAAATCAGCAACAAAAAAGCCTGCGCCGAGAATAGCACGCAGGCTTTTTTATAAAACGACTGGATCGCAGTCGTGTGTTGCTTAGCGTGGCGACGATAAACCGGGCGGCAACGTACCCGGTGGTGGTGGCGTCGTCGAGGGCGGCGTTGCATTTGGCACTGCAGCCGGCGTGGTGCTAGGTACCGTCATCGGTGCGGCGCTGGGTGGCTGCGAAATCATGTTGGGCGAATTCATAAAATGTCCCTGTACTGGGACCTGCTGGCCTTTGGCGTACATACACTGCACATAGGCGTTGTCATAACGACGTTGCACGCTTTGCCCGGTAGAACCGCCTGAGGCCGCCCCAACGCCCGTGCCAACAATTAAGCCTGCGCCGGCACCACCGCCGGCCGAACGGTGACCTCCCATCATGGCGCCGGCCAGCGCACCAACCGCTGCACCTGTGATGGCACTTTTGACAGTGTTGTCGGTCGCAGCATCGTTAGCCGTGCCACTACCCGTTTGAGCTTGGGCGTACTGACGACAATCCATATCATCGAGACGAAACTGTTCAAAACTTTTACCGGATCCTGGCAATGCCATCACACTTGGGCCCGTTGGGATGGTGCTGCAAGCAACCAACGAAACGCTTGCCGCGGCCAAGATCCAACGTCGAGGACGAAATAAATCACGCATAGCAATTACTCCAGTATTAACGTGTGATCGGTTGCGAAGGAACGCGCTGCCAAGCCACAGCACACTCGCGCACATAAGGATAATAAGCGCGCGTATCTGCGCAATAAAACCAATCGGTATCAGCGGTTGCAGCAGGTGCTTGTACGGCTTGCGCGGGTTGCTGAATGTAAACCGGTGGTGCAGCTGGCACGACCACCACAGGATAGGGACGCGGATAGTAATACGGTGGGTAATACGACGAACCGTAATAACCATAATATCCCGGGCCGCCCAAATACACGCCTAAGCGCACACCACCGTGTCCATGACCGTAGCCATGATGATGAAAACCATCGGCTTGCGCTTGCGCAGAAAAACCCGCGATCCATACCGCTGAAATGAGCACAACCATCGCGCGTAACAACTGCTGAGAAAACCTGAAGGTGTTCATTGCCCCTCCGTGTGTTTCAGGTGGTTAGACCAGCGTAATGAACCCAAGCAGGGGAAGATGTAACAAATTGTCCCAAGCTGTGAGCCACTTGCCCGCCCCGCCAACCCGTGACACGCGATTTAGCGGGGATGACTAATAAACGCGCGAATCGCCGATCCGAGGACATCATCGGCCGTATTTAAATGCGCGATGATGGAGGTGTGGTTGTGACCAGGTCGTTGCACAATGCGCGGCGCCCGACCGAGCTGACTGGCGAGCTTGTGGGCCAGCTCTAGGCAGTAGATATCGAGCAGCGGATTTTCGAATTCAGCAATCGCAATAAAGGTCGGCATACTTGCCTTCGCCCAATGCAGCGCCGAAACCGTTTCAAACTGGCTTGCATCCGTGCCGTAATAGGCCTCCACCTTCCTTGCGTTGGGATTATCCGGACGATTGTCGGCACGTACCCGACCACTCACCACAATCAGCCCCGCAATCGGCGGCGCCAATTCTGAACCTGGCGCCCCATAAGCGCAGGCCGCCGCATGCGCAGCCCCGGCAGAATGGCCAAATAAAAATAAACGCGTCGGATCGAGTCCCAGTTCTTGTGCGTGATTTACCGCCCACTGGGCTGCCAAGGCCACATCCGCTGTTCCGCCGGGATAGGTTGCTGCTGGCGCTAAACGATATTCAATGTTGAGAACCGCAACACCGTGGCGTGCCAAATACCAACCAACATTGGAGTACACCTCGGCTGAGCGATCTTTTTCGCCATCCACAAACGCCCCACCGTGCACAAACACCACCACTGGTGCAGCGCTCACACCTTGCGGTAAGTACGCATCCAACACATGGCGCGGGTCTGTGCCGTACGCCAAATTCTTGCGAGCAGTCACACCGTCTTTGGGCGCACGTTCGAGCACCGGACCAAAGGCTTCAATCATTTGTCGCACATGACCTGGCACGTTAGTCGCCCAGCGTGGACCCACCTCGGCCATCAAGGCGCGAACGGATGCAGGAATGTCCGGACCAAGCGGTGGCGTTGGGCTTGCCGATGTCATGACTTTGTCCCTGAAAAATTGATCCCTACAAATTTAAATTGAGAGACCTCTTCCATTGCGTAACGCACCCCTTCGCGCCCCCAACCACTTTGCTTCACACCACCAAAGGGATACATATCTAAACGAAACCGACTCGCTTCGTTGATCCATAACGCGCCAGCATCAAACGCATCGGCCACATGCAATGCCGTATCTAAACTCGAGGTAAAGCACGCGCCTTGCAAACCAAACTCCGAATCATTGGCTTGTCGCAACGCGTCTTCTAGATTGGCAGCGCGCTGCACGACCACCACCGGACCAAAGGCCTCTTCGCACAACAAACGCGCTCCCTTGGGCGCGTCCACCAAAATGCCTGGCGAGACCACGGCTCGATCACGGACCGGGGCTAAGGCCACACGTGCGCCTGCTGCAACGCTGTCATTAAACATTTGCATCACCCGCTGTGCGGCAGCCTCACTCACCATCGGTCCTACATCCACGCCGGGAGTCTCAGGTAAACCGACTTTCAGATTTTTTGCTGCCGCAACAAACTGCGTTAAAAATAAATCAAACACAGGCGCTTCAACAATCACGCGTTGCGCAGAAATACATTGCTGACCACTCGCTTCAAATCCAGCACGTGCGATTTTTTGTGCAGCATCGGCAATGTTGGCATCGGCTAAAACCAGATTGGCCGCATTCGAGCCAAGTTCAGCGCTGAATTTTTTAGCCCCTGCTGCACGCGTCAATGCTTGCGCTGCCGCCACACCACCCGTCAAGGTCACCACCGACACCTGTGGGTGCGCAGCCAAAGCGAGCGCTGCAGCACGATCACCAGGAATCACGTTAAACAAGCCCGGTGGCAAACCCGCCGCAATCGCTAATTCTGCTAACAATAATGCCGTTTCAGTTCCTGCAGGATGTGGCTTCACCACCACCGCATTACCAACAGCCAATGCCGGTGCAACTTTTTGAATCAGTAAATTTGCTGGCGCATTAAATGGCGTAATTGCGCCGACCACACCAAATGGAATGCGTCGCGCCATTCCCAAATGCCCCGCACCGAGTGGTGCCGCATCGACCGGTAACAATTCACCGCGCCACACCGATAACTCTGCAATGCACGCACGCAAAAAATCAGACACACGCCCCGCTTCAAACGTGGCGGCTTTGCGAGGCTTACCAATGCCACGCACAATACTTTCAATCAATGGACCACTGTGCGCAGAGACCTGAACTGCAAACGCTTCTAACCACGCCATACGTTGCGCCGTGGTGCTGCGTCGATGCAACGCAAAGGCTTTGGCAGCATCTTGCACAACGCCATCAACATACGTTGCATCGGCATCAGGCAATGTGCCCAGTGCAGAGCCATCGGCAGGATTGGTGAGTGGTAAGCGGGGTAATTCAGCAAGTACAGGTAAACGTTGTCCTGCAGCAAATCCGGGCAAATCGATGTTCATACTTTAGCCATCCCACCTTGCGCTTGACCGCGTTCGCGTTCGACATGCATGCGAACTAAAAATAATAAGAGCGGATGAATCCCTAACGCCACGATTGCGGGTGCATCAAAACTCATGAGCAGTTCGCGCTGGCGTCCGGACACATGATGTCGATCTGCATAGGCTGCTGGATCAGCAAACCACGCATCTCGCGCCGCACGGTCATTAGCCATTTGAAACAGCGCACCCGTGAGAGAAGCAAGTTCAGGGGCCACTTGTGGGTAATGCGGTTTCACACCTTGTTGCGGCGTGCTCCACCAACCCAATGACGCGTAGTTATGATGCCAACTTGGATTGAGTTGAACAACATCTGGCACGCGCTCACCAAGTAAACCTGCCGCGACCGACCAACAACGTAATTCAATATTCCCCGTGTCATCTAACAAGGTTTCTTCATAACCGAGCAAGGTGCGCAAACGACCTTGTCGTAGCGGCACGAGCACGCTTTCATCAAACGCAAGATCAGGTCGGGCATAACGATCCGTTCCTGGAAAATGCGACATCCCGCCACTGGCCATCACCACCGCACGAATACCTAACGCGGCCAACGAACGCCCCAATGCCTGACCAAACAAATAGCAACGCTCCATGGTGGGTTGTGGTGGCAAATATGCATTGACATACAGGGGCAACACCGGCGCTGCGCCAATGCCCAGATGGGTCATCGGAATGCCCAGCGCGTAATCAATTTCTGCGGTGCTGGTAAACGCCGGATCAAACCCAGCGCGGTATAAATCTTTGACGACAGCAAACGCCACTTCACTGGCGATATTGAAATCAAACGTTCGACCTGCAAATGTGCCGCGCCCCTTGCCACCCACATGCAACGTAAAGGGTGGTGCGCAGTTAGCAAAAAACTGCTGTGCATGATCGTTACCAATCACAATCCACAAATCAGGCTTGAGTGCTTTTAATTCTTCACCAATGCGCGCACCAATTGCCTGGACGGCGGCGATCGTGTTTTTATCTTCTGTATCTGGCTGCGTAAAAAACTGCGGCGCATGCGGCAACATACAACCGCCCAAAATCCAAGGATTGATTGTGCTCATGCCTTCATCCTAAAAAATTCAAATGGTCCAAAACCCTGCGTGATACCTGTGTTATTCCATCTTGAAATTAGCAAGCTTGGCTGCGCGGGTCCAACGCTCAATTTCACTTTTCACGTGCGCACCTAAAACCGCAGAGGTGCTGCCAATGGGGGTGGCACCCAATTGTTTTAAACGCTCACGAAAATCAGGCGCGTCAACCGACTTGGCCACCTCAGAACTAATTTTGTTCAATACTTCGGGGGGCATGTTGGCTGGACCAAACACGGCATACCAAGCGGTCACCTCGAATCCACGAAATCCAGATTCAGCAAAGGTGGGCACATTAGATCCTGGCAATCGCGTCGATGCGGCAACGGCCAACGGACGAATTTTTCCAGACTTAATATGTGGATCAGCGCCAACCGACTCCACCGACATAAACGCCACCTGACCACTGATTAAATCGACCAGCGAAGGCCCCACCCCTTTGTAGGGTACATGCGTGCCTTGAAAGCCAGCCAAACTCGCAAACAACGCTGCACCTAAATGATGAGGCGAACCATTACCAGCAGAGCCGTAGGCAATCCCAGGTTTGGTTTTTGCGTATTGCACAAACTCCGTTAACGTCGTCGCAGGCACTGCGGCATTGACCACCAACATATGTGGAATGAGCGCAACCAACGACACGGGCGTGAAATCTTTGATTGCGTCGTAGGGTAAATTCGGATTCAACGCAGGCGTAATGCCATGTGTGGTCGTGGCACCCAACAGCAAGGTGTATCCATCAGGCGCAGAACGCGCAACAAACTCCGAGCCAATGGCTCCCGCAGCACCTGCTTTGTTTTCAACGACTACCGATTGTCCGGTGGCATCACCCACTTTTTGCGCGACGCCACGCGCGATTAAATCTAACGCACCACCTGGCGGGAACGGCGCAATCAACCGAATGGGCTTGTTGGGATAGCCTTGCGCAAACACATTCAGCGCACTCAAGAGCAACGCGATAAAGACTGCGCTAACAGCACGGCATCCATTTTTTAAGAGGAGTGCGAAATGAAATTTCATGACGTTTCCATCAAGTCAGGTGTTAAACCGGAATCACTAACAAGGTGTCGATGCGATGCGAATCAAGTACCACGGTGCGTTCTTTGAAGCGTAATTCGCCAGCCACTTCGACCACCACATCATCATAAAAACCGGAGATAAATACATCCTGCACACCGGTGGTCCATGTCGTACGTACAATTGCAAAGTTGGTATGCAAGCGCCAACCGCCATCGACTTCGCCTTTGTATCGTATGGATGAAATTAGATGCCGATACCCATGCGGCTCGTAAATATTGGCGCGACGCAACGACAAAATTCGATCGTGCAACATCCCGCGCCCTTCGCAATGCATGAGTCCCGCAGGCCAATCATTCGCTAGCGCATCACGTGTCAAGATACGATACAAGGCATCGGGCGTAAAAAAATCAGGCCACGCTTCGAGTAAGTCGTTGTCAATGCAATCGACATAGTCGGCATGCAAACGCGACATGCGCGCTTCAATTTGTTCACGCATCACAGCCCCATTAAGCCGCGATAGGCTTTCCAGAATCCACGCACCGAAGCTTCGCTGACGCGGCTTTTTTGTGACTCCACTGCACGACCACCCATTTCAAGCACCGCGCTGCGCGCACCGTCTTGTTGAATCGAACGCTGTACAAAGTTACCCACCGCCCCATCTTCCATCGACACCAAGCCGGCCGGCCCCACCAAATTACTCTGCATTAAGCGCATCCGTTGTTGCTCAGGCGTGTCATCTTCGTAACCAAACAAAATCCATTGCAACTCGGTTTCGTTGACGCCTTTGGGTACCACCAAACGTACCGC
>CANIIA010000045.1 GCA_947467435.1 Betaproteobacteria bacterium
ACCTCGGATGTCAGCATGTTCCGCAACCCCGGAAAAGATGATTTTGTGGTGGTCGAGTTTGATCAACTGTATCGCTCGAGTAATTTATCCAACTCCATGCGTAAACGTCAGTACTGGATCCGCGAAGACAATCGCTGGAAAATCGTCTACGAAGGCGCGGCCTAACGCATTGGTTAGCGAATACCTTGGCGTATTGCTGCTAGCAAAAAATTCAAAAAGATCACGCCAAATTCTTTGCTGAAATTTTTTCTCTACGAAAGGATAGTTATGAAATTTTCGCGTCTATGGATCCCATTATTGGTGCTATCTGCCACCGCAGCTGCTGACGGCGCTTTTGCCGCAGAACCACAAGTGGATATCAAAACCAATCTAGGCACATTTCGCGTCGAGTTGTTTGCCTCACGCGTTCCGAAGACTGTCGAAAATTTTCTTCAATACGTCAAAGACGGCCATTACAACGGCACGATTTTTCATCGCGTGATTGATAACTTCATGATTCAAGGCGGAGGCTTTGATAGCAACTTTGCACAAAAGCCGACGCGTGCACCGATTCAAAATGAAGCAGAAAAAGGCATTCGCGCTGGCCTAAAAAATGACATCGGCACCTTGGCGATGGCCCGTACTAGCAACCCTAACTCTGCGACCGCGCAGTTTTTTGTCAACACGCAAAACAACGATTTTCTGAACAATGGCGATACCCGTGGCGACGGCTACGGTTACGCGGTGTTTGGCAAAGTGATTTCTGGTATGGATGTAATCAACACCATCGGTAAGGTGCGCACCGCCAGTGGCGGACCCTTCAACAAGGATGTGCCCAAAGATGCTGTGGTGATTGAATCAGTCACGCTCATCGAAGCCAAAAAATAAACAACAGCAATTATCCTATGGCGCGCACGTTATTTATTTCGGATCTGCACTTATCTGCCGAGCGTGCTGCCGCCAATGAGGCGCTGTTTGCGTTTCTCGAAGAGCGCGTGCCAGGATCCAATGCGCTCTATATTCTTGGCGATTTGTTTGAGTATTGGATCGGTGATGACGATTTGTCTGATCCCTTTCACGCGATCGTGGCTGGATTTTTTGCACGCACAGTTCAGGCCGGCACGCCGATGTATTTGATGCACGGCAATCGAGACTTTTTAATTGGTGATGCATTTTGCGCAGCGGCGCAGGTGACGCGGCTCGAAGATCCAACCGTACTCGACTTGTTTGGCACGCCTACTTTGCTCATGCACGGCGACACCTTATGCACCGACGACACCAGCTATATGGATTGGCGTCGCACTTGCCGTGCACCCGCCTGGCAGCAAGAATTTTTATCGCAACCATTGACAGCACGACGCGCACAAATGCTGCAATGGCGCGCACAGAGCGAGGCGGGTAAGCAAAACAAATCCGCGCAAGTGATGGATGTGAACGCAACTGCTGTGATTGACGCACTGAATGCACATCAATGTCGTCGCTTGATTCATGGACACACACATCGTCCGGGGCGACATGCCCTCGAAATCAATCACCAAACGGCAGAGCGGATTGTGCTAGCGGATTGGTACACGCAAGGAAGTTTTCTCGAAGTCACTGCGCAGGGTTGTCGTCAGCACACCCTCGCTTTTATTTAAGCAAAAAAATTAATCGCGCTCTTCGATCCAAAGCATTTGGATCGATTCGAGAATTTTTTCGCCAGAACGCTCTGGCGCATCATCAAACCCAGGTAAGGCCAACACCCAAGCATGTAAATCCGTGAAGCGCACGTACTGCGGGTCGACCTGAGGATGCGCGTCGCACAAAGCAATCGCGATCTCGCGTGTATCGGTCCAGCGCATCAGTGGTTCTCCCGAGCATGGTTAATGGTGTAGCGCGGAATCTCAATAGTGAGATCTGTGTTGGTTACTTGCGCTTGGCACGACAAACGCGACTGCGCTTCCAGCCCCCACGCTTTATCGAGCATGTCTTCTTCCGACTCTTCGGCTGGCGCAAGCGATGTGAGGCCCGCACGCACAACCACATGGCAGGTGGTACAAGCACAGGATTTTTCGCACGCATGTTCGATGGCAATCTCGTTATCGAGTAAGGCATCGCAAATCGTCACACCAGACTTGGCTTGAATGATCTTACCCTCTGGGCATAACGTGGCGTGAGGCAGTACGGTAATTTGCGGCATGATTAAAAATCCAGTTCATTCACGCGCCGGCCTTTGAGCACTTGCGCAACTTGGCGATCCATCCGGCGAGCAGCAAACGTATCGGTCACCCGATTTAACGCGTCAGTGGCTGTTTTCACCGCACGGTGATCTTCACTCTTCATTGCCGATTGTAATTCCTCGATCCGGCAATCGATCGCTGCACGTTCTTCGCTCTCCAATAGTTCATGATCGGCCTCGAGCGCAGAGTGTACCGCCTCGATTAAGCGCTGCGCATCCACGCGTGCTTCATTGAGGGCACGCAGATGCATGTCTTCTTTGGCATGCTCAAACGAGTCACGCAACATGCGTGAAATATCTTCGTCTGCCAAACCAAAGGCTGGCTTCACACTCACCGCCGCTTCTACCCCAGTGCTGATTTCACGTGCTGTGACCGAGAGCAAACCATCGGCATCGACTTGAAACATCACTCGAATGCGTGCAGCCCCCGCCACCATCGGCGGTATTCCACGTAACTCAAAGTGCGCAAGCGAGCGACAATCACCCACCCGCTCTCGCTCTCCCTGCACGACATGAAAACGCATGGCGGTTTGGCCATCTTTGAAGGTGGTGAATTCTTGCGCACGCGCCACTGGCAACGTGGAATTACGCGGCACGATACGCTCGACTAACTCGCCCATGGTTTCGATCCCAAGAGAAAGCGGGATCACATCTAACAACAGCCAATCATCTCCTGCTGCTTTATTCCCCGCCAAGACATCGGCTTGCATCGCTGCACCCAACGCCACGACCTTATCCGGATCAAGATTATTGAGCGGCTCACATCCAAAAAACGCACCGACAGCCTGCTGAATTTGCGGCATACGGGTTGAGCCTCCAACCATCACCACCCCCTTAACGTCACTCACCTGTAGCGCGGCATCGCGTAAGGCCTTACGGGTCGGAGCCAACGTTTTCTGTACCAACGTGCGTGTGATGTCGGTAAAGATTTCGCTCGTCAGCGTAGCCTCGATGACTTCGCCGTTGTCTAGTTGCGCGGTCACCCGCGCGGAAGCATGTAACGTCAGCGCTTCTTTGGCCTCGCGCGCCTTGGTTAATAACAACCGTGTATCACGTGGCCCCAGCTGGTGAAGGCCGCATTGTTCTAAGAGCCAACAAAACACCCGATGATCAAAATCATCGCCTCCTAAGGCTGCATCACCGTTGGTGGCCAGAACTTCAAACACGCCTTGCGTGAGACGTAGAATTGAAATGTCAAAAGTGCCACCCCCCAAATCGAACACGGCATACACACCTTCCACCGCATGATCCAACCCATATGCAATGGCTGCAGCGGTTGGTTCATTAAGTAAGCGCAGCACTTCGAGTCCGGCCAATCGTGCCGCTTCTTTGGTGGCTTGGCGTTGTGCTTCGTCAAAATAAGCGGGCACAGTCACCACCGCGCCGACCAACGGACCGCCCAAGGACGCTTCAGCACGCGCACGCAACACGCGCAAAATTTCTGCCGAAACTTCCACTGGGCTGCGTACGCCGGCGCAGGTTCGAATCTGCAACATGCCAGGCGCATCTACAAAATCATAGGGGGCGTTTTCAATATGCGCCACATCAGACACACCACGGCCCATGAAGCGTTTCACCGAGACGATGGTATTGCGTGAATCTTCTGCTTGCGATTGTTGGGCGAGATCACCTACATCGACCGCACCTGAACTGTGATAACGCACGACCGAAGGCAACAGTGCACGCCCCTGTGCATCGGTTAAACACACCGCAGTCCCACTGCGCACGCTAGCCACTAACGAATTCGTGGTCCCTAAGTCAATTCCCACCGCGAGTCGATGCTGATGCGGCGCACTCGACATACCCGGTTCTGCAATTTGCAACAGTGCCATTAAGCGTGTCCCTCAATACCTTCACGCGCATCATCTATAGCGAGTGAAAATTTCTGCATAAAAATTAAACAACGTAACTCTCCTGCAGCGGCAAGGTCATCGCGCACGCCATCAAGGTGTTGCGCGAGGTGCTGCAGACGCGCGCTCGTTTGCTGCGCTAATTCTTGCGCTAGCTGCTCAAGCGCCGCGAGATCGCGATCATCGCAAGCCTCTTCAAGCGCTTCGCGCCACTGCATTTGTTGCATCAAAAAATCAGCTGGCATTGCTGTGTTCGTTTCTAGGCCGCAGTCCACACCACGCAACTCCAGTAAATGTCGCGCTCGCTGTAATGGATCACGCAGCGTTTGATAGGCCTCATTGGCGCGCGTCGCCCATTGCAACGACACCCGCTGCTCGGCGGCGCTTGCTTGCGCGAAGCGGTCTGGATGCACTTTGGTTTGCACATCGCGATACGACTGCTCTAGGGCGCGTTGATCGATGGCATAGCGCTGTGGCAATCCGAACAAAGCAAAGTGATCGAGCGCAGCGCTCGTAGCATCAAAAGGGGTCGACATCGCGGCAACACGCCACACGCAGCGCGTTAGCGCAGCGGTTGGCTTAAACGTTAAAACTTTCTCCGCAGCCGCATTCGTCTTTGACATTGGGGTTGCGGAACTTAAAGCCCTCGTTTAAGCCCTCGCGCGCGTAATCAAGTTCGGTCCCATCGATGTAGGGCAAGCTTTTCGGGTCGACCAAAACTTTCACGCCGTGACTCTCAAACTCAAGGTCATCGGGGTTGGCTTGATCAGCAAACTCGAGTTTGTAGGCCATCCCTGAACAACCGGTGGTGCGCACCCCCAAGCGTAAGCCAATCCCTTTGCCACGCCGCGCGATATAACCCGTGACGTGGGATGCTGCTTTTTCAGTCAAGGTAATCGACATACGCTTATCCGTTGACGGCTTTGGCCTGCTCGGCGCTTGCCGGTGCATCATGTTTTTGACGGTAATCCGCCACTGCAGCTTTAATCGCATCTTCAGCGAGAATCGAGCAGTGAATTTTTACTGGTGGCAAGGCCAACTCGGAAGCAATATCCGTGTTCTTGATCGAGAGCGCTTGATCTAGCGTTTTGCCCTTCACCCATTCAGTCACCAAAGACGATGATGCAATCGCCGAGCCGCAGCCATAGGTTTTGAATTTGGCGTCTTCAATCCGACCATCCTGACCAACGCGAATTTGTAGCTTCATCACATCACCGCACGCTGGTGCACCGACCATGCCGGTACCCACCGCGGCATCGCCTTTTTCAAACGAACCCACATTGCGGGGATTTTCGTAATGATCAATTACCTTGTCGCTGTAAGCCATCTTGCTCTCCTACATTCAGTACTATTGCAAAAAATTAATGGGCCGCCCACTGCACGGTATTGAGGTCGACGCCGTCTTTGTACATTTCCCATAAGGGCGAGAGTTCACGCAATTTGCCGACCTTAGCCTTGAGCAACTCGATGGCGTAATCGACTTCCGCTTCGGTCGTAAATTTACCCAAGGTGAAGCGAATCGAAGAATGCGCCAATTCATCCGAGCGTCCCAAAGCGCGCAGCACATACGACGGCTCGAGTGACGCCGAGGTACAAGCCGACCCTGAAGAGACCGCTAAATCTTTGATCGCCATGATCAGCGATTCGCCCTCAACATAGTTAAAACTCACATTCAGATTGCCGGCAATGCGGTGCTCTAAATCGCCGTTGAGCACGACCTCTTCCATTGCATTCAAACCGCGCCATAGGCGATCACGCAAGGCGCGAATACGCTCGTTGTCGCTGGCCATTTCAAGTTTGGCAATGCGCGCGGCCTCACCCATGCCAACAATCTGATGCGTGGGTAAGGTGCCCGAACGAAATCCTCGCTCGTGTCCACCGCCATGAATCTGGGGCTCAATGCGCACGCGCGGTTTACGACGCACGTACAACGCGCCAATGCCTTTCGGGCCGTACATTTTGTGCGCAGTCAGCGTGAGCAAATCGACGGGCAGCGTATTGAGATCGATGGGTACCTTACCCACGGCCTGAACCGCATCCACATGAAACACAATGCCCTTTTCTCTACACAGAGCGCCGAGCTCGGCGATCGGTTGAATCACGCCAATTTCGTTGTTGACCATCATGATCGATGCCACGATGGTGTCAGGACGAATCGCCTCACGAAAACGCGCAACGCTCACCAATCCATTGTCTTCCACGTCAAGGTAAGTGCACTCAAAACCTTGACGCTCAAGCTCACGCATGGTGTCGAGCGTCGCTTTATGCTCGGTTTTTTGCGTGATCAAGTGCTTGCCGCGCGCTTTATTAAATTGCGCAGCTCCTTTAATCGCCAGATTGTTTCCTTCGGTTGCACCCGAGGTCCAAACAATCTCACGCGGATCAGCACCTAACAGAGCCGCAACGTGTGCGCGGGCTTCTTCAACCGCCTCTTCAGCCTTCCAACCAAACGCATGCGAGCGTGAGGCCGGATTGCCAAAAAATTCGGTTAAATAGGGGATCATCTTTTGCGCCACACGCGGGTCAACTGGTGTGGTGGCGGAGTAATCTAAATAAATAGGTAAATCCATTGCTGCCTCGTTTGCGTTAAGCCACCAGCGCCACAGGTGGAACGGGCTGGTTTCGAAAATCACGCAGCTGGGAAACCTCTTTGCCTCGCTGGTGATCCACCAAATCCTGCAAGGTGACCGAACGCAGATAATCAAACATCTTTGCGTTCAGCGTCGCCCATAAGTCGTGCGTCATACAACGACGATCATCTAAGCAATTTTCTTTGCCGCCGCATTGTGTGGCATCTAAGGGCTCATCGACCGCCAAAATAATATCGGCCACGGTGAGGGATGGCGCCGCTTTGGCTAACTTGTATCCACCGCCTGGACCCCGCACACTCGACACCAACTCGTGACGGCGTAACTTGCCAAACAGCTGCTCTAAATAGGACAACGAAATTTTTTGACGCTCGCTAATTGCTGAGAGCGTGACCGGCCCGCCCGCTTGCCGCAAAGCAAGATCGACCATCGCTGTGACCGCAAAACGGCCCTTGGTTGTGAGTCGCATGGATCGCTCCAATACCCGATTGAGATGGTCAAGTATACCGAAGTCCGACCAAAGTGGTCAAGAATTCAAAGAGGGGGCGCGCGCAAGCCCTCTAACGTTCGAGCATCTGATGTCGGGTATCGGCGGCCACTGCGTCCTGCGCCCTCGATTGACTAAGCTGTTGTTGTAGCACGTGGATCTCGTTTTCTAACCGCGCGGTATCGGCAATCAGCCGCTGGATCGCCTGTGCGTAAGGGTCATCGTGGCCCTGGACAACAGCATAGGCAGTAAACGGTGTGGCCTCCTGAGCCTCGGTATCGACCAAGCGCCCCGGCACCCCAACCACCGTTCCTCCTGCGGGAACAGCTTTTACTACCACCGCATTCGATCCAATACGCGCTCCATCACCCACAGGGATTGGACCAAGAATCTTGGCGCCTGCACCAACCACCACACCACGACCCAGAACGGGATGACGCTGCCCGGCACTCCACGATGTTCCGCCTAATGTGACGCCGTGATACAGCGTGCAGTCATCGCCCAACACCGCCGTTTCGCCGATCACCACACCCATGCCGTGATCAATAAACACGCGCCGACCCAATTGCGCTGCCGGATGAATTTCGATGCCCGTCAATACGCGGGCAACATGCGAGATTGCTCGGGCCAACCACTTCCATCCGCAGCGCCACAGTCGATGCGCGGCCCGATGTAACCACACCGCGTGTAACCCCGGATAAAGCGTAAAGACTTCCCAACGCGTTCGTGCCGCGGGATCGCGCGCAAATACACAAGCAATATCTTCACGAATTCGATTCAGCATTTGATCAGTCTAAACAGACGATGGCATGACCACAACCACTTAAAGTGAATGGTCAGAATTTCTTGGCTTTTGCAGTGCGCGTAACAGGCCGCGCAAGATATTGACCTCTTCGCGCTCTAAACGTACGCGAGAAAACATCCGTCGCCAGCGGGCTTCTAGCTTGCCGGGCTGCGATGGATCAAGAAAGCCACTGCGTGCCGCAGCTTGCTCAAGCGCTGCGTATAACCCCTCCAAATCGTCTACCGTCGCTGCACGTTCGGCGGGTGCTTGAGGCGAAGACATTCCAGCCGCCTGACGCATTTCGTAGACAACAATTTGCACCGCTTGCGCAACATTCAATGAGCCATAGGCCGGATCGGTGTCGATGCGCACATGGGTTTGACAGGTGAGCAACTCGTCATTACTGAGGCCTGAGGCTTCGTTACCAAAGACCAGCGCCACCGGCCCTTGCGCAGTCCGTTCGATGGCGGCTTGTGCCGCTTCACGCACCGACAGACGTTGCGGCCCCCACTCGCGCTCACGTGCAGACAAGGCAAATGCAGAAACGCAATCACCAATGGCCTCAGGCAGTGTGTCAACAATACGCGCCCGTTCAAGCACATCATCGGCGCCGCTGGCCAAGGCAAACGCCTCTGCATCGGGTCGCTCTCGAGGCGCCACCAACACCAAATCTTCAATCCCCATGGTTTTCATGGCGCGCGCCGTCGAGCCGATATTGCGTGTCAAGGTGGTTCGCACTAAGACCACACGCATATGGGTCAACGGACCAAAAGAATCAGATTGCACTGTGTTTTGCATGCCGCCAGTTTAGAATAGCTACCTCTTTGCTGTGGAAAAGTTCTTACTCATGCATCCCATGCTCAATATCGCGGTGAAAGCCGCACGCCGCGCAGGTAGCGTCATTAATCGCGCCACGTTATCAGGCAATTTCGAGGTTGAGTCAAAACGCATCAACGATTTTGTGACGGAAGTGGATCGCGCCGCCGAGGCCGAAATCCTACGCGTGATACAAACCGCTTATCCAGATCACGCCATTCTTGCCGAAGAATCTGGAGAGCTAGCGGGCAGTCGCGGTGCGTCGGACTATTTGTGGATGATCGATCCCTTAGATGGCACAACGAATTTTATTCATGGTTTTCCGCAATTCGCGGTGTCGATTGCCTTACAGCACAAAGGCCAGCTGACCCAAGCGGTCGTTTTTGATCCCACGCGCAACGAACTCTTTACCGCAAGCAAAGGCGCTGGCGCCTATCTGAATGATCACCGTTTGCGCGTGAGCCGCTGCACGCATTTACGCGATGCGCTGATTGGCACCGGTTTTCCATTTAAAGAAATGAATCGACTCGATCCTTACATGCGCCAACTTAAAACCATGATGGGTAGCTGCGCAGGCGTGCGTCGCGCTGGTGCAGCCGCACTTGACTTGGCTTTTGTGGCCGCTGGTCGCTTGGATGGTTTCTGGGAACTCGGGCTCGCACCCTGGGATATGGCTGCGGGTGCGTTACTGATCAAAGAAGCTGGTGGCTTGGTGGGCGACCCCACCGGCGAAGACGGTTGGATGGACTCCGGTGACATCATTGGTGGAACACCCAAGGTCTTTGCCCAACTCATCGAGTCGCTCAAGCTGCGACTTTAAACGCCAACGCTGCAGAATATAATCAACGTACACGCGAAGGTCTGAACCCATGAAGATAGTTAAAACAGAAGCCGAATGGCGCGCGCAGCTCACCGACATGCAATTTAGGGTGACACGCAAACACGGCACTGAGGCCGCGTTCACCGGTGAATTGAATGACAACAAAACGCCAGGCGCTTACGCTTGTGTGTGCTGCGGAGCCGCGCTATTTTCATCAGAGCACAAATTTGATTCTGGAAGTGGTTGGCCCTCGTACTGGCAACCAGCCCATAGCGAAAATATCGAAACCTCAGAAGATCACAGCTTTTTAATGAAGCGTATCGAAGTGCATTGCAAACAATGCGACGCACATCTTGGCCATGTGTTTGAAGATGGACCGGCGCCCACGGGCTTGCGCTACTGCATCAATTCCGCCTCCTTACGCTTTACGCCAAAAGGCTAACCCCGATCACCAATTCAGCGGCGCGCGCCATGAAATTTCTGTTTGATTTATTCCCGGTCATCTTATTTTTTATTGCTTTCAAGCTTGCGGGCATTTATGTCGCCACCGGGGTAGCAATCGCCGCCACCTTCGCGCAAATTCTGTGGCTATGGCTAAGAAAAAAAACCATTGAGCCGATGCTTTGGGTGAGTTTGGTGATCATCGTTCTCTTTGGCGGCGCCACCCTGATTTTTCAAAACGAAACCTTCATCAAGTGGAAACCCTCCGTACTGTACTGGGCGTTTTCATTGGCATTGGCCGCTGCGCAGCTTTTTGCACAACGTAACCTCATTCAATCGATGCTCGGCAAACAACTCATCCTGCCGCAAAAAATATGGGGGCAGTTGCTTTGGGCATGGTGTGCATTTTTTTTCGTGATGGGGGTGCTGAATCTTTGGGTGGCCTATCATTTCGATACAGAGCAATGGGTCAACTTCAAACTCTTTGGCGGCACCGGCTTGATGTTTGTGTTCGTCATTGCGCAAGCCTTGTACATGGGCCGGTATTTGACTGACGGTCAACAACAGCGCCCTGAACCATGAGCGAGGTTGAAACTAAATTACGCACGCGCCTTGCCACGTTAACGCCGACAACACTCGAACTAAACGATGACAGCGCAGCCCACGCCGGTCACGCGGGTGCTGCACCTGGTGGGGCAACCCATTGGCGCGTCCGCTTGATTAGTACGCAATTCGTTGGCAAGTCCACTATCGCACGTCATCGCATGGTATACGCAGCGATTGGCGATCTCATGAATCAACCCATTCACGCGTTGCAAATTCAAGCACTCACGCCAGAAGAAGCGGCACGTCAATCTCTTTGAAAGGACCACCCGATGTTTTGCTCTCGTCTCGTTCCTACGCTTGCGCTGATTTTGTTGCCTACCGCCCTCCTCTGCACACCGGTCTTTGCGCAAGACGCAAAAAAGGCGCGGGCAGGCGCACCCCTACCGCAATCGCTGAGCGCTAGTGGCAGCGTCGCGACTGTTAATGGGGTCAGCATCCCGGCCACGCGCGCAGAGATGCTGTTGCGTGAGCGCGCTCAACAAGGCGGGCCGCGCGGTGATGAAAACGAAATGCGTGCAGCAGTGCGCGAAGAGCTGATCAATCGCGAAGTCGTGATGCAAGAAGCCGCGCGTAGCGGGCTAACAAAGCGCGCCGATATACAAACTGAACTCGAACTTGTTCGACAAACCGTGATTGTGCAATCGTATCTGCGCGAGCACATGCGTACTCACCCCATCACTGACGCAGAAATTCAAAAAGAATACGAACGCATTAAAGCGGACTTAGGCGACAAAGAATACAAAGCGCGCCACATCCTGGTGGGCACAGAGGAAGAAGCGCGTAACGTGATTGTCGAACTTAAAAAAGGCACCGCGTTTGAAGAGATTGCCAAAAAATCCTCACGTGACGAGGGCACCAAAGAGCGTGGTGGAGATCTTGAGTGGAATGCCCCCGGCGGGTTCGATAAAGACTTTGCCACTGCCATGGTGAAACTCAGCAAAGGTAAATTCACTGATGTACCAGTCAAGACACGTTTTGGTTTTCACGTCATCCAACTCGATGACACCCGTACCGCACAACACCCGCCAATCGCCGAAGTGAAAGCGAACCTGCAACAACGGCTTCAGCGCGTACGCATTGATAAGGTTGTTTCAGATTTACGCGCCAAAGCCAAAGTCGAGTAAAACACCCACTCGCCTGAAGCGCGTTGCGTGACTTAACGCGCCCGACGACGAGATGCGTACGGATTCACCGCCGTGCGCATCTCCACTCGCAAGGGTGTTCCTTCTAGCGCAAAGGCCGTTCGAAAAACGCCCTCGAGATAGCGCTTATATGTTTCTGGCACATGATCAAGCTGGTTACCGTGAATAATAATGCGCGGTGGATTTTGACCACCTTGATGCGCGTAGCGTAGCTTTGGTCGACCTGAGCCACGACGCGGCGGGGCTTGTTTTTCGACTGCCGCAATCATGGTGCGCGTTAAACGTGGCGTCGACAATTTGGTCATGGCAGCAGCGTACGCACCGTCGACTGCACGCATCACATCAAGCATGCCTTTTTTTGCCTTAGCGGAAATAAATACCGTTCTAGCAAACGACAAAAAGCCCAACTTCCAAGCGAACTCGGATTTTATTTTTTCGCGGGCTTCATGATCTGCAGCATCCCATTTGTTGACAGCCACCACCAAAGCGCGACCGCGCTCAGTAATAAACCCTGCGACGTGTGCATCTTGATCAGAAATTCCTTCGGTGGCATCGAGAACAAACACCACGACGTTACAACCATCAATGGCCTGCAAGGTTTTAATGATAGAAAACTGTTCAACGCTCTCGCCTTGCTTGCCGCGCTTACGTAAGCCTGCCGTGTCGACCAACACATAGGGTTTTCCGCGATGTTCAAAGGGAACATCAATTGGATCACGTGTGGTTCCTGGCGCATCAAACGCAATCACACGCTCTTCACCCACCAAGGCATTCACGAGCGTTGACTTGCCCACGTTGGGCCGTCCGACAATACCCACACGCGGCGGTGCGCTCGCATCAATGACTTCCTCGGTCTGCGTATCGAGCGGGAAGGTAGCAAGAACAACATCGAGTAAATTACGCACGCCTTCACCATGCGCGGCAGAAATGGGTAGAGGATCGCCTAAACCCAATTCATGAAACTCAGTGACTGCAACATCAGGTTGCATACCTTCAGATTTATTGACAGCCACCCACACTCTGGCTTGCCGCTTACGCAGTTCACCGGCAATACGACGATCATCTGGGGTCAAGCCTGCACGCGCATCCGTGACAAACACCACGGCATCTGCTTCAGCAATCGCTTGATCCGCTTGTCGAGCCATTTCCGCAAAAATGCCCGATTTTGTGAGTGGCTCTAAACCACCGGTATCGACCACCAAATACGGACGGCCCGCGCCGCGACCTTCACCGTAGTGTCGATCACGTGTCACACCAGGCACATCCACAACAATGGCATCACGCGTTTTGGTGAGGCGATTAAAGAGTGTGCTCTTGCCGACATTGGGTCGACCAACCAGAACGACCACCGGTTTCATAAGCGCCTATGCCTGGCCAACGTAGCCAGTCCTCATTATTTTTTTCGAGCCGATGGGCTACAACGCAAACGCAAACACGCCGCCATTGGCCGTTTGCACAACAAATCCGTTTGGTATACGCAGCGGTGCTGCGCGCACATGTCCACCATCGGTGGTTGCACGTCCGAGTAAGGTGCCGGTATCACGCGAAATTAAATGAATCACGCCTGCGTAATCCCCCGCAACCAACTCATTGCCTAAAGGCAATACCTGCGAGATCAATCGATTGGCGAGTTGATCTTGTTTCCAGAGGCTACGTCCGTTGGTTCGGTCCAAGGCGTGAATCGCGCCTTTGTCATCGGCAACAAAAGCATAGCGTCCATCCGTACTCATGCCGGTGAGTGTGGACAGCTCGCGCGCCCACAACTGATTACCGGAGCTCACTTCGTAACAGGCTGCTCTGCCTTGAAACGCTGCTGTACACACTTCACGGCCATCCACCACGGGCTCACCACTCACGTCAGTGACGCGCTCAAGCTCTGTGGCACCTTTGGGCAAGGCCACCGTGGCTTCCCAACGCGCGGCACCAGAACGTAGATCGATGGCGACTAGCTTTCCACCCGAAAATCCTGCAAACAAAGCCCCACGTGTGACCGTCACACCAGTGGGCGCACGTACAATCAATGAGGCCGCGGCCCGCTGATACACCCAACGACGTTTGCCGTCGGCCACGTCGAACGCAAAAATACGACTGTCGGCACTACGGACTACCACCAATCCCTCACTCACCACAGGCGCAGACAAAATCTCTGAGGACACACGTGCACGCCAACGTGCTGATCCGGTGGATGCATCGAGTGCAATCACCTCACCCTTGTCCGTACCCACCGCGACTAACGACCCATCGCTGCCCACTCCACCAGAATGCTGGGCGTTCGTTTTAATACGCCACACTGGCTTACCATCATTTAGCGCAAGCTTTGCCACTGCGCCATCACGTGAGGCCACATACAACGCACCCTCGGCTAATGCAGGACTAAACACGAACGGGCCGGCGCCACCAATATCCGCCCGCCATAACGTCTTCATCGCCCGAGGACTAGCAATATTGACGAGCTCAGCGGGTTTTGCACCGCCGCTGTTCGATGAAAACCAATCCAATGGATTCATGCTCGGCATACTCGAGCAAGATCCGAGAAACAGACACACTAAAAGTATGAGCGCACGACGCATGATCAGTGACCTAACGCATCGATGCGCATCTGCACTGAATCAATAAACGGCCCGGTTTTGCTTGCCGCTTTTTGGAGCGCGGTCTCATAGGCTGTTTTTGCTTCTGCAGATTTTCCTGCGACCACCAGCGCATCGCCTTTGGATAGCGCAAACTGAGCAGCAAACGCCGCCGGTGCTTCGGCTTCAAGCACCTTCAGCGCGGCGTCTGGTGTTTTTTCGTCAATCAGTACAGCGGCCAAGCGTAAGCGCGCTAAGGCACGCAGTTCATCTGCACGACCATGATCAATCACCCATTGCAACTGCGCCTTGGCTGCTTTCAGATCACCGCGATCAAACTCAAAACGCGCAGCGGCTAATGCCCCCATGGATGCGTAGGTGCTACGCGAAAAATTTTCAAGTAAACCACCCGCTGCATCACGCACGCCTTTGGCATCGTTTTCGCTCGCAGCTTTAGTGAGCGCTTCGTATAACGCACTCGCCTCACCGGCTTGGCGTGACTGCCAGATCGTCCACGCCTCATAGCCAGTAAACGACAGTGAGGTAGCAACCACGACGGACAATACCAAGTTGCTGTAGCGCTTCCACCAGGCCTTAAATGCGTCGAGTTGTTCTTGCTCTTCTAAATCAAGATGTGCCATCGTGCGTCTCCATCATCCGGCGTGTTGTATCCAATGCGCCACCTCAGCCTGCGCACAGCGTTGCTGCGGCGCTGCTTCGCGCAAGGGCTTGATCGTGACCTCTGCTGCTTTCAGCTCGTCTTCTCCGATGATCAGCGCAAAACGTGCACCACTGGCATCGGCTTTTTTCATTTGTGATTTAAAACTACCGCCCCCGGCGTGCTGAATCACATCCAAGCCCGCAGCGCGTAATTGTTCTGCGAGTAACATTGCCTGCACCCCAGTGCCCTCACCCAGCCAAACAATATAGGCGCTGGCCGCTTGGGTCGGCATCGATTGACCGGATTCTTGCATCAGCGTGATCAATCGCTCGCACCCCATCGCAAAGCCAGCGGCGGGTGTTGGTTTACCTCCAAGCTGCGCAAACAACCCATCATAACGACCACCACCGCACACGGTCCCTTGTGCGCCCAATGCATCCGAGACCCACTCAAAGACCGTGAGGTTGTAATAATCCAATCCACGCACCAAGCGAGGGTTGAGATGAAACGCAACACCCGCTGCATTGAGCAGCTCTTTGAGTGTTGCAAAATGCGCAAGCGAAGCCTCTCCTAAAAAATCCATCAGCACAGGCGCTGCACTTAACGCTTGCTGCACTTGCGGATTTTTTGAATCAAGCACGCGTAACGGATTGGTATACATCCGACGCTTGGCATCAGCGTCAAGCGCGTCGATGTGTTGTTCAAGATAAGTAATCAGCGCCTGCCGATAACGGGCGCGCTCTTCGCTTGCGCCGATTGTATTGAGTTCTAAGCGCAATCCGCTGATGCCCAAGTCTTTCCACAGGGAAGCACACATGATGATTAACTCAGCGTCCATTTCTGGACCCGCAAATCCGAGCGACTCGACGCCGTACTGATGAAATTGTCGGTAACGACCTTTTTGTGGGCGCTCATGCCGGTACATCGGACCCGCGTACCAAAGACGACGCGGCGCTTCATAGGTCAAGCTGTGTTCAATGGCCGCACGTACACACGAGGCAGTTCCTTCGGGACGCAGCGTCAACTCTTCTTGATTGAGCTCGTCTTTCCAAGAGTACATTTCTTTTTCAACGATGTCGGTGACTTCACCGATCGCGCGACGAAATAACGCCGTTTGCTCAACCAATGGCATACGAATATTTTGATAACCGTAGCGCTTGAGCCAACGCTGCACGGTCTGCTCGAACGACAACCACCACACCGAATCGGTAGGCAAAATGTCATTCATGCCACGAATGGCTTGTAACGATTGACTCACGCGGTGACTGCCTTAATTGGAATTTCGCGCACACGACGCCGTTGCGCACCAGACACGTAATTTCGTGCGACGTAATCTTCGACAATCGTTTGGAACTCTTCGGCAATGCGGTCACCTTTGAGTGTCACCGTTTTTTCACCGTCCACATACACCGGCGCAACCGGAACCTCATTGGTGCCTGGCAAGCTAATGCCGATATCGGCGTGCTTAGATTCGCCGGGACCATTCACCACACACCCCATCACAGCGACTTTCATTTCTTCTACACCTGGATAACGCGCACGCCACAGCGGCATTTGGGCGCGTAAATAAGATTGAATCCGATCGGCGAGTTCTTGAAACACCGTGCTCGTGGTTCGTCCGCACCCAGGACAGGCCGTCACCAACGGTGTGAAGCTACGCAACCCCATGGTTTGTAAAAGCTCCTGTGCCACGACCACTTCACGCGTGCGATCACCGCCGGGCTCTGGCGTGAGGCTCACACGAATGGTGTCACCAATACCTTCTTGCAAAAGAATGCCCATCGCCGCACTCGATGCAACAATGCCTTTCGATCCCATGCCCGCTTCAGTCAGGCCCAAATGCAACGCGTAATCACAACGCTGCGCAATCGCGCGATACACCGAAATCAAGTCTTGTACCTCACTAACCTTGCATGAGATGACGATCCGATCAGCGGGCAGACCCCACGCCACAGCTTGCGCAGCGGATTCAAGTGCCGAAGTAATCAAAGCCTCGCGCATGACTTCTCGTGCATCCATCGGTTGAGCACGTTGACTGTTGTCATCCATCATGCGCGCAAGCAACGCAGGATCGAGCGAGCCCCAGTTCACGCCGATGCGCACAGGCTTTTCATATTTACAGGCCGCTTCAATCATGGTGGCGAATTGATCATCGCGTTTTTTTCCATGACCAACATTACCTGGATTAATACGGTACTTCGCGAGCGCCTGTGCACAATCCGGATATTGCGTGAGCAACTTGTGTCCATTGAAATGAAAATCACCCACCAGCGGCACATTGCAATGCATGGCATCCAAACGCTCGCGAATCGTCGCCACTTGAGCGGCGGCTTCTGGCGAGTTCACGGTAATACGGACCACCTCTGAACCGGCACGCCACAAAGCATGCACCTGGCGCACGGTCGCTTCTGCATCTGCGGTATCGGTGTTGGTCATGGATTGCACCATGATTGGCGCATCACCTCCAACCGCGACGTGACCGATATGTACTTTGCGCGACACTCTGCGCGGAGAGGGGCCTAGGCTCATGTGCATCACTCCAACGTAAAACGCGCCACATCCACTTTGTAGTGCGCGCGTAAATCAATCGGCTGTCCGTCGTAGGTCATCGTCACGCCAGGTGCGTTACCAATGACCACGGCAAAAGGCGGTAGGCCTTCCAAGGTTTTTTCACTAC
>CANIIA010000046.1 GCA_947467435.1 Betaproteobacteria bacterium
TTCAAAGCAGATTCCTTCAATAGCGGATCATGAGCAGCGAGTCTTCTGACAGCGCCACAACGTTCAACAAAACAAATGCTGGTGCTGAAAACAAAAACGCCCACCAAACTGATGAGCGTTTCCGATGTAATCCAACCTGGTTACTTGCGCAGACCGAGGCGCTCAATGACCGAGCGATACTTATCAACGTCCGTCTGCTTGAGATAATCGAGCAACTTGCGGCGCTGGCTGACCATCTTGAGCAGACCACGACGCGAATGAAAATCTTTCGCGTGGGTTTTGAAATGCTCAGTTAGGCCATTGATGCGCTCCGTCAAAAGCGCCACTTGAACTTCGGATGAGCCGGTGTCATTACCGGCGCGCTGAAACTGTTTCACGACTTGCGCTTTTTGCGCCATCTGCAAAGCCATGTTTTCTCCTTGCGTAAACCGAGATTTTAACCTGTTTTTCCCGTCTCGGGCAAGGTTTGTGTTGCGTTATCAGCAGCTTGGGGCGCAAAAACAGTATCTGGCATTAAGCGCTCCGGCCATAACCCACCTCGCGCGACACGGACGAGCCCCAAAAACAGCCCCTCCGCATAAGCGCGAACGACGCCATCGCTCACCCCGGGGGGGGCACTGGGGGTTTGTCCTTGGAGTACACGCCGCCCCACCGCCTTGGAAAGCAAAAGGGCAGGAAACGCTTCCAGCACACGATCCGCCGGGATTAAGCGTGCATCACGGGCTGCAACATCCAAGGCACCGAGCGCCGTGAGATCCAGCCCATCCTCGATACGTAATTTTCCGGTATGCGTCCGGCGTAATCCAGCCAAATGCGCGCCACACCCCAAGGCACGACCGATCTCCTCGGCCACAGTGCGCACGTAGGTGCCTTTGCTACAGCCAATTTCTACCCAGACACGCCCATCCACGATCGGTCCCAATCGGCGAACAACATAGAGTTGAATGCGCCGCGGCGCACGCTCGATCACTTCACCTTGACGAGCCAACTGATACAACGGACGACCGCTCACTTTGATGGCCGAATGCATGGGCGGAATTTGCTGATGCTCGCCAATCATGGGGACCAATACGGCATCAATGTCTTCTTCTGTGCAATGTACGGCATGCTGCGAGACGATCTCACCCTCTGCATCACCCGTCGTGGTGGTGACCCCAAGCTGCAAATGTGCATGATAGGTTTTATCCGCACCGAGCAAATAATCAGAATATCGGGTGGCATCGCCAAACAAAATCGGCAGTAATCCAGACGCTAATGGATCGAGTGTTCCGGCATGACCAGCACGCGCTGCGTTGTATAAACGTCGCGCTGCTTGCAGCGCGTGATTCGATGAAATCCCGAGCGGCTTATCGAGCAGCAAGATGCCACTCACCGCACGACGCGACGGTGCGTTCAATCCTTCACGTGCTCAGCGTTCGCCGCGTCAATTAAGCGTGACAGCCGGTCGCCGCGCTCAACCGAAGCATCGTATTTAAAGTGCAGTTGCGGCGTAGTAAACAAACGCATGCGACGACCAAGTTGCGTGCGCAAAAAACCAGCGGCGCGCTGTAAACCCACCAGCGCAGGTTCGACCCGCGCAGACTCCAGGCAGGTAAAAAAAACGCTGGCGTGTGAGCAGTCGGGAGACATTTCAACACCCGTGAGCGTAATGAACCCAACACGCGGATCACGCAACTCACGAAAAATAATGTCCGACAATTCGCGCTGAATTTGATCGCCGACTTTTTGTGCGCGTCCGTTCGCCCGAGCCATCGTGGTTTTTCGCGCCGCTCACATTACAAGCTGCGCGCAACCTCCAGAACTTCAAACACCTCGAGGTGATCGCCTTCTTTTAGATCATTGAAGTTTTTCACTGAGGTGCCGCACTCAAAGCCTGATTTGACTTCACGCACATCATCTTTAAAACGCTTCAAGGAGTCGAGCTCACCGGTGTGGATCACCACGTTATCGCGCAAAATGCGCACTTGCGCGCCACGTTTGACTTGACCCTCAAGTACGTAACATCCAGCCACCGTTCCCACTTTTGAAATACGGAAGACTTGACGCACTTCTACCAAGCCCAGCACGTTTTCTTTGCGCTCCGGCGCCAACATCCCGGTCAGCGCGTTCTTCACTTCTTCGACCGCGTCATAAATGATGTTGTAGTAACGGATATCAACACCCGAGGATTCAATCAACTTACGCGCAGTGGCATCGGCACGCGTATTAAAACCAATAATCACGGCACGCGAAGCCATCGCTAAGTTCACATCAGATTCAGTGATTCCGCCAACCGCAGCGTGTACCACCGTGACCTTGACTTCTTCGTTCGACAACCGTGACAGCGCATGCACCAAAGCTTCTTGCGAGCCTTGCACATCGGCCTTCACCACAAGCGCGAGCGTTTTCTTCTCGCCTTCGCCCATATTCTCAAAAATACCTTCGAGCTTGGCGGCTTGCTGTTTTGCCAACTTCACATCACGGAACTTACCTTGACGGAACAACGCGATTTCACGCGCCTTGCGTTCATCGATCAGCACCATCATGTCTTCGCCCGCTTGTGGCACATCAGATAAGCCTTGAATCTCAACCGGTATCGATGGACCCGCGGATTGAATGGCTTTACCGTTTTCGTCCAACATGGCACGCACACGACCATACACTGCGCCAGTCAGCACAATATCGCCGCGTTTTAAGGTACCCGATTGCACTAACAAGGTTGCCACTGGACCGCGACCTTTGTCTAAGCGCGCTTCGATCACCACACCTTTAGCCATGGCTTCGATCGGCGCCTTTAATTCCAACACTTCGGCTTGTAGCAAGACTTGTTCGAGCAAGTTGTCGATGCCATCGCCCGTGCGCGCAGACACCGGCACGAACGGTGAATCACCACCGTACTCCTCAGGAATGACGCCATGCCCAACCAACTCTTGCTTCACACGTTCGAGATTGGCTTCAGGTTTATCGATTTTATTAATTGCGACAACAATCGGTACGCCCGCTGCTTTTGCGTGGTTGATCGCTTCTTGCGTTTGTGGCATCACACCGTCATCTGCAGCGACCACCAAAATCACGATATCCGTCGCTTTGGCACCACGCGCACGCATCGCGGTAAATGCTTCATGACCCGGGGTATCAAGGAACGTCACCACACCGCGCGGTGTCTCGACATGATAGGCACCGATGTGCTGCGTGATTCCACCCGCCTCACCCGAAGCCACTTTGGCGCGACGAATGTAATCAAGCAGCGATGTTTTACCGTGATCAACGTGACCCATCACCGTGACAACGGGTGGGCGTGGTGTTTGCTCGATCGACTTTGCATCATCACTGGTTGTGAGTAGCGATTCTGGATCATCGAGTTTGGCCGCCGTCGCACGGTGACCCATTTCTTCAACAACAATGATGGCGGTTTCTTGATCAAGTACTTGGTTAATTGTGACCATCGTGCCCATCTTCATGAGCGCTTTGATGACCTCAGCGGCTTTGATGGACATCTTGTGCGCTAACTCGCCGACGGTAATCGTCTCAGGCACAGCCACATCGCGCACAACCGGTTCGGTCGGTGCAGCAAAGTTAGACACCTCGGCTTCTTGATGTTGTTGTTGCTTTTGACGCGGACCGCCACTGCGCACATGCCAACCACCCACACCACCGCCTGCATCACCACGTGTTTTGATGGTGCGACGACGAGACGATTCATCTTTGAGAATCGTGGTGGTCTTCGGCTTTTTGGCTTTCTTGTCGGCTTTGGCTGCATCCTCAGCACTGAGCTTGGGCTTGTGCAGCGTTCCTTCATTGGCTACAGGCGCGGTTTTACCTTCGGCACGCGCCTTCTCTAGTGCAGCTTGCGCTTCACGTTCTGCAGCACGCAAACCGGACTCGCGTTTTTCACGCTCTTGTTTTGCGCGTAATTCAGCGGCTTGAATATCCGCGAGTTGTTTTTGACGACGCTCTTCTTCCGAGCGAATTTGCATTTCACGTGCATCAATCACCGAGGCTGCTGGACGCACCTTGGGTTTAGCAACAGGCTCGGGCTCAGCCACCGGCTCCGGTGCTGCAGGTTCTGGCGTCGCAACCTCTGGGCGAACAGCTGCAACTTCCGCGGGCACCTCGGGTTCAACAACCACAGGCTCGGGCGGGGCCTCGACGACCGGCGCAGGCGCAACTTCAAGTACTGGTGCAACGACAGGCTGCGGCTCAACTGCAGGCGGCGCAACGGGCGTCTCAACAGCGTCGACATTTTCTCCGGCTTCGCGTTTAACAAACACGCGTTTTTTACGCACTTCAACTTGAATCGTGCGCGCCTTTCCGGAGGAATCCGATTTTTTGATTTCGCTGGTTTGTTTACGCGTTAAGGTAATTTTATTTTTGGGCTCAGAGGTACCGTGCGCTCGTTGTAGGTATTCCAACAGGCGCGCCTTGTCTTGCTCCGAGAGTGCATCATCGGGTGCTTTTTTGCTGACGCCAGCGGCGTTCAGCTGCTCGAGCAGAACCGATGGATTCACCTTCAGCTCGCTGGCGAACTGGGCTACGCTCATTTGTGCCACGTTAGCTTGCCTCCTTGGCGCTTGCAGCATCCTCGGCAAACCAATGCGCACGCGCTGTCATGATCAAGGTTTTAGCACGCTCCTCGTCAACACCGGTCATCTCAGATAACTCATCCACTGCAAGATCGGCTAGATCATCGCGTGTTGCGATCCCTGCTTCGGCCAACTTTGCCGCTAGCTCAGTATCCATGCCCTCTAAGTGCAAAAGATTCTGATCGATGGCGCCTACTTTTTCTTCGCTAGCAATGGCCTGCACCAACAACGCACTGCGTGCTCGACTACGTAACTGATTAACGGTTTCTTCATCAAACGCGTCGATCTCAAGCATCTCGTTGAGCGGCACGTAGGCCACTTCTTCAAGCGTCGAGAAACCTTCTTGAATCAGGATGTCGGCTACTTCTTCATCGACATCAAGACGTGACATAAATAAGGCACGAATACGACCACCTTCTTCTTCTTGTTTGCGATCGGATTCTTCTTGCGTCATCAAATTGAGTGTCCAACCCGTGAGCTCAGAGGCGAGGCGCACGTTTTGACCGCTACGACCAATTGCGATGGCAAGATTTTCTTCATCGACGACGACATCCATGCTGTGTTTGTCTTCATCCACCACAATCGAAGACACCTCAGCCGGCGCCAACGCGCCAATCACCAACTGGGCCGGATCCGCCGACCAGAGCACGATATCCACGCGCTCTCCGGCCAGCTCTTGAGTGACCGCTTGTACCCGCGAACCGCGCATACCAACGCATGTGCCAATCGGATCGATGCGTTTATCCGCAGTAAAAACCGCAATCTTGGCGCGTACGCCTGGATCACGCGCTGCAGATTTAATTTCGAGCAATCCTTCCTCGATCTCGGGGACTTCGAGTTCGAATAATTTCATAATGAACTGCGGCGCAGTACGTGAAAGGATCAATTGCGGGCCACGCACTGAACGATCTATACGCATCACCCAAGCGCGCACTCGGTCACCGACACGTAAGTTTTCTTTCGGGATCATGTGCTCGCGCGGTAACAACGCTTCGAGTCGACCAGACTCGACCACCGCACTGCCACGTTCCATGCGCTTCACGGTGCCCGTCACGAGCTCATCACCACGGGCTAAAAAGTCGGTCAGAATTTGCTCGCGCTCGGCATCACGGATGCGTTGCAAGATCACTTGCTTGGCTGCTTGTGCGCCAATTCGACCAAACTCAATCGGCTCGAGTGGCTCTTCGACGTAATCGTCAATTTTTAAATTGGTATCACGCTCATGCGCTTCTTCTAGCGTGAGGTGTTTGGCTGCATCATATTCAAGGGACTCGTCTGGAATGACCAGCCAGCGACGAAATGAAAGGTAATCACCTGAGTTGTGATCGATTGCGACACGCACATCGACGTCTTCGCTGAAGCGCTTTTTGGTGGCCGAGGCCAGTGCCATTTCAAGTGCGGTAAACACCGTCTCGCGGGCCACGTTTTTTTCACGCGCCAAGGCATCGACCAACAGCAGGATTTCACGACTCATCTTATTTGCTCCCAACAGTCTCTACAGATCCGGCACGAGTTTGGCTCGGTCCACATCATCTAATTCAAGCAGCACAATGCCGCTGTCTGACTCGATTTTTAACTGCGTGCCCTCCATGCCGCGTAGCACGCCCATAAAACGCTTTCGTCCCGATGCATCGGCAAGGCGCATGCGTATGTCGGCTTTTTCGCCGGCAAATCGCACGAAGTCCGCCGCTTTGCGCAAAGGCCGATCGAGCCCTGGCGATGAAACCTCTAAACGGTCGTAATCCACGCCTTCAACCGCAAACACCCGCGTCAACTGGCGGCTGACCGCCGCGCAGTCATCCACCGTAATACCTTCGGGACGATCGATGAAAATCCGCACGAAACGGCCATGATTTCCGGCTTGTACATCGACGGTTTCGTAACCCATCCCATGGAGGGTGGTCTCGACGATGTCTGCCATTCGTGCCATGCGCGCCCCGAAGCTGATGCCGCCTGTGCGGCCAGACAACAACAACACTTCGGCCGCACAAACAAAAAATGGGCCGAAGCCCATCTGTTAAACAACGGAAGTATAACGGATTTTCCCGTTCAGAACAATCGTTCAGCGGGCTCGCTCAACGTGACCAGAAGCAAGTAACGCGTCAAGCTCGACCTCCGCCAATTCTTGCCAATGTCCAGCGCGCAAACGGGCAGGTAATCGGATCGTGCCGTAGCGCACACGGATTAATCGACTGACGCGCTTGCCCACCGCTTCGATCAACCGCCGCACCTCGCGATTGCGACCTTCGCGCAAGGTGACGTGGTACCAGCGATTCGCCCCTTCTCCACCTGCTTCCTGAATCAGATCAAAACTGGCCAAGCCGTCATCGAGCGTGACGCCCTGTCGCAATTGGTCCATTTCTTCATCGCTCAGCCCACCGAGCACACGCACCGCGTATTCGCGTTCTAAGCCAAAGCTCGGATGCGTTAAACGATGGGTCAACTCGCCATCGTTGGTAAACAATAAAACACCGCTGGTGTTCATGTCTAAACGCCCGACCGATTGCCATTTGCCTTGCGTTAAACGCGGCAAACTCGCAAACACCGTGGGACGACCTTCAGGATCGTGGCGCGACACCAACTCGCCTTCCGGTTTGTGATACAGCAACACACGGCGCTCGGAATGCACGCTACGCAACGTGAGTAACTGTCCATCTAAAAAAATACGATCTGAGGATCGTGCACGATTTCCCAGCGTAGCCGGCGTGCCGTTGATGGTGATGCGTCCTGCTTCAATCCACTGCTCGATCTCGCGACGCGAACCAAAGCCGGCTTGTGCCAATAATTTCTGCAAGCGCACCGGCTCTTGCAACGACGCCGATTGGGCAGGCGTCAACGCATCCGTTTCAGGACGCGGATTGCTCCGGATCGGGCTGCGCAGTGGCGACTTGCGACGGGTCGTTCGGTTCGGCGTCGCTGACCGCGCTGGACTCGGCGTCGCTGTCCGCGTTGGTCTGGACGTTGTTGGTCTCGACGTTGCTGAACTCAGCGATTTCTGGCGCGGGTTCTTGTGGGGTGTGCGTGGGCTCAATTTCAAGTGTCCTTGCAACTTCCTCGAGTGCGGGCAACTCTTGCAGACTGCGTAGCCCCAAATCATCGAGAAAATTTTTGGTGGTGGCGTACAACGCCGGACGGCCGGGAGCCTCGCGATGCCCGACCACATCAATCCATCCGCGATTTTCTAACGATTGAATAATTTGTGCCGACACCGCCACACCACGAATATCTTCAATATCACCCCGTGTGACAGGCTGTCGATACGCAATGATGGCCAGTGTTTCCATCACCGCACGCGAATAGCGTGGGGGTTTTTCAGGCGTTAAACGATCGACAAAGCGCTGAAATTCTGGACGCGTCTGAAAGCGCCAACCGGTCGCTAAGTTCACCAGCTCAACGGCACGTGGGGTCCACTCCTCGCGCAACTCGCCGAGTAAACGACGCAGCGTATCCACGCCGATGTCTTCATCAAACAAACGACGTATCGATTGCAATGAAAGTGGTTCTTGCGAAGCAAGCAGTGCGGCTTCGATGATGCGTTTGGCGTCAGTTGGATTGAGCATGGGCCAATTTTACGTAAATTGGTGCGAAATTTTCAGCCTGCGAAATTTCGACCAAGGATTCGCGTGCCAATTCAAGCAACGCCAGGAAAGTCACCACCAATACGGGCACACCGCGTTCGGGTTCGAATAATTCTGAAAACTCCAACACCTTGGCTTCGTTGAGCTTACGCAGTACTTGGCTCATGTATTCCCGCACAGACAGCTCTTCACGGCTCACGCGATGATGGGCGGTTAAACGGGCTCGCTTTAGCAACAGTCGCCAAGCTTCTGCAAGATCTTGCGCGTTCACGTCGGGCAGACGCTCAATCACCGTGCGATCGATCCACACCGACACCGCCATCACATCACGCCCGAGCTGCGGCAAGATGTCTAACTGATGGGCTGCTTTTTTCATTTGCTCGTATTCAAGCAACCGACGTACTAATTCGGCGCGCGGATCTTCTTCTTCAGCTGCCATCGAAGGCGGTCGCGGCAACAACATGCGGGATTTAATTTCAATCAACATCGCAGCCATCACCAAATACTCGGCCGCCAACTCCAAATTGCGTTCACGCATGGCATCGACATACGCCAAGTATTGGCGTGTCAGCGGTGCCATCGGAATATCTAACACGTTGAGGTTTTGCTTGCGAATCAGATACAACAATAAATCGAGCGGTCCTTGAAAATTTTCTAAGAAAATCTCTAACGCATCTGGCGGAATATACAAATCCCGCGGCATCTCGATGAGCGGCTCTCCATAAATTCGCGCACGCGGCTCTACCACTTCTTCGGTGGGAGCCAGCGTGTCCACAGCGGTGGTTTCGGTACTCATGTTGCGGCCAAACCCATGGCTTCGCGTACTTCGCGCATAGTTTCGTTGGCAAGCTTGCGGGCTTTTTCATTGCCATCGGCAATGATGGCGCGCACGAGTGTTGGATCGTCTAAATAGGTTTGCGCACGTTCGCGCATCGGTGCTTGCTCAGCGAGGACCGCATCAATCACCGGCTGCTTGCATTCCAAACAACCGATGCCCGCACTAGTACATCCGGTGCGCACCCACTCACGTTTAGCCTCATCGCAATACACTTGATGCAACTGCCACACCGGACAATGCTCAGGCGAGCCTGGATCAGTGCGTTTAACGCGCGCAGGATCGGTCGGCATGGTGCGAATCTTTTTGCTCACCGTATCGGCGTCCTCTCGCAAAGTCACCGTGTTGCCATATGACTTAGACATTTTTTGTCCATCAAGACCCGGCATGCGCGAAGCGGCAGTCAGCAAAGCCTCTGGCTCGACCAATATTTTTTTACCGCTGCCTTCGAGCCAACCAAACAAACGCTCGTGATCACCCCGCGATAAATTTTGCTGTTCATCGAGAAGTGCGCGCGCAGCGCCTAAGGCTTCATGATCGCCTTGCTCTAAAAATCGCGTACGCAATTCGTCAAACAATCGAGCCCGCTTTGAACCCATTTTTTTCACGGCAGCGCGCGCTTTATCTTCGAAGCCTGGCTCACGTCCATAGAGGTGGTTAAAGCGTCGCGCGATTTCACGCGTAAATTCGACGTGCGGCACTTGGTCCTCACCAACCGGGACCATGTTGGCGCGATAAATCAAAATGTCCGCGGCCTGCAGTAATGGGTAACCAAGAAAACCGTACGTCGCGAGATCTTTATCAGCGAGTTTTTCTTGTTGATCTTTGTACGTAGGCACGCGCTCTAACCAGCCCAACGGGGCAATCATCGACAGCAATAGATGTAACTCGGCGTGCTCAGGCACTTGCGATTGCACAAACAACGTGGCCTGCGCCGGATCAATGCCGGCCGCCAACCAGTCGATCACCATATCCCAGGTGTTTTTTTCGATGGCTTGCGTGGCCTCGTAACTGGTGGTCAACGCATGCCAATCGGCAACAAAAAATAGACAGGGATACTCAGCCTGCAAGCGGACCCAATTACGCAAAACACCATGGTAATGGCCCAGGTGCAGCGCCCCTGTGGGTCGCATGCCAGAAAGTACTCGTGGTTCGTACATGAAAAGTGCTCGGGTCGGTCTGGGTTACAGCAACAATTGACGAATCAGTGCGGTACTCATGTGCATCAGCGGATTCAACACCAGATCGAGCGCGTTGGTGAGCAGCAGCACAATCAAAATGGGCATGCCATAGGGCTCAAGCCGCGCGTACTGCCAAGCCAAACGGTTTGGTAACACGCTGGTTAAAATTCGCCCGCCATCGAGCGGCAAAATAGGCACAAGATTTAAAAACATGAACACTAAGTTGACTTGAATCCCAGCGGCTGACATTTGTCGCAACGGTTCGGAATACGCATTTTCAGGAATTTGCAGCACCACTTTCAGCAACACCACCCACAAAATCGTCATCAAAAAATTTGCTGCAGGACCGGCTGCCGCTACCCAAGCCATATCGCGCTTGGGTTGATTCAACGCAGAAAAATTGACGGGGACCGGTTTCGCCCACCCGAACAACAATCGTCCACCCGAGACCAACATCATCACCAGCGGCAAAACAATCGTGCCAAACCAATCGATGTGGCGCATCGGATTTAGGCTAATCCGGCCCAGCATATGGGCCGTCATATCGCCGCAGCGACGCGCCATGTAGCCATGCGCCGCCTCGTGCAAAGTAATCGCAAAAAGCACGGGCAAAGCGTAAATGGCAATGGTTTGAATCAGTTCGCTGTAGTCCATCGCCAAGCCGTTGTTAAGCGTTCGATTCTAGCAGATGGCCCTTGCGCCGACCGCAGATCAAGCTGGGGTGAGGCCCAGCGGCAGTAACGGTCCCTCCCCAAGGCGCAGCACTTGCGGTTGCGCTCCGGTCAGGTCTAAGACCGTCGTTGGTGCGCTGCCGCACGGCCCTGCGTCAATCACCAAATCGAGTACGCGTCCGAGTTGCTCTTGCACTGCATGCGCGTCGGTGAGTGGCTGCGTTTCGCCAGGCAACTGCAGCGTGGCGCTTAAGATCGGTTCTCCGAGCGCAGCCAACAACGCATGAATCACCGGATGTGCCGGCACCCGTACCCCGATCGTGCGACGTTTCGGATGCATCAAGCGACGCGGCACTTCGCGTGTGGCAGGCAAAATAAACGTGTAGCTACCGGGGGTTGCCGCTTTCAACAAGCGGTACTGGACGTTGTCCACAATCGCGTACGTCGCGATTTCGGATAGATCCCGACACATCAGCGTGAGGTGATGTTTTTCATCGATGCCACGCACTTGACGCAAACGTGCCAACGCTTGGGCATCGCCGAGATGACAACCAAGCGCGAAACACGAATCGGTAGGATAGGCGATCAGTCCACCGTTGCGCAGGATGTGTTCTGCTTGCCGAATTAATCGGGCCTGTGGATGCGTCGGGTGGATGGAAAAAAATTGCGCCATGGTTCTTCGCGCCTAGCCAGCCACTTCCCAATCATGCCAAACCGGCTGCAAGCTCGGGGGTAAATGCGGTAATTCACCAAAATCACTATTGCCCTCACCCGGCCCATGAAAATCTGAGCCACGCGACGCAAACAAGCCGTAATGCCGCGCGATATGTTCAAAACGATGGTAATCATCGACCGCATGACTGCCGGTAATGACTTCAATGGCCGCTCCACCCGCCAGACGAAAATCAACGAGCAACGCATCCAGCGCACCGGCCGACAAGTTGTAACGACCGGGGTGTGCCAGCACCGCACGCCCACCTGCCGCACAAATCCATTGCACGGCGGTGTTCAATGCACTCCAATCATGAGGCACATAACCCGGTTTGCCCGGCACCAAATAATGTTGAAAAGCCTGACTGATATCAGCCACAACGCCGCGTTGCACGAGGTGACGCGCGAAGTGCGTGCGGCTCAGTAAACCAGGATTGTTGGCGAGCGCAAGGGCTCCGGATAACACATCGGGAATACCAACAGCCGCAAGAGCCTCTGACATGCGATGGGCACGTTCAAGCCGGTCACGCCGTACAGTGTGCAAGCCTTCAACAAGCTGCGGTGCGCTGGGGTCAATATCAAGCCCGACGACATGAATGGTTTGTGCACGCCAGGTCACAGAAATTTCAACACCAGGGATGAAGTGCATACCAACAGCCTGCGCCGCGTCACGCGCTAGGGCAAGACCATCGAGGGTGTCGTGGTCAGTTAACGCAAGTACATCGACACCACGCGCGGCTGCACGCCGTATCAGATCCGCAGGCTGCAGCGTGCCATCTGAACACGTTGAATGACAGTGCAAGTCAATATCAAGCACGATCAACATCCATCCAGCGTGTGACCGACGTCACGACAAAAATTCCTCAATCAATGCGGCCACCATTTCCGGCTGATCGTGATGCAACATGTGTCCGGCATTTTGTACCGTCACGTGACGCAACTGTCGATATGCTTGACGGCGATCCGCCATTTCTTCAGGCGAGATTTTTAGTTGTACGGGCGTGGCTGAATCGGCGGCGTCGACCCAAAGTACAGGTGCCTCGATGGCTTGCCAAAACGCGCGCCATTCTTCGACCCGCGAGAGCGTTGCGTTCACCATTTTGTGGGCCGGATCGCTACGTAAATGCACTTCGCCATCGCCAGAGAGTTGGCCCCAGTGTTCAGCTAAAAACTCCGCACGCGCGCGATTTAACCGTGGATTATTTTTTTGTAGACGATCGGCTAATGCCGAAAAATTTGGATAGGCGCGCAGACGTGGCGGCGCGCGCAGCTCATCCAAAAATCGACGCAAACGCGCCGGGGCTTGTTCAGGTTGCGTGCGCCCCATGCCAAAACCTTCAAGATTGACCAATCGCGCCACACGTTCTGGCCGCGTGCCGGCATACATCGCCGCGGCATTTCCACCCAAGCTGTGGCCGACTAAATTGACTGGTGCCTCTGGCTGCAAGTGCTCGAGTAACTGATCCAGGTCGGCCACATAATCAGTAAAAGCGTAGCTATCTGAGGGTCCCCAGGCGGTTAAACCAAAGCCCCGCCAATCGGGGGCGTAAAGATCCCAACCCGCGTCCATGGCATCAACCATAAATTGAAAGGATGCCGACACATCCATCCAACCATGTAGCAAAAAGATGCGCCGGTCAGATTGGCCTGGCCAATGACGTACGTGGTAACGCAAACCACGCAGTTCTAGAAAAAGGGAGCGGCTGTCTCGCATGAGGGGCGCGATGATACCAGCCAAGGACCGTCGCGCAGGCTATGATCGCGCGCTGTGCCGCTTCTTTCTCATTGCCCCTAGGTTGCCTGCCATGTCGATTTTCAGCATCAACGAACGCCGTGTGTCGTTTTCAGGTACACATCATTTCGTTGCCCACGATGCCACGCTCGTCGGTGATATTCACTTAGAAGATGCGGTCAATGTTTGGTTTGGCGCGATCATTCGTGCCGACAATGATCGCGTGCACATTGGCGCAGAAACCAACATCCAAGATGGCGCCGTCTTGCACGTCGACCCAGGTTTTCCGATGCATTTAGGTCCACGCGTGACGGTGGGACATCAAGCCATGCTGCATGGTTGTACCGTGGGTGAAGGCACGCTGATTGGAATCAAAAGCGTGGTTCTCAACGGCGCGCGTATTGGTGCAGGCACCTTGATTGGTGCCAACAGTCTCATCCCCGAAGGACGCGAGATTCCCTCTGGCGTTTTAGTGCTGGGCTCGCCGGGCAAGGTCGTGCGCGAACTAACCGAAGAAGAACGCGCGCGCTTACTTGAAATTCCGAAAGGCTATGTGGCGCGATCCCGGGTTTATCGCCAAGCCTTGCGCGAAGAAGTGTTACCCGAGAGCGCCCGCTAAAAAAGATGTATTTATTTGGGCGCCATGCGAATGGCCCCATCGAGCCGAATGGTTTCGCCATTGAGCATTTCATTTTCGATAATGGCGCGCGCCAGTTGCGCGTACTCGGCTGGTTTACCAAGGCGTGAAGGAAACGGCACCATTTTGCCTAGGGCATCCTGCACCTCTTGCGGCATACCTAACAACATCGGTGTTTCAAAAATGCCGGGCGCGATGGTCATCACACGAATACCATCACGCGATAAGTCGCGCGCAATCGGTAGGGTCATCCCGACGATGCCGCCTTTCGACGCTGCGTACGCCGCCTGCCCAATTTGACCATCATAGGCCGCCACGGACGCCGTGTTGATAATGACTCCGCGCTCGCCTGCGGCGTTTGGATGGCTTTGCGCCATCACTTGCGCGGCCAAACGAATCATATTGAAGCTGCCGATCAAGTTAATTTGGATCACCCGGGTAAAGCTTGCTAACGCATGCGGACCATTTTTTCCGATGGTTTTTTCACCGATTGCTATGCCTGCGCAATTCACTAACACATGCAATCCACCAAACGCTGTTTGCGCGAGTTGAACAGCCGCTTGCGCATCCGCCGCGACAGTGACATCAGTTCGAATGTAACGACCGCCAATTTCATTGGCGATGGCCGTGGCATCCTGAATGTCGGCGAGCACAACTTTGGCACCCATGGCTGCTGCCATCCGGGCAGTCGCCGCGCCCAAACCAGATCCACCACCGGTGATCAAAAACACGCTGTCCTTAAGTTGCATGCAAATCTCCAAAATTAAACTAAACAAGCACAAGACGAAGGATTGAATGCGTCGTGATGCGGCCCCGCCATGCCATTTGGCTCGGATGCTAAAGACTTTCTTCTAGCCGAGCAACCAAAGCCAAGCCCCGAAGCGACAGCCAAGCCGCCGAAGCGAAAGCCAAGCCGCCGGAGCGAAAGCCAAGTCCCGAAGCGAAAGCCAAGCCGCCGAAGCGAAAGCCAAGTCCCGAAGCGAAAGCCAAGCCGCCGAAGCGAAAGCCAAGCCGCATTGCGCGTTGCGTGGCTGCCTAAATTAGGCAATACTCAGAGTCAGTATTGTGCGTCGCTGCATCACACACACACTTCACCTTCCATCCCACCTTTGCACTGCGGCGGCCTCACCCGCTTCAACCGCTTGAGTCCCACGTTCCATGACCACACCAACGCTGCATCTTGCCGCCAATCTTTGTTTCAATGATTTATACGAAACCGCCGGACTGGCCCGCGTTGATGCGGCCTTTTTGACGCATTTACAAAGCATTGATGCGTCGCTCTCAGAACGTCTGCAACAAGCGCGTTTACAACCCGATGCACTCTCCGCACGTGAAGAATCCGATTTACTGATCGCTCTCTCCCCACATCTGGAAGACTTTCTTGCGCTGCTGTTTGGCATCACGAGTGAAGTGCATGCATTGGCTGCGCAACACCACGCCCTTGCGCCGCTCTACAGCGTGAAACGCTTGTTTGTGCAACGGCGCGCATTGAGCAAAGTCAACCCTGATGCGCTACAAGACTTCGATGCAACGGTTGCGCGTCAAACACTGACCAAAGCATTTGGTGAAGCTTTTACCGAACTGAGCTTCGCGCGACACATCACCGATTGGCTGACCGACGAAGCCACGCATAGCGCAATGCTTGATTTGGCTGCGCACTACGCCGCTTGGGCCACCACCACCGCGGAGGGGAAAAAACTTCATCGTGAGGGTGTGCTGTTTAAATCACCCACCAAACTCGACTTCATGCGCCTCGTGCCGCATTTGGACTCAACGCAACAAGCGGGTTACACCGCACACACACTCAACGATGCACATTTACGCCATCGCGATGGTTTTGCACTCACCGACCTTGGCACTGATCTCACCGGCGCACTTGATCAAGCAAACTACTGCATTTGGTGTCACGAACAAGGCAAAGACGCCTGTTCTAAAGGGATGCGCGAAAAGGTTGCAAAAGGCGAACCTGCGCACAGTGCCGCATTCAAAAAGTCACCGTTCGGTGTCACGCTCGCGGGTTGTCCCTTAGAAGAACGTATTTCCGAATTTCATTTAGTTAAAACTCGCGGCCAACCGATCGGCGCGTTGGCGATGATTTGCGTCGACAATCCGATGGCCGCTGCGACAGGCCATCGCATTTGTAACGACTGCATGAAATCATGCATCTATCAAAAACAAGAGCCGGTCAATATTCCGCAAGCAGAAACGCGCACCTTAAAAGATGTGCTGTCCTTGCCTTGGGGTTTTGAAATTTATTCGTTGTTGACGCGCTGGAACCCGCTGAACTTGCGCCGTCCCCTGCCACGTCCCGATACCGCACGCCGTGCGTTGGTGGTTGGACTGGGTCCGGCAGGCTATACCCTAGCGCACCACCTCATGAACGATGGTCACACGGTGGTTGGGATCGATGGATTAAAAATCGAACCGCTGCCGCCTACACTCAGCGGTGTCAACGCCGATGGATCGCGTTGCGATTTTTCTCCTGTCTACGATATTCACGCACTGTTTGAAGCGCTCGATACGCGCACACTGGCTGGCTTTGGCGGCGTTGCTGAATACGGTATTACGGTGCGTTGGGATAAAAACTTTCTTAAAGTCATTCGCCTCTTGCTCGAGCGGCGCGCGCAATTTGCTTTGTTTGGTGGCGTGCGCTTTGGCGGCACCTTAACCACGCACGACGCCTTTGCCATGGGCTTTGATCATATTGCGCTCGCTGCGGGTGCTGGCCGTCCCACGCTGCTTGAAATTCCAAACGGCTTTGCACGCGGCGTGCGTGCCGCGTCAGATTTTTTGATGGCCTTGCAACTCACCGGTGCAGCCAAAGCCGAATCGATTGCCAATTTACAAATTCGCTTACCGGTCGTGGTCATCGGCGGTGGACTCACCGCGGTCGACACTGCCACCGAATCGTTAGCGTATTACGTGGTGCAGGTCGAAAAATTTCTGCATCGCTTTGAACACCTCTGCGCAGAACGCGGCGAAGCGTCTGTGCGAAAAGCCTGGACGCCCGAAGAAGCAGACATCGCTGAAGAATTTATCGCACACGCCAAAGCCATTCGACGTGAGCGCGCTGATGCTTTGGCCGCGCAGCGCACACCCAATTTCATCGCACTACTCAAATCCTGGGGCGGCGTGACGCTCGCCTATCGTCGTCGTTTAGTCGATAGCCCGTCCTACACACTGAATCATGAAGAGGTCGAAAAGGCGCTCGAAGAAGGTATCGTGTTTGCAGAAGGCCTGACACCTGAACGCATCGATATCGACGTCCATGGACACGCCCAAACAATCACCATGGCCGTACAGATCGCCCAAGCCGATGGCAGTTGGCAATCAGGCGCTTCGGTGACGCTACCGGCACGCACCGTGATCGTGGCCGCTGGGACCCAACCCAACACCGTGTTATCGCGTGAAGAACCTGCGCGCTATGCGCTGGATGGAAAATACTTTCAGGCGTGTGATGTGCAGGGTCAACCGATCCAACCTGAGCGAGCGATCTCCAAACCCAAACAAGCCGATGTATTGCTTCATCAGTATGTCGATGGACGCTTCGTTTCATTTTTTGGCGACCTGCATCCATCGTTTTTTGGCAACGTCGTCAAAGCCATGGGTGGCGCCAAACAAGGTTATCCGGTGGTGAGTCGCGTGATGAATGCGCGCGCACCAGCATCAGACACATCCGCCACACAATTTATTCAACAACTCAATCTGCAA
>CANIIA010000047.1 GCA_947467435.1 Betaproteobacteria bacterium
CCGCTTATCAAGCGTGGATCGGATCGGGCGGACCCGCGCCAACCATCGTGGCAGGTCATAGTTTGGGTGAGTATTCCGCATTGGTGGCTGCGGGCGCATTAACGCTGTCGGATTGTTTACCCTTGGTCCGATTTCGTGCAGAAGCCATGCAAGCGGCTGTGCCTGCAGGGCAGGGCGCAATGGCAGCGATTTTGAATTTGGATGACGACAAAGTCATCGCGGCTTGTGCGGAAGCTGCACAAAACGAGGTCGTACAAGCCGTCAACTTTAATGCCCCCGGACAGGTGGTGATTGCCGGTCATCAAGCCGCAGTTGCGCGCGCAATTGAAGCTTGTAAAGCGCGTGGTGCTAAGCGTGCGCTGCCATTGCCGGTGAGTGCTCCGTTTCATTGCAGTTTGATGCAACCAGCTGCTGATCGCTTGCAAGAGCGCTTAGCCCAAGTTCCGCTGCAAGCGCCAAGCGTTGCCTTGATTAATAACGTCGATGTACAACAGCCAACCGCGCCGGATCAAATTAAAGACGCGCTCGTGCGTCAAGCCGCCGCACCCGTGCGTTGGGTTGAAATTATTCAACACATGGCCGCATCCGGCGTGACACACATTGTTGAATGCGGACCAGGAAAAGTCCTCGCCGGACTCGTCAAACGTATCGATCCGCAATTGATCGGGTTGTCACTTGCAGATCGCGCGAGCTTAGAACAATCGCTTGCCACGATTCGGGAGGCTGCATGAATTTAGACGGAAAGGTTGCCCTCGTGACTGGCGCATCGCGCGGAATTGGTCGGGCGATTGCATTGGGCTTGGCCAACCAAGGTGCCACAGTGATTGGCACGGCGACGAGTGCATCTGGGGCTGAGGCCATTGGCGCGATGCTACAAACGGCAACCGGAAGAGGCGCAGGACGCGTCCTCGATGTCCGGCAGGCCGATCAGTGCGACAACTTGCCAGTGCAGATCGCACAAGCGTTTGGAGACATCGCTATTTTGGTGAACAACGCCGCCATCGTGCGCGATAACCTCGCGATGCGGATGAAAGACGCCGAGTGGGATGAAGTCATCGACACCAACCTGCGCTCGGTGTTTCGTTTATCGCGTGCGGTTTTGCGCGGCATGATGAAGGCGCGTTGGGGTCGCATTATTAGCATTACTTCCGTGGTTGGTGCGGCAGGGAACGCCGGCCAGATGAATTACGCGGCAACCAAAGCCGGCATTGTCGGGATGAGTAAATCCTTGGCGCGTGAGATTGGTAGCCGCAACATTACAGTCAATTGCATTGCGCCTGGCTTTATTGACACCGACATGACGCGCGCGTTGTCGGAAGCGCAACGTGAGAGTTTGCTGACGCAAATTCCGCTCGGGCGCTTGGGCGCCCCTGAAGATATCTCCGCGGCGGTGAATTATTTGGCTTCGCCAGCGGCGGGCTACGTGACAGGAACTGTTTTACATGTCAACGGCGGGATGTACATGGCCTAAAGACGTGGCCCAAGTTAAAGCCGCGCTAATGCGGCAGCTTTTGCTAAAATCGAAGTCTTACGGTCAACCGAACACGGTTGACCCAACCAGGGAAGGAGCAACAAATGGAAAACATCGAACAGCGCGTGCGCAAAATCATCGCCGAGCAACTGGGCGTCAACGAAGCAGAAATCAAGAACGAATCCTCATTCGTTGATGATCTGGGCGCTGATTCGCTGGACACCGTCGAGTTAGTGATGGCACTTGAAGAAGAATTTGAAACTGAAATTCCTGACGAAGAAGCCGAAAAAATCACCACGGTTCAGCAAGCCATCGACTTCGTGACTTCACACAAGAAGTAATTTTTTTGCAGCGACAGGGAGACGCCAAGTGACTCGACGTCGCGTCGTCGTAACCGGATTGGGTGCGGTGTGTCCAGTGGGCAACACCGTCTCGGAAGCCTGGACAAACTTATTGGCTGGCCGCTCAGGGATTGGTCCGGTCACGCGGTTTGATGTGTCCCAATACGCTTGCCGTATTGCAGGTGAAGTCAAAGGCTTTGATGTCACCCAATACATGCAAGCGAAAGAAGCGCGCCATATGGATACGTTTATCCATTACGGCATTGCTGCGGGAATACAAGCTTGGCAAGACTGCGGGCTCACACTCACCGAGGCAAACGCAGCGCGTATCGGTGTGAATGTCGGTTCGGGCATCGGTGGTCTACCGATGATCGAACATACCCATGCAGAATTAACGGCAAAAGGTCCACGTCGGATCTCGCCTTTTTTTGTGCCGGCGTCGATTATCAATCTTATCTCTGGGCATCTTTCTATCATGCTTGGCATGAAGGGGCCCAACATCGCTGTGGTCACCGCATGCACCACGGGTCTACATGCGATCGGTTTAGCTGCGCGCATCATTGAATACGGCGATGCCGATGTGATGCTTGCAGGCGGTGCAGAGTCGACGATTTCACCGTTAGGCATCGGCGGATTTGCCGCGGCGCGTGCGGTATCAACGCGAAACGATGATCCAGCAACAGCGAGTCGTCCTTGGGACAAAGACCGTGATGGCTTTGTGTTGGGTGAAGGTTCTGGTGTGCTTGTCCTTGAAGAGTATGAACATGCCAAAGCGCGCGGTGCGCGAATCTACTGCGAATTAGCTGGCTTTGGTATGAGTGCCGACGCTTTTCACATGACTGCACCAAACGTTGAAGGACCAGAGCGCTGCATGACACTGGCGCTTAAAAATGCACGCTTGTCGCCGGATCAAATTCAGTATCTCAACGCCCACGGCACATCGACACCCTTGGGCGATAAAAATGAGACCGATGCCATCAAGGCCACCTTTGGTGCGCACGCCAGTCAACTCGTGGTGAATTCAACCAAATCGATGACTGGTCATTTGCTCGGCGGTGCCGGCGGGATCGAATCCGTCTTTACTGCGCTGGCTGTGCATCATCAAATCTCACCGCCTACGATCAACATCTTCAATCAAGATCCAGAATGCGATCTGGACTACTGCGCCAACACAGCACGTGAGATGCGCATCGATGCCGCGCTGAAGAATAACTTCGGTTTTGGTGGCACCAACGGTTCACTGGTGTTTGCACGCATTTGAATCCACCGTCCTGCGGGGTGATGACATTGCGTGCATCGAGGTGGCTGCACCGTTTTGTTCTCGTGACATATGCATTAGCTGGGGTTGCCGTGGCCTGCACGTTTGTTTGGCCCTGGGGGCCGATCGCTGGATTGGCTGGCGCTCTGAGTGGGCTGTGGGCGGCGCGTCGCCAAATCAGTCAGCGTGCTGGATTGCAGATCGCACTCTGTAATGACCGTACCATTCAACTCAATGGCCATCCAGCGCAATTGCAGCGTGCTTTTGTGACAAGCTGGTGCGTGGTGTTATACCTGCAGGACAACCTCAGACAGACGTTAGTGATTGCCGCTGATTGCCTCGATGCCGAGTCATTTCGGCACCTACGGCGTTGGGCGTGTTGGGGACGTGTTTCGCAAACGGGCACTTGGGTTGAGAACTAATAGCGATGGCCTGTGTCCACACAACGGTGCGGTGTATTGCCTGCAGGATCCACCTCGGTTGGTCTTGCCATGACTGATCGCGACATCGATCAGCAGTTGGTCACGCGAGCGCAGGCTGGAGATAAACAAGCGTTCGACTTACTGGTGGTGAAGTATCACCGCAAACTGGGACGATTGCTCTCTCGCTTGATCAAAGATCCAGCAGAGGTCGAGGATGTGACACAGGAGGCGTTCATTAAAGCGTATCGCGCATTGGCAAACTTTCGAGGTGACAGTGCCTTCTACACTTGGCTGTATCGGATTGGTATTAATACGGCAAAAAATTATTTAGTTTCGCAAGGACGCCGCGTACCAACTTCAACCGCCATGGATGCCGATGAAGCCGAAGGTTTATCTGAGGCAGCGTTGTTGCAAGAAAGCTCCACGCCCGAAAGTTTATTGTTGAGCAAAGAACTCGGCGAAGCGGTCAACAGTGCGATGTTGTCCCTGCCTGAAGAACTGCGTACAGCCATTCAGTTACGAGAGCTCGAAGCGATGAGTTATGAAGATATTGCGGTGATGATGGATTGCCCGATTGGGACAGTACGCTCGCGTATTTTTCGTGCACGCGAGGCCATTTCGGAACAACTGCGTCCGTTGTTAGACGCTCGCAAGGATAAAAGGTGGTGAGATGAAGCCAGCAATTTCCGCGTTGATGGATGATGGTGCAGAAGCCTCGCAACACCAGGTCGCGTTACGTGCCTTAGAGGGGGACCCAGAAGCGCAAGAAATTTGGGCGCGTTACCACCTCATCCGCGACGCGATGCAAGACACAGCGTTACTCTCTGAAGGATTTTGTGCGCGGGTTTCATCACGAATCGCAGAAGAGCCGACGGTGCTCGCACCGCAACCGGCGCAACGCAAGGCGACCCAACCGAAGTGGATTGGCAAAACGATGCTTGCGGCAAGTGTTGCCGCGGCTGGTTTTGTTGCGTGGTCAATTCTTGCATCCTTTGTGGATTGGAATCGCGCCGCAACCAGCGTCGCGCACGCCCCCGCTGACCTTGAAGCGTCTGCAGTGGCCGTGCCGATGACCAGCGCCGTGAATGAGTACTTAATGGCACACCATGCGTATGCTGCGCGCGGTGGTTTACAAGGTGTCGCACCGTACGTACGCACGGTATCAACCAACGCTGAGTCACGTCGATGAGAGGGCTTGCCTGCGCTCTCGTGTTGTTTGCAAGCTGTGCGCAAGCAGAAGCGCCCATGGTCGATGCCAATAGTTGGCTTAAGCGCATACAACACGCGGCACAGCGTCTAAGTTACACCGGCACCTTTGTGTTCCGACAAGGCGAACGCAATGAAACTTCGCGCATCACACGCATCATCGATGAATCTGGCGATCATGAGCACCTCGAAGTCTTAGATGGTCAGCCACGCGAAGTGATTCGTCATGGCGAAGAAGTACGTTGTTATTTGCCCGAGCGAAAAGTCATTCTTGTTGAGCGCCGGACCGGACAGCGTAGTTTTCCGGCACTCCTGCCTACACACACGGCCCATCTCAATGAACTGTACAGCCTCAGTCTGGGTGAGTCTGCGCGCATTGCGGGCTTTGAAACTCAGTCGGTATTACTCACGCCCAAAGATGACTTACGCTACGGCTACAAACTGTGGGCTGATAAGTCGACCGGTATGTTGTTAAAGGCGCGCATTTTGAATGAGCGTAACGAAACGCTGGAGGAGTTTTCTTTTACCCATTTACGCATTGGTGGAGAAATACGACGCGAATTATTACTACCTCGCGTTGCGATGCGTGGTACGGCATGGCATGTGGAACAGGCAGTCATCAAACAAACGCGTCTTGCAGATGCTGGCTGGCAAATTAAAGCGAGCCTGCCTGGTTTTGAACGTATCGTTGAAGTGAAACGTCAGCGTCGGGATGCTGCGCCCATCGGACAAGTTGTTTTTTCAGACGGGATGTCAGCCGTGTCGGTGTTTATCGAACCCACGGCGGGGCGCCAAGAAGCGCTGCGCAGTGGCCTATCCACGATGGGCGCCATGAACTCCTATACCCGCGAGCTCGGTGATCACGTGATTACCGTGCTCGGAGAAGTGCCTATCGCGAACGTACGCCGCATCGGTAATGCCGTCGAATTTAGTCGTCAACCCTAAGCTTTCTTGTCGAGCGCCTACATGAAAATTTATCGCCACGTCTTCGCTGCTGTATTTGTCATCTATGGGTTATTTACGTTGAATGTGTGTTGGGCGCAACGTGAGCTACCTGACTTTACTGAGCTGGTCGAAAAACAAGGCGCGGCCGTCGTTAATATCAGCACCACGCAAGCGGTGAAGCGGCAAAACATTTTGCAAATGCCGCAAATCGATGAAGACGATCCACTCTACGACCTGTTCCGCCGCTTTTTACCCCGTCCTCCCGGCGCAGCACCGGGCCAACGAGCGCCAGAGCGAGCGCCTGAGTCGCGATCGCTCGGCTCTGGTTTTGTGATTAGCGCCGACGGTTACATTCTGACTAATGCGCATGTCATCGATGGCGCCGATGAAATTACCGTGCGCTTTAACGATAAACGCGAATTCAAAGCACGTACGATTGGAACAGATAAACGTTCAGACGTTGCGTTGATCAAAATTGAAGCAACCGGATTAGCAAGCGTTCGATTAGGGGATCCTGCGCGCTTAAAAGTAGGGGAATGGGTGCTCGCGATTGGTTCGCCGTTTGGATTTGAAAACAGCGTGACCGCAGGGATTGTGAGTGCCAAAGGACGTTCATTACCGCAAGAAAATTTTGTGCCATTTATTCAAACCGACGTGGCGATTAATCCAGGTAACTCGGGTGGGCCACTATTCAATATGCGCGGTGAGGTGGTGGGGATCAATTCGCAAATTTACAGTCGTACAGGCGGATTTATGGGCCTGTCGTTTGCTATTCCCATTGATGTGGCCATGGATGTGCAAGGGCAATTACGTAGCAAAGGCAAAGTCTCGCGCGGACGAATTGGTGTTGTGATTCAAGAGGTCACAAGAGAGCTTGCAGATTCATTTGGTCTACCCAAGCCTGCTGGTGCATTGGTGAATCAAGTCGAACGGGCAAGCCCAGCAGACAAGGCAGGCATTGAAGCCTTGGATGTGATCTTAAAGTTTGATGGAAAGCCCATTGAATCGTCGAGCGATTTACCGCGCATTGTGGGCGCGACGCGTCCTGGCGCTAGTGTACCGGTGGTTATTTTGCGCAAAGGGACGCAGCGTGAAATCAACGTGACTGTCGCCGAATTACAAGAAGATCGTATAGCCGGTCGTGAGCCAACCAAAAATAATAAACCAGCACCTGAAGTGGCTGCCACGCGTCTAGGTATTGTGGTGAGCGAACTGAGTGCGGAACAAAAACGTGAGCAAAAGCTCTCGTACGGCTTGCTGATCAATGAGGTGAAGCCCGAGGCGAAAGGTGATTTTCGTCGCGGTGACGTACTGCTCACATTAGTACACAAAGGGACGCAAACCGAATTACGCTCAGTAGAACAACTCAATCGTTTGCTGCAACCGTTAGACAAAAATGCCACGGTCACCTTGCATGTACGCCGTGGCGAGCGCAGTGCCTTTATCAGTGTGAGTGGCTTGAGTGACTGAAGCTGCCCACGATACAAAGGTTGAACCATGGCGATTGTATGGACGCAGCTACTGCCACCTCTGTACAGACATGGCAGAGCAGTTGCGTGCATACACCGAGGGTAGGGGCGTCGTCTTCGTCGAAATTGATGTCGACTCCGATCCGGCGCTTGAAGCACGTTTTGGTGAACTCGTCCCCGTGCTGACAAACAGCGCGGACGAGGAAATCTGCCACTATTTCCTCGATCTGGACGCAGTGCAGCGGCAGCTTGAGCTAAAATAAGCTTCACGTTCTAAAGGGTGCCTTGAGCACCCTTTTTCCATGCAAACACGAATTCGAAATTTTTCTATCATCGCGCATATCGACCACGGTAAATCAACCTTGGCTGATCGCTTTATCCAACGCTGTGGTGGATTGTCGGACCGTGAAATGGCGGATCAGGTGCTCGATTCGATGGATCTTGAACGTGAACGCGGGATCACCATCAAAGCGCAAACCGCGGCATTACGCTACAAAGCACGCGACGGTGAAATTTACGCGTTAAACCTCATCGACACCCCGGGTCACGTCGATTTTTCATATGAGGTCAGTCGCTCCCTCGCTGCTTGCGAAGGCGCATTGCTGGTTGTGGATGCCTCGCAAGGAGTGCAAGCTCAGACCGTGGCCAATTGTTATACGGCCATCGAGCAAAATGTCGATGTCATTCCAGTCCTCAATAAAATCGATTTGCCATCGGCCAATCCACCGCAAGCGATTGCTGAAATCGAAGACGCCATCGGGATCAATGCGCAAGATGCCATCTTGGCCAGTGCCAAAACTGGCATTGGCATTGATGACATTCTTGAAGCGATCATTGCGCGCATTCCTCCACCGGGTGGAGACCGCTCAGCGCCGTTGCAAGCACTGATTATTGACTCCTGGTTTGATAACTACGTGGGTGTCGTCATGTTGGTGCGCGTGATGCAAGGCACCTTAAAACCCAAAGAAAAAATTCAATTAATGAACACCGGTGCGACGCATCTGTGCGAGCAAGTCGGTGTATTCACCCCCAAATCACAACCACGTGATTTTCTGGCTGCAGGCGACGTTGGCTTCATCATTGCCGGCATTAAAGAACTTCGCTCCGCGAAGGTGGGGGATACAGTGACCCACGCTGATCATCGCGCTGCCGCAGCCTTACCTGGATTTAAAGAAGTGAAGCCCGCGGTGTTTGCCGGACTCTATCCAGTCGAAGCCAATCAATACGATGCCTTACGTGAAGCGATGGAAAAGCTGCAGTTAAACGATGCTTCGTTTCATTACGAACCCGAAGTGTCGCAAGCACTCGGCTTTGGGTTTCGTTGCGGCTTTCTTGGGTTGCTGCATATGGACATCATCCAAGAGCGACTCGAGCGCGAATACGGCATGCATCTTGTGACCACGGCCCCGACTGTTGTGTACGAAGTGGTCATGCGCGATGGCACAATTGAGCAAGTACAAAATCCCGCTCGGATGCCCGATCCCTCGCAAATCGAAGAAATCCGTGAGCCGCTCATTTCGGTGACTATTTTCACACCGCAAGAGTATGTTGGCGCCGTCATTACCTTGTGTATGAATAAACGCGGCGTACAAACCAACATGCATTACAGTCCACGGCACGTTGTTCTGACGTATGACTTACCGCTGAATGAGGTTGTCTTAGATTTCTTTGATAAGCTCAAATCAATGACGCGTGGGTATGGCTCGCTAGATTATGAGTTTCGCGAATATCGCGCAGCCGATATGGTCAAGCTAGATGTACTGATCAATGGCGAGCGCGTGGACGCGCTGTCGATCATGGTTCATCGAGGCAATGCGCAGTATCGTGGTCGAGATCTGGTCTCGCGTTTACGCGGCCTGATCCCTAGACAAATGTTTGATGTGGCGATTCAAGCGGCGATTGGCGCCCATATTATTGCGCGTGAAACGGTCAAAGCCTTGCGCAAGAACGTGTTAGCGAAATGCTACGGTGGTGATATCACGCGTAAGAAAAAATTACTCGAAAAACAAAAAGAAGGTAAGCGCCGAATGAAGCAGGTGGGTTCGGTTGAAATCCCGCAAGAAGCCTTCCTTGCTGTCCTACAAATGGATGATAAATAATTGCCCATGAACTTCGCTTTATTTCTATTTGGTTTGCTTGTCATCACCGGAATTGCGTGGTCGGCTGATACATTTTGGTTTCGTCGGCGTCGTCCGGTCGGGGGCAAAGATCCATGGTGGGTAGAATATTCCGCCAGTTTTTTCCCGGTGATTTTGGTGGTGTTTTTGCTGCGCTCCTTTTTGTTTGAGCCATTCAAAATTCCTTCGGGATCGATGATTCCGACCTTGCTGATTGGTGATTTTATTTTGGTCAATAAATTTACCTACGGCATCCGTCTACCCATCTTGAATAAAAAAATTATCGAGATCAATACGCCTCAGCGTGGTGATGTCATGGTGTTTCGTTGGCCAGAAGATCCATCGTTGGATTACATCAAGCGTGTGGTGGGCTTGCCGGGCGATCGGATCGTTTATGAAAACAAGCGCCTGAGCGTGAATGGCCTAGAAGTTACGCAAAAGCAGATGGATGACTATTTGTCTCGCGAACGCATGCAGTTCTCTAAGCGTTTCACTGAAAACTTAGATGGGCGTGAGCACACCATTTTAGTGGATCAAGATGCACCTGCGATCCACAGCTACCCATACACGCCAAGCTTTCCGCATGCCGAAAATTGTAAATACAGCGCAACTGGTGTGCAGTGCACCGTACCGGCCGGCCATTACTTCATGATGGGCGATAACCGCGATAACTCGAGTGATAGTCGTGTGTGGGGATTCGTCCCTGAAGCGAATATCGTTGGTCAGGCATTTTTTATTTGGCTCAATCTCAATGAACTCGGACGTTTTGGAACGTTCCGCTAATTGATCGTGGCGAATCGATCCTCGCCTATTGAAGAGCGGATCGCCTACCGCTTTACGCAAACAGCATTACTGACCCAAGCGCTCACGCATGGCAGCTACGGTAAACCACAAAATGAGCGTCTCGAATTTTTAGGCGATGCGGTGCTCAATTGCGTGATTGCCGAAGATCTTTATGCACGCTTTGCGCAACTCTCGGAGGGGCAACTCTCCACGCTGCGTGCCAATTTAGTTCGTCAAGCCACTTTGGTTGAGGTTGCCCATGAACTTGCGTTAGGTGAGGTCCTTCGCCTGGGGGATCAAGCGCGTAGTCCGGATGGTTATATTCAAGTGTCTATTCTTGCAGATGCGCTCGAAGCCGTATTTGGTGCGGTGTTTCTTGATGGTGGATATGCTGCAGCCTCGACTGTCGTGCATCACGTTTTTGCTTTGCGCTTGCAAGCCTTAACGCCAGACAGTCTGAGTAAAGATGCTAAAACGCGCCTACAAGAGTACCTGCAAAAGCATAAGCTTCCATTGCCGATTTACCGCGTGCTAACAATTGAAGGTCAAGCACATCAACAGCATTTTTGCGTGGAATGTGATGTGCCCGCGCTGAAGCGCACCTCGCGTGGTGAAGGTCATTCACGACGTGTGGCTGAACAACACGCTGCTGAAGCGATGTTGAGTGATATGAAATCATGAATGCATCAACCCATCGCTGTGGCACGGTCAGTTTAGTCGGGCGACCGAACACAGGTAAATCCAGCTTATTAAACAAATTGGTTGGACAGAAGGTGTCGATCGTCTCGCCCAAAGCACAAACCACGCGGCATTTGGTCAAAGGCATTTTGACGCAGGCAGACACGCAATACATTTTTGTGGATTCTCCAGGCTATCAAACGCTACACCGCAACATTCTGAATCGTGCGTTAAATCGACGCGCAACAGAAGCAGCGCTCGACACAGACGTGGTGCTGTGGATGGTTGAAGCACCGCGTTTACTGGACGCTGATCTTGCCTTGCTCGCAAAAATTCCGGCTACGCAATGTGTGATCGCGGTTGTGAATAAAATGGATCTGCTCAAAGATCGCACGCGATTATTGCCGCTACTGCAAGCGGTCTCTGCATTGCGAAATTTTCAGGCGATTGTTCCGGTGAGCGCTCGGACAGGTCGAAACACCGATGAACTGCTTCGTGCCATTCGTGATCATCTACCCGAAGGACCGAGTGCGTACGCAGATGATCAACTCACCGACCGTGATGAGCGATTTTTTGCCGCCGATTTGATTCGTGAAAAAATCTTTCGCTTGCTCGGTGAAGAGTTGCCTTATCGCTGTGAAGTCGTCATTGATCAATTTGTCGAAGAAGGTCTCTTGCGTCGAATTGAAGCAACGATTTGGGTTGATCGCGATAATCAAAAGGCAATCGTTATCGGCGAGCGCGGCACCAGACTTAAATCGATTGGAAGCGCGGCACGCCGCGATATGGAAACCCTGTTTGGAGGCAAGGTTTTTTTGTCGCTGTGGGTTAAAGTAAAACGTGGTTGGACGGATGACGAACGTGCCTTGCGTACGTTAGGTTACGGTTGAATATTGACCATGAACGCTCGGCGACGCGTGGATCATGAATCAGCGTTTGTGCTGCATTCGTATCCGTATAAAGAAACCAGCTTAATCATCGAGGCGTTTTCGCATCGACACGGCCGCGTCGCCTTAATGGCGCGTGGCGCTCGGCGTCCGCGTTCGGCTTTACGCGGTGTATTGCATGCGTTTCAACCGCTGCGATTGTCTTGGAGCGGCAGTGGGGAATTAAGTACGTTGGTTCAGGCCGAATGGCAGGGCGGGTTTCCTTTTTTATCTGGCTTTGGTCTGATGTGTGGCTTCTATTTGAACGAGCTGATCCTGCGTTTGGTGCCGCGTGAGGATCCGCATGAGGGGCTGTTTGATGCCTATCAGCGCTGCATTCAAGGCTTGGGCTTATCGACCCAAACTGCAGCCACCTTACGCGAATTTGAGCGGGCACTGTTGTCGGAGCTTGGCTATGCCATGCAGTTACAGCAAGACGCGCAAAACGGCGAACCCATCGACCCGGCGGAGCAATATCGGTACGATCCCGATTTAGGTCCAGTGCGTGCCAAAGAAAGCGATGTCGGTGACCTCGTGGTGCGCGGACAAACCTTACTAGATCTTGGACAAAACGTTTTTAGCGATACACGTTCGATGACTGAATCTCGCGACCTGATGCGTGCGCTCATTGCGACAAAGTTACATGGCCAACCATTGCACACACGGCATGTATTAATGGAGTTACAAGACTTATGATTGAACTCGGCGTAAATGTTGATCACATCGCCACGGTCCGTCAAGCGCGACGCACATGGGAACCCGATCCTGTGTGGGCCGCGGTCGAAGCACACTTGGGTGGCGCAGACGGAATTACTGTGCACTTACGCGAAGACCGACGTCACATTCAAGATGAAGATGTACGTCGCTTACGCGAGCTCACACACATCAAGCTTAATCTTGAAATGGCAGCCACGCCCGAGATGATTAAGATTGCGCAACGCATCCGCCCAGAAATGGCCATGCTTGTGCCAGAAGGCCGTCATGAAATCACCACTGAGGGTGGTCTCAATATTGTTGCGCAAGAAAACATGCTGCGCTCGGCCGTTGCACAACTTGCCGATGCCGGTATTGTTGTTTCTGTGTTCATCGATGCAGATCAAGCGCAAATCGCCGCTGCGCATCGAATTGGCGCGCAGGTATGCGAAGTGCACACCGGACCCTATGCAGCCGTATTTCATTCTCTTGGCCGTGATGCAGATAGCCCTGCAGTCGTTTCAGAATTACACAAGCTGCGCGCTGCAGGGCAAACGATTCTCGCGCACGGCATGCGGTTTAATGCCGGGCATGCCTTAAATTATTTCAATGTGCAGCCGATTGCGCGTTTGCAAGGTTTGCGTGAATTACACATTGGCCACGCCATAGTCAGTCGTGCATTGTTTATTGGCATGCGTGAGGCCGTACGTGAAATGAAACGATTGATTCGTGAAGCTGCGTTCGCATCGTCCATCCATTCTTCGTCGGCCGAATGATCTACGGTGTCGGGACAGATCTGATTGAAATTCCGCGTATCGAAGCGGCACTTGCGCGCTTTGGTCTGCGCTTTGCCGAACGCATCTTGTGCCCCACCGAATTACAGCGTTTTCGGTCGCATCGCTTACCAGCGGCCTATTTGGCGAAACGCTTTGCAGCCAAAGAAGCATTCACCAAAGCATTAGGCACAGGAATTCATTCGCCCGCAAATTGGCACGGCGTCTGGGTGATCAATCATCGTTCCGGAAAACCTGAACTTGCTTTTTCAGAACCGCTGCAGGCGTTGTTAGAAAAGCGCGGTGTCGGTCGTTCGCATTTGTCCATCACCGATGAACGTGGCATGGCTGCGGCAACGGTACTACTTGAAACACGCACATGAGCTCATCATCCTCAGCCGCTTCATTGCCGTATGGACCACTGGTCACCGATGTCCTGGGACTGACGCTCGACGCCGATGATCGGCGTCGATTAATGCATCCATTGGTTGGCGGCGTGATTTTATTTGCACGCAACTATCATGACAATGAACAGCTGCGTGCACTGTGCGCTGAAATTCGTGGCCTTAGAACACCGGCATTACCCATCAGTGTCGATCACGAAGGGGGGCGAGTACAGCGTTTTCGTCAAGGATTTACTTCCATGCCCCCCATGCGCAAGCTAGGGCATCTGTGGGACCAAGATCAAGTGCAAGCAATACGCACGGCAGAAAGTGCCGGCATCGTGATCGGCGCTGAATTAACTGCACACGGTGTCGACTTTAGTTTTACGCCAGTTCTCGATCTAGATTACGGCTCAAGTGGTGTGATAGGTGACCGTGCGTTACATCATGATCCAAAGGCCGTCGGCGCTTTAGGCGCTGCGTTAGTACGCGGACTAGCCGTCGCTGGAGTGGCGGCAGTGGGCAAACATTTTCCTGGGCATGGTCACGTTGTTGCTGATTCGCATATTGCGATCCCAATCGATGAACGTGGCATTGAAGAAATCATGCACCTAGATGTAGCACCTTATGTTCCAGTCATCGCTGCAGGCTTGACTGCGATCATGCCAGCGCATGTGATTTATCCTCAAGCAGATGCGCAGCCAGCGGGATTTTCTCGTTATTGGTTGCAGCATGTGTTGCGTGAGCAACTGGGCTTTTCAGGGATTATTTTTAGTGATGATCTGGGCATGGAAGGCGCGAGTACCGCAGGGGATATGCGCGCGCGCGCTGTGGCGGCGTTGCAAGCCGGATGTGATTCGATCTTGTTGTGTAATTCGCCCAACGATACCGATCGCTTACTCGATGAGATGGCCGATTGGAACGCACCGTGCCCGCAATTAGCACAGATGTGTGCCAGGTCATCGGCGCAGGTCGCCTTGCAAAGTGATCTCTATCGCGCTGCACTGCAGGATGTTGAACGGTTAATGTCATCGACTGCATGACTGCCGCCTTTGATGCGAAAGCGTTCGTTGCAACCTTGCCTGGTTTACCTGGTGTGTACCGCATGCTTGGTGCGCAAGGTGAAGTGCTGTATGTGGGTAAGGCACGCGATTTAAAAAAACGCGTTGCGAGTTACTTTAGTAAAACCGCATCCAGCCCGCGCATTGGATTGATGGTGGCGCAAATCTGCGCAATTGAGACCACTGTAACGCGCTCTGAAGGTGAGGCGTTACTGCTGGAAAATAATTTAATCAAAAGTCTCACGCCGCGCTACAACATCTTATTTCGGGATGATAAATCCTATCCTTATTTAATGATTACAGGCCACGCCTACCCGCGCATTGGGTTTCATCGTGGTGCACAAGAAAAACCGCACCGGTATTTTGGTCCGTTTCCACACTCATCTGCAGTACGCGAAAGTATCCAACTCTTGCAGCGTGTTTTTCGTTTACGTACCTGCGAAGACAGTGTGTTTGAGCACCGCTCACGACCATGTTTATTACATCAAATCGATCGCTGTACCGCGCCGTGCACACAAGCCATTCGCCAAGAAGACTATGCCCACGACGTGCGCAATGCAGAGCTATTTTTACTTGGTCGAGAAAATGATCTGATTGATCAACTAACAACACAAATGAACACCGCTGCCGAAGAACAACGCTACGAGGACGCAGCACGTTATCGCGACCGGATTCGAGACCTTTCACGAGTGCAAGCGCGTCAGTATGTTGAATCGGCGGTAGGCGTCGATGCTGATGTGGTTGCCTGTTACTCTGAAGCTGGCATGACCTGCGTGAACTTAGTGATGATCCGCGCGGGACGTCACGTGGGAGACCGTAGTTTTTTTCCGGTGAATGCCACAGACGCACCGATGGAAGAGGTGCTCGCTGCGTTTCTTTCGCAGCATTATCTTGAGCAACCGATACCACCATTGATCGTCGGTAATGCCGCGATGGATGGTGAGGTGTTGGAAGAAGCCTTAAGCGAGCAATCAGGCCGGCCAGTGCGTTGGGTGTTTGCGACGCAAGGTGAACGCCGGGTTTGGGTCGAGATGGCTGAAAAAAACGCTCAGCTTGCACTCGCCAATCGATTGCGTGAAAAAGGCACGCAAGAAGCTCGAATCCACGCGTTACGTTCGGCTCTTGATTTACCTGAATCGGCGCAGCGGATCGAATGCTTTGATATTAGCCACACCATGGGAGAAGCAACCGTTGCTTCTTGCGTTGTTTACGATGCCCATGCCATGCAGCCGTCACAGTATCGTCGATTTAATATTCGCGATATCACCCCAGGGGATGATTACGCCGCGATGCGTCAAGCGTTATCGCGGCGCTATGAACGTATCAACGCAGAGGCGGGTTTATTGCCCGATGTGATCTTGATTGATGGTGGCAAAGGCCAAGTATCGCAAGCGCGCTCGGCATTGGCCGAGCTTGGATTAAACGACATGGTGTTAATCGGTGTCGCTAAAGGTCCTGAGCGCAAACCGGGGTTAGAAACATTGATCATCGAAACAACCGGGCAAGCGATTGATTTGCCCGCGCAACATCCCGGCTTACATCTCATCCAACAAATTCGTGATGAAGCCCATCGATTTGCAATTACTGGGCATCGTGCCCGTCGAGCAAAAACGCGTACGCAATCCGAGTTAACTGAGATCCCAGGAATCGGCGATAAGCGTCGGCGTGCGTTGCTCACTCGATTTGGTGGTTTGCGCGGGCTACAGTCTGCAGCTGTGGATGAGATTGCGGCGGTCGAAGGCATTGGGCGCGCAACTGCGGAGCGGATTCATCGACATTTACACGCAGACGCTGGCGTCTCGCCACGAAAGAGGTAAAGTACATCCATGCCATTAAATTTACCCAACCTGCTGACGTGGTTGCGCATCCTGATGATTCCTCTTGTCGTTGGGGTATTTTATTTTCCTGAGCATCTAATTGCTTGGCATGCCAAAAATTTAATTGCCGCTTGGGTATTTGTTGCTGCAGCCCTGACAGATCTGTTGGATGGTTATCTTGCGCGCGCGCTCAACCAAACCTCTGCTTTTGGCGCATTTCTCGATCCGGTTGCAGACAAACTGATGGTCACCGGTGCGTTGGTTGTTTTGCTGCAATTAGACCGCGTCGATCCGTTGGTCGCATTTATTATTATCGGCCGTGAAATTGCCATCTCTGCGTTACGTGAATGGATGGCGCGATTAGGGCAGGGCGGTAGTGTTGCAGTGGCATTCGTTGGCAAACTAAAAACCGCCATGCAAATGATTGCGATCCCGCTGTTGCTCTACGGCAGTCGACTCTATTTCGGGTTAGACGCGCAGTGGCTCGGTACGGCGCTGATTAGTGTGGCCGCAGTCTTAACTGTGATTTCGATGCTGTACTACTTACGTATGGCGCTTCCCCACCTATTGGTCGCCGACAAGGA
>CANIIA010000048.1 GCA_947467435.1 Betaproteobacteria bacterium
TGCGGTGATCGCGTGCCGGTGATGCATTTTGATTTTGACGGGCCGGATGAAACGCTCGAGATCGACATGATCCCCAAGGGCTCGGGCTCTGAAAATAATTCGTTTTTAAAAATGGCGATTCCCGCTGATGGTGTGAACGCCATTAAAACGTTTGTGATCGATTGCGTGCTGGCAGCGGGTGGAAAAACCTGTCCGCCGACTATCGTCGGTGTGGGTGTGGGTGGCACAGCTGATTTGTGCGTGCATTTATCCAAGCTCGCTGCAACGCGCGCTTTAGGCACGCAGTGCGCCGATCCCGAAGGCGCGGCGCTTGAAGTGGCGCTATCAAAAGCCGTCAATCAATTGGGCGTCGGTCCACAAGGTTTAGGCGGGGATAGCACCGCCTTTGCTGTGCATGTCGAGATGGCTGCCACGCATATCACCATGAATCCGGTGGCAGTGAATATGCAATGTCATTCAGCACGTCGTGCCCGCGCAACATTTACCGCCAGCGGCGTCACGTATGGTTATTAAATTACAACGCGCCAGACCGCAGCCAAGCAGGTTTAAGACCGCAGGCATTTTATGCGACATGCGGTTTACACAAACGGTATAAACGATGGCACATCACGATTTGCATTTACCGGTGACAGAAGAGCAAGTGCGCGCGTTACGGATCAACGATACGGTCACGCTACACGACACGTTGTTTGGTATTCGGGATGCCACTCAAATTCATTTGTTTGATCATGGCCGCAGTACGCGCTTTGATTTGCAAGGCCATGCAGTCATTCACACGGCACCCAATGTGAAGCGTGTCGCGGTTTCATCCGCAGCGCCGGCGGGTTATCTTCCGGTCTGTGTTGGTACCACGACCTCGGATCGAATGGAACGTTTTACTCGACCGCTGATGCAGCAATACGGCGTGCGCTTGATTGTAGGTAAGGGCGGTTTGCGTGAAGACTCAGCCGCAGCTTTTCAGGCGCTGGGCGGTGCCTATTTGGCGATTATTGGTGGGACGGCTGCGCTTGAGACGACCTGGATTGAGTCGATTGAAGATGTGGATATGGATGACCTCAATCCGGAATCGTTGTGGCGCTTTCGTATACGCAATTTTGGACCGTTGTTGGTTGCGATGGATAGTCACGGGCAGAGTTTGTACACGGCAGTCAAAGCCAACGCGCAAGCAAAACGCGCCGAGGTGCTTGCGCGCTTGGGCGTAAAATAACCCCCGAGTTTTTTAACGCACAGCCAGCGTGTTCTGCCCCCCATTCTTTGCCCTTACTTTGGAGTGAGTTGATGTCTACCCCCGCGACAACCCTTGAGCACCCATTTCATTTGGCATTTCCTGTCACGAGCTTAGAACAAGCCCGTCTGTTTTACGGCAAGTTGCTTGGTTGCCCAGAAGGCCGTTCCTCCGAAGATTGGATTGATTTTGATTTTTACGGCCATCAAATCGTGGCGCATCTTGCGCCGGATGAGGCCGGCCATAAAAACACCAGTGCGGTCGATGGACAAAATGTACCGGTACGCCATTTCGGTGTGGTGTTGTCCATGGCTGAATGGGAACAAATGGCTGCAAAACTCAAAGCCGCAGGAACCAAATTTGTGATCGAGCCATATGTGCGCTTCAAGGGTGAGGTCGGTGAGCAAGCCACCATGTTTTTTCATGACCCCTGTGGCAATGCCATCGAATTCAAGGCATTTAAAGATCGCCGCATGCTGTTTGCAAAATAAGCGTCTCGCGACGTCATTCAACGGGTGAAGCGCGACCAACAGCGCCGCCCGTATGTTGTGGTGTGTGTTGGCTTCAACAAAAAATCCAAGGAGATGCAAGATGAATCAACTTAAACAGTGGATGCGTTGCTTTGCCGCGCTGTGGATGGCCATCGTCACGACGTACGCAGTGAACGTGGGGGCGCAAGCGCAAGTCAACTTAGCCATCTCGACTGGACCCACCGGTGGTGTGTATTACCCGCTCGGGGGTGGTTTGGCGAATGTGCTGTCTAAATTTGTACCAGGTTATGCGGCAAACGCCGAGGCCACCGCGGGCTCGGTAGCTAATTTGCAATTGATGAATGTACGTAAATCAGATGTGGCCTTCACCATGGCCGATGCGGGTTGGGATGCTTATAAGGGCCAAGAAAAATTTGCCAGTGGCGCCGTGCCGTTACGCACGCTGATGGTGGCGTACCCAAACCGGATGCATGTGGTCACGGTTGAGGGTCGGGGTATTCAAAACTTTGCCGATTTAAAGGGCAAGCGCGTCTCAACCGGTGCGCCCAACAGCGCCACCGAAGTGATGGCGGCAAGATTGTTGGCGGCGATGGGTCTTGACGGTGAAAAAGATTTTCGTCGCGAGCGACTCACGCCTGAAAAATCTGCGGACGCAATTAAAGATAACAAGCTCGATGCATTTTTTTGGGTCGGTGGTGTGCCAACCTCTGCCGTGACTGATTTGGCTGCGACGCCTGGCACGCGCGTGAAGTTAATCGATCATGCCGAGGCCGTCGACGGGATGAATAAACGCTATGGTCCGTTGTACGTCAAAGACGTCATTCCTGCGCGTACCTATCCTGGCCAAGAAGCCCCCAATCAAATTGCTACGGTGTGGAACTTAATCGTCGCGCGCGCGGACATGCCTGAGCAAGTGGCCTACAACATTGTGAAGACCATCTTCGAAAAGCGTGATGAGCTGATTAAGGTGCACAAAGAGGCACAAAATTTTGATCTTAAGTACCAAACTAAAAACGGCTCACCAGTCCCGTTTCATCCGGGTGCCGCAAAGTATTTTGCCGAGCGCGGTGTCAAGCTGGATTGAATCTGTCTGAGAGCGGGGGCATGGCGCTGCGCGTAATGGCAGGACAGCAACCCATCCGCTCCCGCCACGTTGCATTTTGTTTGAGGCAAACACCATGACCAGTATCGACGCCGCGGCACTCAAAAAAGCCGAAGAATTTATCGAGCAAGAAGAAGGCGCGACGCATCATTTTAAAGGTGCGTGGGGTCGCGCGTTGCTCGCAGTCGCGGTAGCGATGTCCTTGTTTCATCTGTACGCAGCGTACGGTAATGTCACCACCAATACCTTGCGCTATGTGCATGTGGCATTTGCGTTGTTTCTTGGCTTTGCACTTTTTCCAGCAGCGCCCAGCGCGCGGGGTAAATTTTCGATCATCGATTTAGCGCTCGCTATGTTGGGCGTGAGTTGTATCGCTTGGGCGGTGATTGGTGGCGATGGATTCCAAGACCGCAGCACGCTTCCCACCGATGTAGATTTATTTTTTGGTATCGCGCTTGTGTTGCTGGTGCTCGAGGCGGCCCGCCGCACAACGGGTTGGATCATGCCTGCCGTGTGCGTGATGTTTATTGCCTACGCCATGCTTGGTCCGTGGTTGCCATCGCCTTGGACGCACAAAGGTTACGACATCAGTCGCTTGGTGGGCACCATGTACATGACCCTCGAAGGGGTGTTTGGTACAGCAATTGATGTGTCTTCAACCTTGATTATTTTGTTCACGATTTACGGCGCGTTTCTGCAGTTTTCTGGTGCAGGAAAGTTTTTTATTGATTTTTCTTTTTCTGCGCTCGGCGGTAAGCCCACAGGTGTCGGTCGCACGATTGTGCTGTCTTCGTTTTTGCTCGGTGGCCCGTCTGGTTCGGGTGTGGCCACCACAGTGACTTTGGGCACGGTGGCTTATCCGATGATGAAGCAAGCGGGCTACGAAAAACACGCAGCCGGTGGTTTGCTTGCGGCGGGCGGATTGGGTGCGATTCTTTCACCGCCCGTATTGGGTGCGGCTGCGTTTTTGATTGCGGAATTTTTAAAGCTGTCTTATCTCGATGTGATCAAGATGGCGGCGATACCGACCGTGCTGTATTACCTGTCACTATTTTTGATGGTTGAAATTGATGGTCGCAAATACGGCGTAAAAAATGTACACGTTGAACAACCCGCGCCGGTTTGGACATTAATCCGTACGCAGGGCTTTCATTTCTTTTCGCTGATTGCCATCGTGGTGTTTATGTTGCTTGGGTTTTCACCGATTGGTTCGGTGTTTTGGGCGACGGTGGTGGCGTTTTTTGTGGCCTTCTTGAACCGTGATTGTTGGTTAATTGACTTAACAGCGTTCGTGCAACGCCCCGTCGGCTGGATGCGCGCGATGGTGCTTGAATCTAAACTCACACGCGCACTTGAATCCGGTGCGGTTGGCATGATTAACATTGCCGCCACCTGTGCCGCAGCTGGATTGATTGTTGGTGTGGTGACGCTCACCGGATTGGGTTTAAAGTTTTCGCAAATCGTGATCGATTACGCGGGCGGTAGTTTGACACTCACGGCAATTTATACGGCTTTAATTGTGTGGGTGGTGGGCTTGGCTGTACCTGTCACAGCCAGCTACATTATTTGTGCCGTCATTGCCGCACCCGCATTGATCAGTTTGGGTGTGCCTGACTTTGCGGCACACATGTTTATTTTTTATTACGCGGTGTTATCCGAAGTGTCGCCACCCACTGCACTCTCACCGTTTGCGGCAGCGGCAATCACCGGCGGTAATCCGTATCGCACGACCTTGCAAAGTTGGAAGTACACCTTGCCCGCGTTTGTGGTGCCGTTTATGTTTGTACTCGATCCATTGGGTGTGGGCTTGTTGCTCGAAATACCCAAAGGAGGAAGTTGGCCAGATGTGGTTGAAATCACACTACTGGCGGTGTTTGCATTGGCGGGTTTTGCCGGTGCTGCAGAAGGTTGGTTATTGCGTGCAGCTAATGTGCTAGAGCGTGTACTAATGGCTGCGTGCGGTTTCATTATTGTTTTTGCGCACGTGTTGCAGCAACGGTTTTTGATGGGCACGGGTATCAGCGAGCAACACATCGAACTACTGGGTATTGGCTTGCTCGGTGTGGCTGCGTTATTACAAATCCTGCGTCGTGATGTGGCGCCCCCAACGCGTGCTGTTTAAGTGCGATGCATGCATCGCCGGTTTAATCAACCGACCCGTGGTTCATTTTTAAGCGCGTGATCTGATGCAAACACTCTCTACGGATATTTTAATTCTTGGCGCAGGCGGTGCGGGCTTGTTTGCCGCGTTACATGCGCATCAAGCGGCGCCCGAGTTATCGATCACGATTGCTGTGAAGGGTTTGCTCGGTAAATCGGGTTGTACTCGTATGGTGCAAGGTGGCTTTAATGTAGCGTTAGCGCAAGGCGATTCGGTTGAGCGCCATTTCATGGACACCATCGAAGGCGGTAAGTGGTTGCCGCAACAAGAGCTCGCCTGGAAGTTGGTTAATTTAGCGATCGAACGTATTCATGAGCTCGAAAACGAATTGGGCTGTTTTTTTGATCGCAATCCAGACGGCACGGTGCATCAAAAAGCGTTTGCCGGACAAACCTTTGATCGTACGGTTCATAAGGGCGATCTGACTGGGATCGAAATCATCAATCGTTTGGCCGAGCAAGTCTGGGCGCGGCGTGTGCAGCGTTTAGAAGAGCATCGCGCAATCGAGTTGATAAAAACACCGCAAGGCGATGCTATTGCGGGGGTGCTGATGTTGGATATACGCACCGGTGCATATGTCTTGGTGCGCGCCAAAGCCGTGTTGCTCGCCACTGGTGGTGGACCCACGATGTACAAATATCACACGCCATCAGGAGATAAGAGTTGCGACGGTCTGGCCATGGCCTTGCGCGCTGGCTTGGCGTTACGCGATATGGAAATGGTGCAGTTTCATCCCACCGGCTTATTGGCTGGTGTGCATACGCGGATGACGGGGACGGTGATTGAAGAAGGTTTGCGCGGCGCCGGTGGGTATCTATTGGATGGACGCGGTGAGCGCTTTATGCACAAGTACGATGCCAAACTTGAGCGCGCCACACGCGATATTGTTTCGCGTGCGATGTTTAGCGAAATGAAGTCCGGTGAGCTCAGCCCAAACGGTGGTTTATATATCGCCATGTCGCACTTGGGTGCAGACAACGTGCGACGCCAATTTAAAGGCATGGTGGAGCGTTGTGCTGATTGTGGGTTTGATTTGGCCGGTGGTCGGGTTGAGGTAGTACCGACGGCGCATTACATGATGGGTGGGGTTGAATTTGGTGTGGATTGCTCAACACCCTTGGCAGGACTATTTACCGCGGGCGAAGACTCGGGCGGTGTGCATGGTGCGAATCGTTTGGGCGGCAATGGCGTTGCCAATTCAACTGTATTTGGTGGTGTGGCCGGTGAAGAAATGGTGGCGTGGTTAGCGCGTGAACGCGCGCAAACATGGCGTACGCCAGATCAAGCGACGATCGATGCGGCGATAGCGCGTTGTGAGCAACCGTTTTCACAAACCGCGCGAGTGCACGGCAGCCTCGAGCCGTTGCGCGAACAACTGTATGACTTGATGTGGCAATTCGTGGGGATTGAACGCGATGCGCAAGGGTTGCAAAACGCACAGCGTACGCTGACGGCGTTTAGCGATGAACTCGATCGTTATGGTATGGCTGATCAGCAGCGCGCGTTTAACTTGTCTTGGCACGACTGGATGAACTTAAAAAGTTTGGTGCAAACCAGTCAGGTCATTACCGCGGCAGCGTTAGCGCGCGAAGATTCGCGCGGCGCGCATTTTCGAACCGATTTTCCAAGCGCTGGTCCTTTAGAGGCCACGGCATTTACGTCGGTACAACAACAAGTCAACGGGACACTGGAGATATCGATGCGCCCCGTCGATTTCTCGCGTGTTCGTCCTGGTGAAAGTTTGCTGCGCGAAACCTCTTAGCGCAGCAAACGATTCGGTGACAACCATCACCCGATCACGTCAACCAATCTGCGCCTGAAAAAACGCGAGTGTTCGGCTGCGTGCGAGTTTGGCCGCCGCCGCATCCCACGACCCGCGTTGATCACAATTAAATCCATGATCAGCCGCATACACATGCACCGTGACCTCTGGATGCGCTGCGGTGAATTGCTGCACACCGTCCATCGGGATGTGCATGTCGCGATCTGCATAGTGCGACATCACTGCACATTTTGGCCGCTCGGCAATCGCTTCGGCGGTGGTGGTGCCACCACCGTAGTAGGGGGCTGCACAGGCGAGTCCGTCGAGTCGGCACGCTGCCATCCAAGACACATAACCGCCCCAGCAATAACCCACGATACCTACCTTACCGGCGTGACTGACTTGCGCGAGCGCGGCGGCAACATCCTTGAGTGCGTGATCGATGTCTGAGGCATTTTTTAAGGCAAACCCTTTTTGTATATCTTCGGGTGTGTAGCCATATTCGACGCCGCGTTGTGCGCGATCAAATAATGCTGGCGCGATCGCCAAATAACCATCGGCTGCATAGCCATCGGCCACTGCGCGAATATGGCTGTTCACGCCAAAAATTTCTTGAATCACGATCACCGCGCCGCGTGGTTTGCCCGCAGGTTCGGCAAGATAGGCGGCTAAGGTGTGTCCGTCTGCTGCCTTGAGTTCGAGATGTTTTCCCATGATGCATTCCTTTTCGCTATAAGGTATTCGAGCTAAATAAACAGTGGATAACGTCAACCACTAGATCACCGAAAAAACAGACGCGACGCTTACGTGCAGCCACGTACGCGCAGGGTGTCGGGCTAAAAATTTCACCAATCTATTCTAGCGGTGCGGCGAGAGAAGTTAGAATCGCAACATGAAACAAACCCCACCGCCCAGCTCCCCCATCAAGCATGCCTTGGCTGATTTACAAGCGTTGGCTGAACGCGGCTTACAGCGTGCCGGCGCGCATCCCGCCATGGCGCGCGCCACTGCGCAACATTTGGTGATTGCGCAAGCGCAAGGCTTACTCACGCATGGCTTGTCGCGTGTAGAACCGTATACGGTGCTACTTAACTCGGGACGCCACGATGGCATGGCGCGACCCAAACGCATTGCTGAATTTGGTGCGACGTGCTTGATTGATGCAGCCGATGGCTTGGCCTATGAGGCCGTCGAGATGGCCTTAGACGAAGTCACGGAACGTGCAAACAAACACGGCATCGCCTTAGCGGGTGTGACCAACAGCGGACATTGTGGTGTGTTGGGTTTGCATGTGGCCGCGTTGGCTAAACGCGGATTGATTGGATTAGCGCTCGCCAATACGCCGGCGGGTGTGAATGCATGGGGAGGTAAGCGCGCTTTGTTCGGTGTTGATCCCATCGCTGCGGCATTCCCGCGTCAATCGAATACAACAGACGTTGAACCGTTGGTGGTTGATCTTGCGCCAACCACCGTTGTGCGCGGACAAATTTTGCTGGCGATACAAAAAGGCGAATCGATTCCTGAAGGCTGGGCGATGGATGCCGAAGGGCAACCCACCACCGACCCGCGCGCAGCCTTAGCAGGCGGTAGTTTGTATCCCATTGGTGGCGCCAAGGGCGCGATGTTGTCATTGGTGTTTGAATTGTTTGTGGCTGGACTCACCGGTTCGCGCATTGGTCGCGAGGCTGATTCACTCTTTGGCGGTGAAGGTAATCGACCGCGGTTAGGTCACACCTTTATTGCGGTTTCTACGCAAGGCTTGGCTGGCGATGCGCGTTATTTTGAGCGCGTTGAGGCGCTGGTGAGCGCCATGCTTGAAGACGAAGGCGTGCGCTTACCCGGCGCACGTCGTGATGCCGGACTGCGTCGTGCGCAAGCAGAAGGCTTAGCGATTGACGATGCGTTGTACGCCACCTTGCAGCGTTTAGCGACATGATGCAAAGCACCGCACCTTGGGATGCGGTGTGGCATTTACCAGCCATGGCTGTGGGCGTTCGTACGCAAGACGACAAGATTTCAGAAATTGCATTCTTGCCCTTGCACACCACAGCACGGGCGCCGCGTAATGGCTTGGCTTCGAAAGTCATCCAACAACTCGAGCGCTATCAACACGACCCCGATGCACCGTTTGATTTACCGTTGGCAGAGGCGGGGACGGTATTTCGACGCCGGGTGTGGGCGTGTATCGCATCTACACCGCGGGGTCGGACGCAAACGTATGGTGAGATTGCGCGTGCACTGCGTTCATCGGCGCGTGCGGTTGGTCAGGCTTGCGGCGATAACCCGTATCCGATTGTCGTTCCTTGCCATCGTGTGGTATCTGCGCATGGCTTGGGTGGATTTGCGCATCAAGCAAACGGTGCATTGATTGAGGCGAAACGATGGCTGCTCGCGCACGAGGGCGTGCACCACTAAACGATGCCGCGGCACTGTCCGCGGAGAACGCTGCGCACATCGACTGTTTTTGCGATGCGCTGTGGCTAGAAGATGGTTTGGCAAAAAATACGCTCGAAGCCTATCGACGCGACTTACAGCAGTTTGCCCATTGGTTGCAACACGCAGCGCGTCCGACGGTCTGTGAAGTACAAGAAGCCGATGTACGCGCTTATTTTGTTGCGCGTCATCAAACCCCCGTGTTACCCAGTGCCGCTTCAGATGCGCGCGTGTTGTCCACCTTGCGACGGTTTTATGCTTGGGCTGTGCGTGAACAACACAGCAACGTCGATCCCACGCAAAAAATTGATCCCCCCAAACGTGCGCCACGTTTTCCCAAAACGTTATCTGAAGCCGATGTGGAGGCCTTACTTGCTGCACCAAATCTTGAAACGACGCGTGGCTTACGTGATCGGGCGATGCTCGAAGTGTTGTATGCCTGTGGTCTGCGCGTCTCCGAGTTGGTGGGCTTGCCGATCCATGCCGTCGATTTAAAAGCCGGTGTGATTCGCGTCACCGGCAAAGGCAGTAAAGAGCGCTTGGTGCCGCTGGGTGAAGAAGCGGTGCGTTGGGTGATGCGTTATCTTGAAACAGCGCGGCCTAGTTTGTTGCAGCAACGCACGAGCGATGCACTGTTTGTAGGACCTAGCGCGCACGCTTTAACGCGTCAGTCTTATTGGCAAACGCTCAAGCGTTACGGTGCGCAGGTGATCCCGCAAAAAGCGCTCTCGCCGCATGTGCTGCGCCATGCGTTTGCCACGCACTTAATTAATCATGGCGCCGATTTGCGCGTGGTGCAGATGTTGTTGGGGCATGCAGATATTTCAACCACGCAAATTTATACCCATGTTGCGCGTGAACGTTTACGGCAATTGCACGCCAAACATCATCCGCGGGGAACCTCGTCTTGAAACGCCCGAGCCATTCAGAAACCCCCGCGACGCAGATGCTGCGCGCGCATCAGGTGGTATACGAAGAATTTTTTTATACCTATGTTGAACAAGGTGGAACCGCCGTGTCTTCGGCGGCTTTGGGCGTGCCAGAACACGCTGTGGTGAAAACGCTGGTGATGCAAGATGAAGCGGCGCGTCCATTGATTGTATTGATGCACGGTGACCGGATGGTGTCCACGCGCAATTTGGCACGACAAATACAACGTAAACGAATTTCGCCGTGCGCCCCGGACGTGGCGCAGCGTCATTCGGGTTATCAAGTGGGCGGCACTTCGCCGTTTGGTTTACGTAAAAGCATGCCCCTCTGTATGGAGCGCAGCATTTTGCAATTGCCTCGCCTATGGATCAATGGGGGTCGGCGCGGTTTTTTGGTGGCGCTCGATCCGAACGCGTTAGTGCGTGTGTTGCAGCCAACGCTTGTCGATGTGGCGCTCGAGACATCATCGATCGCGCAGCAGCATCCAGTGGTTGGCGGCTCAGGTACTTAGCGTGCACCCACCACGCGATCGTTACGATGGCGTTCAATCTGTACGCCAACGCGATCGGTATTTTTTAGGATGCCGAGTTTGGCAATCGAAATTTTTGCGTAACTTGCGCCGAATTCATCGAACAAAATATCGGCTATCCGTTGAGCCAATGTTTCAACTAAATTGAATTGCGTTTCTTGCATTAAGGCGCGGATACGCTGCGTGACAATGTCATAGTCAATGCAATCGGCTACCAGGTCGCTGCGAAATACCGCATCGTTACTGATGCCAATTTCTAAATCCATGCTCACGGTTTGCGGCACGATGCGCTCGCGCTTATGAAAGCCGATCAGTGTTTCGATACGCAATCCGCGGATGAAGATATGGTCCATGTGCGCGATTATAGGCGCCTAACAACGTCGAGCGCATACAACGGTAGAATGCAATCAAAAATAGCCCCTGTGATCATCAATGAATGACAGCTTGCGCATTGCACTGATTGTGCTTGGATCGTATGGCATCGGCTCGGTGTCATTTGCCGTGGTGATGAGTCGCCTGTTTGCGCTACCCGACCCGCACTCGTATGGATCGGGTAATCCGGGGGCAACCAATGTGTTACGTACGGGCCATCGCGCCGCTGCCGCCTTTACGTTGCTTGGCGATGCAGGTAAGGGCGTGGTCGCGGTATTGCTGGCACGTTGGTTATGGCCCGACCCAGAGCACACCGGTTGGACGGTGCCGATGGCGGCATTGGCAGCGTTTATTGGTCACTTGTATCCGATCTTTCACCGCTTTCAAGGCGGTAAAGGTGTGGCAACGGCTGCGGGTATTTATCTCGCACTCAATCCATGGTTAGGTGCTGGAGTGTTATCGACATGGCTCATCATGGCGGTGTTTTTTCGGATTTCATCGCTCGCTGCGTTGGTGGCTGCAACGAGTGCGCCGTTGTATGCAGCCATGCTCTTTGGTGGGCGACCCATCACGCTAGCCATCATCCCTGTGACGCTATTCTTGCTCTTGCGACATCGCGACAACATTCGCCGTTTGTGGGCGGGCACTGAACCGCGTATCGGACAAAAAAAATCATCGCAAAGCGCGGCGTCGCCAGACCAATCACAAGAAGGAAAATCGTCGTGAAAATTTTGATCTTAGGTGCGGGTGGAGTCGGTGGTTATTTCGGCGGTCGTCTAGTGCAAGCGGGGGTGGATGTGACATTTCTTGTGCGTCCCGCGCGCGCTGCACGTATCGCGAAAGATGGATTACGCATTTCAAGCACGTTGGGTGATGCCACCTTACCCGTCCATGTGGTCACCCAAGACACACTCACCACGGGATATGACCTCGTGATCTTGACCGCAAAAGCCTACGATCTCGATAGCGCGATCAAGGCCATTGCGCCAGCCATGAGTGCAACGAGTGTCGTATTACCTTTATTGAATGGCATGGCGCATCTGCAAACTTTAGATGCACAGTTTGGCGCAGCGCGTGTGTTGGGTGGTGTGGCCTACATCGCAGCAACATTATCTGCAGACGGAGAAATTCGTCACCTAAACAACGTCCATCGATTGGCTTTTGGTGCGCGTGAAGCCGCCCAAGAAAAAATCTGCGCCGCGTTTGCAAATATCACTCAAGGCGCGCAACTCGACCTCGTACATTCCACCGACATCGTGCAAGCGATGTGGGATAAATGGGTGTTTTTAGCTGCATTGGCTGGCATGACTTGCTTAATGCGTTCGCATGTTGGTGACATCATGCAGACCCGTGCCGGCGAACGTTTGATGCTTGCGCTATTGCATGAATGCGCAGCGGTGGCGCGCGCCGAAGGCCATGCGCCTGCAGAAAAAGTGATGGAGAATTATCGTGCGCAGCTGACGTTAAAAGGCTCTACGTTTGCTGCGTCGATGTTGCGTGATACCGAAAGCGGTGGCGCGACCGAAGCTGATCATATTTTGGGTGCGTTGCTGGCTTTGGCACAACAACATCAACAGGCAGCGCCGATGTTGGAGACGGCTTACACCCACATGCAAACGTATGCCGTGCGTCGCGCGCGCGAGTAAAGCGCGGCCCACTCGGTGCGCATCAACCCAGCTGCGTGAGATCCCAGCGCGGGCGTACGCTAAACACGTTGTTGGCTTGAGGCACACCGCGTGCGTTGATGCGTAAAGCTGCTGCAAACGCGATCATCGCGCCGTTGTCGGTGCATAACGCGGGCTCGGGGTAAAACACCGCAAAGCCTTCGCGCGTTGCCGCTGCGTTAAGCGATTGGCGAAGTTGCACATTGGCGCCGACGCCGCCGGCCACCACCAACTGCGCGTAGCCACTTTGACGTAGCGCAGCGATTGATTTTGCGCATAACACTTCAACGATGGCGGCGACAAACGCGGCGGCAATATCGGCGCGTATCTGTGCGGTATGTGCTGAGTCAGATTGGGTATCGAGCTCGCGCTTGACCAACATCAGCACGGCGGTTTTTAAGCCAGAAAAACTAAACTCAAGATCGCCGCTGTGTAACATCGGTCGAGGCAATTTAAAACGCGTTGGATCGCCTTGCATTGCCAAGGCAGACACTGCGGGGCCACCCGGATAATCCAACCCAAGTAGTTTGGCTGTTTTATCGAACGCTTCGCCGGCGGCATCGTCTTGCGTTTCGCCAAGCAGCGTATAGTCTCCGACGCCATTCACGCGTAACAATTGCGTGTGTCCGCCTGAGACCAGTAATGCGACAAACGGAAAGCTCGGTGCGCGCGCAGACAATAAGGGCGATAACAAATGTCCTTCGAGATGATGAATCCCAAGTGCGGGCACTTCGAGCGCAAACGCCAGACTGCGCGCCACCGCCGCACCCACCAGTAAGGCACCGGCTAGGCCGGGCCCTTCGGTGTAAGCCACCAGATCTACGGCATCGATCGCGCATCCCGCCGTTTGCAGTACCGAGCGCGCCAAGGGCACCACCCGACAAATGTGGTCGCGCGATGCAAGCTCGGGGACCACGCCACCGTAATCGCGGTGCATTGCAACCTGCGAGTGCAGCGCTTGCGCGAGTAAGCCCTCGGGCGCCGCACGGCCTGGCGCCAACCCGCGCGCGGTGTCATACAGGGCCAGCCCGGTTTCGTCGCAGGAAGATTCGATGCCTAAGATCAGCATGTGCCTGATTTTACTTGGTTTTAGGTGATGCTGGTGTGTGATCGCGGAATGTCTTATAATCAACGGCTTTTCGCCGTTCGTCGGGCGCGCTGCGTGCGCGCTTCAGTTCAGATGAGCGCAGTTAACCCTAGCGCAGCGCCTCCGTGCTGCACCCTGTTGTTTTAGAGGATTTATGCCGACAGTTCGCGTCAAGGAAAATGAACCGTTTGAAGTGGCCATGCGTCGTTTCAAGCGCACCGTTGAAAAAACCGGTCTGCTGACCGAGTTGCGTGCACGTGAGTTTTACGAAAAACCAACCGCCGAGCGCAAGCGTAAGCTCGCCGCTGCGGTGAAGCGTCATCACAAGCGTCTGCGTGGTCAGATGCTGCCCAAAAAGCTGTACTAGTCCCACCCTCGTTCGACGTCCGGGCCGCGCTGCGGGAGCAATCCTCCCCATCGCGGCTTTTGTTTTTTCTGGAGCGCCCATGTCACTCAAAGACCAAATCACCGAAGACATGAAAACGGCGATGCGCGCCAAAGAGACCGCGCGGTTGTCCGTGATTCGTTTGTTACTCGCGGCGATGAAGCAGCGCGAAGTCGATGAACGCATTGTGCTCACCGACGCTGATGTGTTGGCGATTCTTGAAAAGATGATCAAGCAGCGGCGCGAATCGATCACACAGTTTGAAAAAGGCGGTCGTCCCGAATTGGCGGCTGCAGAGCAAGCTGAAATCGCGTTGTTAACGCACTATTTGCCTGCGCAACTTGCCGAATCAGAAGTGATGGCGATTATTGATGCCGCGATTCAAGAAAGCGGCGCCAGCGCAGCCGCGGATATGGGCAAGGTGATGGCGATCGCAAAGCCACGGCTCGCCGGACGTGCCGATATGGGCAAGGTCTCGGGTTTGATTAAAGCGCGTTTGGTCGGTTAACGCGGTCCGCCGATGCGCCGCAGTTGCGCGCCATGATTCCCGATCACTTTAAACAGGATTTACTCAATCGCGTCGACATCGTCGATGTGGTGTCGCGCTACGTCAAACTAAAAAAAGCGGGCGCAAATTTTCAAGGCTTGTGTCCGTTTCACAACGAGAAATCGCCGTCATTTTCAGTCAGTCCCGCCAAGCAGTTTTATCACTGCTTTGGTTGTTCGGCGCATGGCAACGCGATTGGTTTTTTGATGGCGTATGCCAGCATGGGTTATGTCGATGCCATTAAAGAATTAGCGGCTGGTTGTGGCATGACTGTGCCAGAAGAACCGCGTTCGGCGCAGGCCTTACAGCGTTATGAACGCGAAACCGATCTCAGCGCCGTACTCGAGCGCGCAATGGATTTTTATCGCGAACAGCTCAAACACGCACCACAAGCCATTGCCTATTTAAAAGCGCGCGGGCTCACCGGAGAAATCGCTGCGCGGTTTCGAATGGGTTACGCACCCGATGATTGGCAGCCGCTGAAAGCGGTGTTTCCCGAGTACGAACAAGCCAGTTTAGTGGAGGCTGGTTTGGTGGTGGAAAACGAGGGTAAACGGTACGACCGTTTTCGTGGGCGGGTGATGTTTCCGATTTTTAATCAACGGGGCGCACCGATCGGTTTTGGCGGACGCGTGATTGGCTCGGGCGAACCCAAGTATCTCAATTCACCCGAAACGGTGTTGTTTGAAAAAGGTCGCGAACTGTATGGCTTGTCGCAAGCAAATAGTGCGATTCGTCAAGCCAATCGCGTGTTGGTGGTTGAAGGCTACATGGATGTGGTGGCCTTGGCGCAGCATGGCGTGAGCTACGCGGTTGCGACGCTGGGGACGGCAACGACAGCGATCCACATTCAAAAATTATTGCGTCTTTCAGATGAGATTGTGTTTGCTTTTGATGGTGACAATGCGGGACGCAAGGCGGCGTGGCGTGCACTCGAAACCAGTCTGCCGTTCAGTGTTGATCACAAGCCCATGCGTTTTTTGTTTTTGCCGCAAGGTCATGACCCCGACAGTTATGTGCGTGAATTTGGCACCGAGGCGTTTGAGCGCGAAGTGCGCGCGGCGCAACCTTTGTCGACATTTTTAGTTGGTGAGTTGCGCGCGCAATCTAACCCAGACACTGCAGAGGGCCGATCGCGCTTATTGGTGCTCGCCAAACCCCATTTAAAAAACGTGGCTGCGCCGGCATTGCGTCTGCAATTACTTAAAGCCGTGGCCGAATTAGCGCGAGTCTCGCAAGAAGAAGCCGAAGAACTTCTTGAGATTCGCCCGGTGGCGACAACGGCATCGCGTTATGTGCGTGCCGCACCGCCACGCGTGGCTGCACCTGGTGTGACCAGTCCTGAAATGAGTTTGTTGCGCTGTGTGCTGGCACAACCGGCGTTAGTCGAACGCTTAGAAGATGAGCTGATGGACGCCACATTGCCAGAAACCGAGGCATTGTTGGCGCTACGTCAGCGGGTTGCCGACATGGGAATTGAATCTTGGTCGGTGTTGTATGACGTGTTTCAGGGTACGGCCCACGAAGCAGTGTTAGTGCGCGCGCAAATGGCGTCCGATGAGTTGGGCTTATTGGCGACGGACGCCGCGCAGCAGTTTGAGCAAAGCTTGCTCAGCTTACGTATCCGCGCAATTCACGCTGAAATCGAACACTTAAAACGCGAAGTGGTTGGGCGACCCGAGCTGGGCGTTGAACTGGCCCGTTGCACGCGCGAGCTCGCCCAGCTCAAGGGTCAGCGCATCTGAAGCTAGCTGACTGATTTATTGCTGATTTCTGCTATAATCGGCGGTTCCCCATTTTCAATTGGCGGCCCGCAACGGGACGCCGGATTCTTTGCGAGGCGAGTATGGCCAAAGACAAGCGTAAGCCCAAGGTGAAATCCTCCGCCCCAGCCAAGAAAAAACCCAATGCCGTCAAGGCCTTGAAAAAAGCTGGCGCGGGTAAATCGGCTGCAAAAAAACCAGTGGCGAAGGCGGCGAGCAAAGTAAAAAAACCGCTCACCAAAAACAAAAAGGCGGCAGTCAAAAAGCCGGTGGCGAAAAAAACCGCCCCGAAAAAGATCGTTGCAAAAAAAGTCGCGCCGAAAAAGGCCGCGGCCAAAAAGCCCATCGCTAAGAAGCCGATTGCGAAAAAGATTCCGGCAAAAAAGGTCATTGCCAAAAAACCGCTCGCTAAGAAAGCACCCAAACCAGCCAAACCAGCCAAACCAGCCAAAGCGCTGAAGCAA
>CANIIA010000049.1 GCA_947467435.1 Betaproteobacteria bacterium
ATTGAGGCGATCTCCACCATGCGCAACAGCCGCGAGACTTGGAATCCTCAACTGTTGAATACACGACACCAATTCAGTCGTTGTACGAATCGCCAAAACAAATTGCGCTCCCATGCCAGCACGTAATGATTTTGGCGACCAAGGATCTGCACAGCCCGGACCGAGAATCGCTTGGCTGTAACCAAACGCCGCAGCACTTCGCAATAACGTACCCAGATTCCCTGCGTCTTGAATTGCATCCAGAACGACGAGACGTTGGTGTGCGGCAGAGGCATTCTCGAGATTCGATTGCGCTGCAGGCAACGCTATCACGGCAGCGATTCCCGCAATCGACGGTGTGTCACATAAGGTACTAAACATCGCATCGGTGATTGCGACGCTCGGAGTATTTGCTAAATTCGCCAGGCGTAAGAGATGTTCATTTTGACAGAATGACTCGGCAAAGATGATCTCTCGCACTGGCATCTTTGCCTGGAGTGCAGCCTCGATTAAATGTTCGCCAATTAGCAAGGCCACAGATTGGTCTCGACGTATTTTGGCTTCTTGCGCAATCGTACGCCAATGCTTGTACCGCGCATTGTCTCGAGAACGAAGCACGTTCATACAGTACGCTCCATCGCGAGCACACGCCGAACAGGTGCAAAGCTGCGTCGATAAATCGGACACACGCCCCATTGCTCAAGAGCGAGCAAATGGGCACGGGTTGGGTAACCTTTGTGTTGCGCTAAATTGTATTGCGGATACAGGTTGTGCAAGCGTTGCATTTCAGCATCACGCGCCGTCTTAGCAAGAATAGATGCTGCAGAAATTTCAGCATGCAAGCGATCGCCTTGCACGATCGTACGAACGGTGTGCGTTAACTTCGGCGCTCGATTTCCATCCACCCACACTTCATCTGGTGCACACGATAAGGTCGCTACAGCGCGCTGCATGGCGAGCATCGTGGCCTGCAAAATATTGAGCGCATCTATTTCTTCAGTGGAGGCAAACGCGACGGACCAAGCGAGTGAATGTACGCGTATTTGTTCTGCGAGCATTTCTCGACGCGAAGCGGAAAGCAATTTTGAATCACGTAATCCATCGATCGGGCGTAATGGATCAAGAATGACTGCCGCTGCAAACACTGGTCCAGCAATCGGCCCCCGCCCTGCTTCATCCACCCCGCAAACACGCAGCACTCAACGCACCCCAACGCGCTGATGTGAACGAGCCAGTTGCATGACTGCATCGGCTGCGCGAGCCGCGTTGTCTTGTCGTAATGTCTCGTGCATTGCAGTAAACCGCGCGATTTGTTGTTTTTGGCGCGTGGTGTCACCAAATAACTGGAGCATGGCTTGGCTTAACGCCTCAGGCGTGGCTGCATCTTGCATGAACTCATCGACAATAAATTCACCGGCAAGAATATTCGGCAATCCAACATAAGGTAAATACAACATGCGACGCATCATCTGCCAAGTTAATCCAGCCATTTTGTAGGTAATGACCATCGGTGTTTTAAACAGCGCTGTTTCGAGCGTGGCGGTACCACTGGCGACGAGCGCGAGATCTGCCGCAGCTAAGGCTGCGTGTGAGTGCCCGAACATCATTGTGATGGGTAACTCTTGTGCCTGATGTCGATGAATTGCGGCTTCAAATAAATCGCGCGTTTGCCGCGTACCAAGCGGACAAAGAAATTGTACGTTAGGAATTTTTTCGGCAATACGTTGCGCCGTTAACACAAACGTATCTGCCATATAACGAAGCTCTGACTCACGGCTACCGGGAAGCAAAGCAATGATCACCTTATTTGGCGACAATCGGAGTTGTTCTTTGGCCGCCGCCTTACCCACTTGCAAAGGCACAACATCTGCAACCGGATGACCAACATAAGTGACTGGTAATCCTGCGTCGCGATACAAGTCGGCTTCAAACGGAAACAGCACTAAGAGGTGCGATGCAGACTTTGCGATTTTGCGAATGCGACCTCGACGCCACGCCCATACCGACGGGCTGACGTAATGCACCGTCGGGATCCCTGCAGATTTGAGACGTGCCTCTAAACCGAGGTTGAAATCTGGCGCATCGATCCCAACAAACACATCCGGGCGCTCATCGAGTAATCGATCGCACAGCGCACGCCGTATGCCCATGATTTCTCGGTAATGCCGTAGCACCTCGACATAACCGCGGACGGAGAGCTTTTCCATTGGATACCAGCTCTCGAATCCGGCGGCACGCATACGCGCTCCCCCTATGCCAACAAACGATGCTTGATTGTCTAGTGATGTGAGCGCATTGACCAAATGGCCGCCGAGTAAATCTCCAGACGCTTCACCCGCCACCATGGCAATGCGCATCGGCAATACCTTAGCGAATGATGCCGCGCGTTGCGCGCGATAAGAACTCACTTAGCGCAGCAACTTCCGGATGTTGCTGTTGAATCTCAAGGCACTGTTGGCGGGCTTCTTCAAGACGTTGACCCGAACGATAGATCGCTTTGTAAGCGCGCTTGATTGCCGCAATGGCATCCGTTGAAAATCCGCGTCGACGTAAGCCTTCGCTATTAATGCCATAAGGCTGGGCTGGATTGCCAGCGGCAGTGACGTAACAAGGTAAATCTTGTTGCAAAAAAGTTCCCATTGCCGTGAAGCTATGCGCGCCAATCCGTACAAATTGATGGACCAGTGTCGTTGCGCCTAAGATTGCCCAATCGCCCACATGCACATGCCCGGCAACTTGGCAGGCATTGGCAAAAATCGTGTCATTTCCAATTTGGCAATCATGCGCAAAATGAACATACGCCATGATCCAATTACGATGACCGATTCGTGTGACCGCTGCGTCTTGCACCGTACCACGATTGATCGTGACGTACTCTCGGATGGTGTTGTCATCGCCAATCTCAACCGAGGTCTCTTCACCGGCATATTTTTTATCTTGTGGTGCGCCACCAATGCACGCAAACGATGCAACGCGATTGCGCCGGCCTAGGTGCACGCGACCCTCCAGAATCACATGCGCGGCCAACTCAGTACCCGCATCGATACGCACATGCGGGCCAACAATACAATATGGGCCGATCGACACATCTGGAGCGAGTTGTGCAGCTGGATCGACTATCGCGGTGGCGTGAATGGGCATAGGCTGATCTATTCGATTAAGAATCTGCGCCTGGTCTGACCGTGCACATAATGTTCGCTTCGCAAGCCACCGCACCCTCTACGCGCGCAATACAAGCGAGCTTCCAGATGCCGCGCAAATTCCGCTCAATCGCCACCTCAATTTCTAATTGATCACCAGGAATCACCGGCCGCTTAAATCGCGCATGGTCGATTCCAGCGTAGTAGTACACAGACTTTTCGTCTGGCAATGAATCGGTGGTTTTAAAAATCAAAATGCCCGCGGCTTGGGCCATTGCCTCGAGGATCAGCACGCCAGGAAAAATCGGTTTATTTGGAAAATGCCCAGGAAAAAATGGTTCGTTGATGGTCACATTTTTGAGCGCAATGATACGTTTACCTGGTTCAAGTTCGCGCACTCGATCGATCAGCAAAAACGGAAAACGATGCGGCAAATAGCGCAGCACCCACGAAATATCCATGTTATCCATGCGTTTTCTCCAATTTCGCCAGACGTGCCTCAAGAGCTTGCACACGTTCAGCGTACTGCGCTAAGCGACGTAGATGGGCTGCATTTTTTGTCCATGCCGCGTGTTCATCCATCGGGAACAGCCCGGTATACGTTCCAGCGGTATGTATGGAACGAGAGACAACCGTTGCCGCTGAGATCCGCGTGTGATCAGCGATCTCTAAATGACCAAGAATCAGTGCGGCTGCACCGATTGAACAATGTCGACCGATCCGCGCGCTACCTGCGACAGCGACACAACCGGCCATCGCAGTGTGCGCGCCAACAAAACAATTATGTCCAATTTGAATTTGATTATCGAGCTTCACGCCTTCTTCAATAACGGTGTCTTCTATGGCTCCACGATCGATGGTCGTGCTCGCCCCCACCTCTACGTCATCACCAATGCGCACACCACCAATTTGCGGGATCTTGATCCAAACACCAGCCTCGTTGGCAATACCAAAACCATCCGCGCCGATGACGACGTTAGCGTGTAGTACGACGCGCTCGCCTAACTGACAGCCTGCATAAATCACCACGTTTGGATACAAACGTGTATGTGCTCCAAGCGTAACGTTTTCGCCGACATGGCTACCGCTACCGATCCAGACGCCTTCATGCAGCACCGCACCGGAAGAAACCACGACGTGCGGATCAATTCGGCAACTTGGATGGATGATCGCATCAGCGGCAATGACCGCGCTTGGATGTACGCCCTTTTGGGTAGGCTGCTGGGGATTCAATAGTTGCGACACACGCGCAAATGCCACATAAGGATCATCAACAATGATATGCGCAACGTTACAATGCGCTGAATCGGCAGCACGTAACAACACGGCTGATGCTGCGGTCTGCTTCAGTTGTGCGGCGTATTTAGCGTGAGCAAGAAACGAAATGCGTCCTGAAGTTGCGCCTGAGAGTGTCGCAACTTGATCAATCAGCGTGGAAGCGTCACCGACTAAGCGCCCCCCGAGCGCATCAGCCAAAGCGCCGAGGGTCATAGGCATGGCTGGATTAACAACGCTCGCCCAGCGATTAGCGGGCGGGCGGCTTGCCCTCGAGTGCCTTGATCACCTTATCGGTGATATCAATACGGGGGCTGGCATAGACAGCGTCTTGAAAGATGATGTCGTATTTTTCAGCCTCAGCAACTTGCCGGATGACACGGTTGGCTTGCTCAACAACCTGCGCCAATTCTTCGTTGCGACGCTGGTTGAGGTCTTCACGGAATTCACGTTGCTTACGCTGAAATTGCGTATTTAGCTCGTTAAAGTCGCGCTCTTTGGTTTTACGCTGCGCTTCGGACATGGTGACGCCATTTTTCTCAAGGTCGTCCTGCATCTTTTTGAGTTGCTCACCAAGACGGACCAACTCTTGATCGCGCTTCTGAAACTCGGTCTCAATTTTCTTTTGTGCGCGCTGGGCAGGCACCGCATCCCGAAGCACACGTTCTGTGTTCACAAAACCAATGCGCCCCTCAGCCTGGGCCTCCGCACAGATCGAGAAGAAAACCATAGCACTAGACAAGGCCAGGGCAAGAAGAAAACGCGTGCGGATCATGTTCATAGGGCGTTAGAAAGAGGTGCCAAAAGTGAATTGTAACCGCTGAACACGATCACCATCTTTTTTGTTCAACGGGTTTGCGTAGGAAAGTTTCAACGGACCAAACGGCGAACTCCATGAAAATGCCATTCCCGCAGCGTAACGCAAGTCGGAAGGTGCCATGGTTTGACCTTCCGCATAAACCTGGCCGGCATCGATAAAGGTGGAAAGCTGCAGCGACTTGTCTTGCGACGCCCCGGGAACAGGGAACTTCACTTCAGCTGATCCAGTGAAACTCTTCGAGCCACCCATCACGTTACCTGAGCCGTCTTGTGGACCCAAAGAAGAAGACATGTAGCCGCGCACAGACCCAGGTCCACCAGCGTAATAGCTTTTGAAGAAGGGTAAGGGTTTGCCATTAATACCGTGAGCGATACCTACGTTCCCCGACAAGCCGAGTGTGAAGGTGCGCGATAACGGCTTGAAATACTGATGGATGTAGCCCACACGGTAAAACTGCAGATCGCCGGCGGCAACTTCGGAGTACACGCGCTGGACCACGCCATCGGTCGTCAAGATAGCGCTATCACGCGTGTCCCTGCCTAAACTCGCGTTCAACGTTCCGTAGGAGTAGTCGTTTCCGTAATTTGACACGAAGGTTTTATAACGCGTCGGGCTACTATCGAACGTATCCAAGGTGGCTTTCTCGACCCCGAAACCAAAGCCGAGCCCGGACTTTTCATCTATGGGGTAGCCCCAACGCATGCCGCCACCTAACGAATCCGTTTTATAGGCACCAGTAGACAACGAGGACGCATCAAACTTTCGTTTGTACAAGTCGAATCCTCGACTCATCCCATCGACGGTGTAGTACGGGTCGGTGTATGAAAGTGCATAGGTGGTGTTCACTTTTCCCGTATTGGCCGCTAGCGAGACAAACTTGCCGCTACCAAAAATATTGCTTTGGGAGATCGAGCCTTGCAGCACGACTTTATCAACAGAAGAAAAACCAACACCCGCCATGATGCTACCCGTGGGTTTTTCTTCCACCTTGATGCTCACATCCACTTGATCAGCCACACCATCGACGGCCGTTGTTTCGACATTGACGTCTTTAAAGTATCCGGTGCGGTCAACGCGCTTTTTGGAGAGTTGAATTTTGGAGGCGTCATAAAAGGCCCCTTCTAACTGACGCATTTCACGGCGCACGACTTCATCACGGGTTTTGGTATTGCCGTTGACGTTAATCCGACGCACGTACACTCGCCGGCCGGGGTCGATCATGATGGTAAAACTAACGATCCGTTTTTCACGATCAATTTGGGGAATGGCATTCGCATTCGCAAACGCATACCCTTCATTACCCAAACGATCGGCGATCGCTTTCGTCGTTTCAACGAGTTTTTGTCTGGAAAACACTTCACCTGTTTTAAAGGTGATTAATGGCTTCAAGTCACCTTCTGGAATCAACATCTGTCCTGCAACATCGACCTGCCCGATGGTGTAACGCTCGCCTTCGTTGATGTTAATGGTGATGTAAATGTCTTTTTTGTCCGGCGTGATCGACACTTGCGTGGAGTCGATATTAAAGTCGAGGTACCCGCGGTTTTGGTAATAGGCGCGCAAGGTCTCGAGGTCGCCCGCTAAACGTTGGCGAGAGTACTGGTCATGCTTGGTATACCAAGTCAGCCAACCGGGCGTACGCAACACAATTTCATCCAGCAGTTCTTTTTCACGGAACGCAGTGGCGCCAACAATATTTACACCGCGGATCTTGGCCACATCGCCTTCGGTGACTGCAAAGCTGATCCCGACGCGATTACGCTCAAGCGGAGTGACCGTTGTTTGAATCTGCACTGCATAACGACCGCGCGACAAATACTGCCGCTTCATTTCTTGCTCAGCTTGTTCTAACAACGCACGATCAAAGATACGCGATTCTGCCAACCCAACTTCGCGCAGACTTTTACGGATGCCTGCTGGCTCGAATTCTTTCATCCCAGAAAAATCGATTTGCGCGATCGCCGGACGTTCATCCAGCGCCACGATCAGCACACCGTTATCCACCTCAAGGCGTACATCGCGGAAAAACCCCGTCGCAAACAAAGCACGGATCGCTTGTTGGGCTTTTTCTTCGGTGAATTCTTCACCGACCTTGACCGGTAAATAGCTAAACACCGTACCAGGCTCAGTTCGTTGTACACCTTCGATACGGATATCACGAACTACGAATGGGTCAAACGCCCAAGCGGACGCGAGAACAAGAAAACTGGCGACAACAATTAGGGCACGAAAAATCAAGCGCATCAGTTGGCGAGCAGTCGGTTGAAGTCGTTGAACAAAGCAAAACTGGTCAAACAAAGGATCAGAAACAATCCCGCACGCTGACCATATTCCATCCATCGCTCAGATACAGGCTTTCCGCGAGCGATTTCAAGCACATAATACATCAAGTACCCCCCATCGAGCATCGGGATTGGCAAAGCATTCAACACGCCCAAACTCACACTCACCAGCGCTAAAAAGCCCAAATAAGCGGTCCATCCCATGCTGGCCGACTGCCCGGCGTAATCAGCAATTGTCACTGGCCCCGAAAGATGTCGCCAAGACACTTCGCCAATCAGCATTTTTCCCATCATGCGAACACTGAATAGACTCATTTCCCAGGTGCGTTGCACGCCAAGTGCGATTGCAGGGCCCACGCCGTACTGGCGGCGCACCTGCAGCAAATCCTCTTGATCGGGGACGATCTTCGGCCCAATCCCAATACGACCAATGGTTTGACCCTGACTCAAGACCGAATCTGGCGTTAAAGGTACGGCGCGCTGAACGTCCCCTTGCCTGATCACTAACTCAATTTCGCGAGCTGCTGAAGCCCGAACGATGCGCACAAACGACTCCCAATCCGCAATCGCTTGGTCATCGACACGCACAATTTCATCGCCAACTTGAAGCGATGCACGCGCCGCTACAGAGTCGGGCAATACCGTTCCAACCACCGCCGGGCTGGGAGGGCGAAATAGCCGCAAACCCAGTGACTCTGGACTCACCCCATCAACGGCATCCGCTGGCGCATGGGGAACCGCGAGCCGTTTGCTCCCTGGTCCGTCGGGGGTATTGTCGATCAGAATCTCTAAGGTTTGCGCGCTGTATCCCGCACGCACCAGTGCCCACCGAAAATCCTGCCAAGTGCTGACCCGTTGATCCCCCACCGCGACCACCACCTCACCCGATTGAATGCCAGCGGCCGCAGCCGGCGTCCCCATAGCAGGCGCAGCTAATACCGGACGCTGCTCCGGTATGCCGTACATAAACAACACCGCATACAAAAGCACGGCCAGTACAAAGTTGGCGATCGGACCAGCTGCCACGATCGAAAAACGCTGCCCAACCGTTTTTCGATTGAAAGCCTGATGGAGTTCGTTGGCGGCAACATTGCCCTCACGTTCATCGAGCATTTTGACGTAGCCGCCCAATGGGAGCGAACCAATCACCCATTCCGTCCCATTCGCTTTAGATTGAAAGCGGAACAATGGCGGACCCAATCCGATTGAAAAGCGCAACACTTTCACGCCGCAAGCACGGGCCGCCCAAAAATGTCCGAGCTCATGAATAACAATCAATACACCAAGCGCGACCAAAAAGGATGCAACGGTATGTAGCATCGACAATCTCAGGCGCCCAAAGCAGCCACGTGCGCTGCCGCTTTTGCTCTGGCCTGCGCATCCGCTGCTAAGACCATCTCAAGGGACGCTGCTGATCCGGCCGGAACCGCATCCAGGGTTGCTTGAATTACTTCGGCAATTTGCAGGTACGCAATCTGCTGAGCAAGAAATGCTTCAACAGCGACTTCGTTAGCTGCGTTCAGTATGGCAGCCAACGTACCGCTATCGCCCAACACGCGATAGGCCAAATCAAGGCAAGGAAACCGCGCCCGATCCGGCACTTCAAATTGCAGCGAACCCACACTCGCCAAATCCAACGATTTCACCCCGGTTGCAATACGCTCAGGAAAAGCTAAAGCATGCGCAATGGGCACGCGCATATCAGGATTAGATAACTGCGCCAACACTGAACCATCGCAAAATTCAACCATTGCATGCACGATGCTTTGTGGATGAATCAGTACCTTTAAATGCGTGGGCGCAAGATCAAACAACCATTTGGCTTCAATCAGTTCCAAGCCCTTATTCATCATCGTCGCTGAATCGACAGAAATTTTTCGGCCCATCACCCAATTGGGATGAGCGCACGCTTCATCCGGTGTGACCGAGGACAATGATGCAATCGAGCGACGTAAAAACGGTCCGCCCGATGCGGTCAGGGTGATGCGCTGTACGACTTTTGGCGCAGCGGTTTGATGCGAAGTTTGACCAAAACATTGAAACACTGCGTTGTGTTCACTATCCACAGGAAGAACGATAGCACCTGAGCGTTGGACGAGACGCATAAACAACGCACCAGTCATCACCAACGCTTCTTTATTGGCCAGCAATACCGTTTTTCCTTTTGACACCGCATGCAAGGTCGGTGGCAAACCGGCTGCTCCAACAATCGCCGCCATGACCACAGTTGAGGTATCAACCGCGCTAATCAAACCCTGTGGTCCAAAGATCAATTCTGTTTTTAAACCGGATTGCTTCCAGCGTTTGACCAGATCATCAGACGGCGTTAATCCAGAAAGCACGGCGACATCTGGCGTGTACTTCAAGCTAAGTTCGAGCAGAGCATCAAACGATTTGTGTGCGGTGAGTGCGCCAACACGATACCGATCAGGATGTCGCTCAACGACATCGAGCGTGCTACCGCCAATTGAACCAGTCGCGCCAAGAATACAAAGTGTTTTCATCATGATCTAAATGCGGTCCACATTCATTCGTGCGCAGCTCAAGTGGGCTTCACCCAGCTCAACAGCAAGGCTGCGATAGGTAAGATAGCCGTCAAACTATCGATGCGATCAAGCACACCACCATGGCCAGGTAACAAGGCACCGCTATCTTTGACACCCGCAATGCGCTTCACCAGAGACTCAAGCAAATCGCCCACCACGCCGATCAATGCCAACAATAACGCACCAAGCAAATACGGCATCCAACCAACTTGTGTACATAGTTGCGAGATCACCGTAACTTCTTGCACTAAAAATGCAGCATACGCGCAGACCGCCAACGCGCCCGCTATGACGCCTTCCCAGGATTTTCCGGGACTAATGTTCGGTGCCAGTTTGTGGCGACCCCAAGTGCGCCCAGCAAAATAAGCAGCCGTATCTGACACCCATGCGATCCCTAAAACGGACAACAACATCGGTACTGAAAGCGCGTGCATCCATAACAACGCGAGCGCTCCTGGAATAATCAACAGCGCCCCGTAGAAAAAACCGATCACGTGACGCAATGGAAAGCGTAACAACAACAAATGTATCGGCGTGAGCGTCAGCCAAAACAATGCAGACACAACAAACACGCCTTGTAAACGATACGCGTTCGGCGTGGCGTCTAACCAACGCACATGATCTGCCCACACAAGCGTACTCAGCGCAACAATGAGTAATACAAAACGCCAAAGTCTTGCGCCTTGGCATCCCATCATTTGGCCCCACTCACGCGCCGCGAGCAACACCACTAAACCGACCGGGATCGATAACCAGGGTGTGGGCAGCCAAAGCAACATCCCAAAGGCTGAGGCCAGTAAGATCACCGCAGTGAATACGCGCTGCTTAAGCATGAGGTTTTGCAGTGTTGAGTTGCTCGCTTGTGCGCCCAAAGCGCCGTTCACGCGCGCTATACCAACCAATCGCCTGCTCTAACGCTGCGGCATCAAAGTCTGGCCATAACGTTTCGGTGAAATACAGTTCTGTGTAGGCCAATTGCCAGAGCAAAAAATTACTGATCCGCTGCTCCCCGCCGGTACGGATAAACAAGTCAGGTTCGGGTGCGAAGTGCATCGCTAAATAAGGTTGCAGATCCGCTTCCGTTAATTCATTTTTTGATTTTGATGTTTGATGTTGAATCGCTGCATTGACAGCACGCAACATGTCCCAGCGACCGCCATAATTAGCCGCGATGGTGAGCGTCAGACCTTGGTTATGTTGGGTCTTGGCTTGCGCTTGATCGATGAGCGCTTCTAGCTTTGTGCCAAAGCGCGCCGTATCTCCGACCACTTTGACGCGAATATCGTTGGCATGCAATTTGTCGACTTCTTGGGTCAGCGCGCTGGTAAACAAATCCATCAGCAAACCTACTTCGTCAGCGGGACGACGCCAATTCTCAGAACTAAATGCAAACAACGTGAGATAACGCACGCCTTGTTTGACACACGCAGCAGTAATACCGCGCAAGGCCTCGACTCCCTTTCGATGACCAGCAAATCGCGGCAAGTGGCGCTTTTGTGCCCATCGTCCATTGCCGTCCATGATGATGGCAATGTGTTGCGGAACCGATTGGGTTTCAGGAATATCTTGCGTTGTGCTGGGATACATCAGATGGCGTTCCGGCTTAAACCGCCATCAGTTCAACTTCTTTTTGCTGCAAGGCTTTATCGACATCAGCGATGTGCCGGTCGGTCAGCTTTTGAACCTCTTCTTGCGTGCGACGCTCATCGTCTTCAGTGATGGTTTTTTTCTTGAGCGCCTCTTTGAGCGTATTGTTGGCATCACGTCGCAGGTTACGAATCGCGACACGCGCGTCTTCACCCTCAGACTTCACAACCTTAATCAGCTCTTTACGTCGCTCTTCCGTCAAAGGGGGCATAGGCACACGAATGGTTTCGCCCATGGTGGCTGGGTTTAGACCTAAACCAGAATCGCGAATCGCTTTTTCAATGGCTGCGATGAGTTTTTTTTCCCACGGAGTCACACCAATTGTGCGGGCATCCAACAGCGTGATGCTTGCCACGCCAGACAGCGGAGTTTGAGTCCCGTAGTAATCGACGCTCACTTGGTCGAGCATGCCGGTATGTGCACGCCCGGTACGAATTTTTCCGAGATTATTTTTAAGGCTCTCAAGCGAGCGCCCCATTTTTTGTTCGGTAGATTTTTTTAGTTCAGCAATCATCACATTCTCCTTGGTGTGCTACGCCTACACATGCACCAATGTGCCTTCTGCCTCACCCATCACCACGCGCTTTAGCGCACCAGTTTTAAAAATACTAAATACATTGATGGGTAATTTTTGGTCGCGACAGAGCGTTAACGCCGTCGCATCCATCACTTTTAGATGCTGCTGAATCGCCGCATCAAACGAAATCCGCTCATACCGAGTCGCACTTGGATCGAGTTTCGGATCGGCGGTGTACACGCCGTCGACCTTGGTGGCCTTTAAAACAATCTCCGCCCCAATCTCACTTCCGCGCAAGGCGGCGGCGGTATCGGTCGTAAAAAATGGATTACCTGTACCCGCGGCAAAAATCACAATCTTGCCTTCTTCGAGATAACGAATCGCTTTGCCACGAATATATGGCTCGACCACTTGTTCAATATTTAATGCAGATTGCACTCGGCTCGAAATACCGGCATGGCGCATCGCATCTTGTAGGGCCAAGGCATTCATAACAGTCGCCAACATGCCCATGTAATCCGCCGTTGCGCGATCCATTCCAGCTGCGCCAGGAGCAACCCCGCGAAAGATATTGCCGCCGCCAATCACAACACCAATCTCAACGCCTAGTTTGGTAATCATCGCAATTTCAGCAACGATCGCTTCGATGGTATTGCGATTGATCCCGAAGGGATCCTCCCCCATCAACGCTTCGCCCGAAAGTTTGAGCAGGATGCGCCGATAGGTGGGGGTCATTTGCGCTCTCCGATGGTCAGCGGTTCAAACCGGCCTGCGCCATGACTTCGGCGGCAAAGTCGGTGGTTTTTTTCTCGATACCTTCGCCGACCACATAAAACTGATAATCGGTGAGTTTAGTTTTTTTCGCAGCGAGCATTTTTTCGATGCTGAGCTTGTCATCTTTGACGAAGGGCTGACCAAGTAGCGTGATATCAGCTAAAAATTTCTGAATACCACCTTCGACCATTTTCGCAACGATCTCAGCGGGCTTACCAGATTCTTTAGCACGCGCCGAGAGAATTTCTCGCTCACGCTCGACCACAGCTGGGTCGACTTGGTCTTTGCTCATGCATTGTGGTTTTGCAAACGCAATATGCATTGCTAAATCTTTCGCCACTTCAGCGTCGCCTTCAACATCGACCAACACGCCAATCTTCACGCCGTGTAAATACTGCGTAAGCTTGCCGGCAGCTTGCATTCGGCGAAAACGACGAATCGAAATGTTTTCACCGATTTTTTGTACCAAGGCCTGACGACGGGACTCAATACCCACGCCATCAATTGAACCCGCAGTCAATGCAGCCACATCGGCAGGATTTGTTTTCACTACGGTCTCTGCAAGTCCTTTTGCGAACGCCAAGAACTCTTCGTTCTTTGCAACGAAATCAGTTTCGCAGTTCACTTCGATTAAGGCACCTTGCTTGCCATCCGCAGAAACGTAACAACCAATCACGCCTTCAGCGGCAACACGTGCAGCGGCTTTACTTGCCTTTGCACCGCTTTTGATTCGCAGCAACTCTTCCGCCTTGCGTAAATCACCGCCAGCTTCTTCGAGTGCTTTTTTGCATTCCATCATGCCTAGGCTGGTCATTTCACGCAGCTCTTTGACCATACCAGCGGTAATTTCAGCCATCACTTCACTCCAATGATTAATCTCAATAGCGCGTCCAAACCGGACGCGCGCACACGATGTTGTTACTCAGCCTCGTCGAGCTCGACAAACTCTTCTTCGCCGCGCGTTGCAGCGACCACTTCTTCCATGGACTGCGAGCGTCCTTCGAGAATGGCATCCGCCACACCGCGTGCATACAAGCGGATGGCACGGCTGGAGTCGTCGTTACCCGGAATGATGTAATCGATGCCCTCAGGCGTATGGTTGGTGTCCACCACAGCGACCACTGGAATTCCTAACTTCGCCGCTTCGGTCACCGCACCTTTGTGGTAACCCACATCAACGATAAAAATCGCATCTGGCAAACCGCCGAGGTCTTTGATGCCGCCCAAACTACGCTGCAACTTCTCGAGGTCGCGCTGCAATCCCAATGCTTCGCGCTTGGCCATGCGCTCAAAACTACCGTCGGCGGCCATTTGTTCCATGTCCTTTAAGCGCTTGATCGATGCTTTCACCGTTTTAAAGTTGGTGAGCATGCCACCTAACCAGCGATGGTCAACAAACGCGGCGCCGCAGCGCATGGCTTCTTCACGCACAATTTCGCGCGCTTGCCGTTTGGTACCAACAAACAGAACGTTGCCGCGACCGGCGGACAGCGTACGCACGAATTTCATGGCGCTGTTGTACATCTCGAGCGTTTTCTCAAGATTGATGATATGAATTTTATTGCGATGACCAAAAATATACGGGGCCATCTTGGGGTTCCAATAACGGGTCTGGTGACCGAAATGAACGCCCGCCTCAAGCATCTGACGCATCGTGACTGACATGTACTTCTCCTGTTAGGGTTGAGTCTGCCGCCCAAACGAGATGAACCCCAGCCAATCTGGGGCACCCTAACTCGATGGGCAGGAATTTACTAAATGCTAAAGAAACAAAAAATCTGATGGATCCTCATAAGAATGAGGAATCGATCCACTCTTCTACTGATGCGGCAAGCGTGACGTGGCATTGCGCTTTAATAACAAACAAGACAAAGCACGTTGACACAAAGATAAAGTACGAAAATACAAGGTCAAAGTACGAAACCACAAAGACGAAGCACGCAAACCACCTAAGTAGCCCTCGATTTTAGCATAACGCGCCGGATTTTCAGTAGTTTCGAGCCAATCCAAGCCAAGCGGCGAAGCCTCTTATCTCGGCATCCGGCCTTGGGGGTTTGCTGCTCTAGGACGTTTTGCCGTATCCTCGGCCGTTCTATCGTCTGCCCGTCAGGGGGAATTTAGCCTATGGGCGTCTCAATCAAATCAGCCGAAGATATTGTGTGCATGCGCCTTGCGGGCCGACTCGCCTCGGAGGTGCTCGATCATATTGCCCCTCAAGTCGCCGCTGGCATCACCACCGGCGAGCTCGATGCGATCTGCCACCGCTACATGGTTGAGGTGCAAGGAACGATACCCGCCCCCTTGAACTACGCCCCACCGGGATACAAGCCCTACCCCAAATCGATTTGCACCTCGGTCAATCATCAGGTGTGTCACGGGATTCCCGGCGATCGGGTGTTGCGTGCGGGGGACGTCATCAATATCGATGTCACCGTCATCAAAGATGGCTTTCATGGCGATTCCAGTCGTATGTTTTACGTTGGAGAGCCCTCAATTCAAGCTAAACGGCTGTGCGAAACCACCTATCGCTGCATGTGGTTAGGCATCGATCAGGTCAAGCCAGGCGCAAAACTCGGCGACATCGGCGCTGCGATTCAGCAGTACGCTGAATCACAAGGCTATGCCGTGGTGCGCGAATTTTGCGGTCACGGCATCGGGCGCAAGTTTCACGAAGACCCCCAAATCTTGCATTACGGTCGCCCTGGGACTGGCATGGTGCTTGAGCCTGGGATGACCTTTACCATCGAGCCGATGATCAATGCTGGACGAGCAGCGATACGCGAACTGGCCGATGGCTGGACGATTGTGACCAAAGACCACAGTTTGTCTGCACAGTGGGAACACACGGTACTGGTGACCGACAGTGGCGTGGAGGTGCTCACCACTTCCGCGGGTTGCCCCGAACGTCCTGCGCAGGCCTGAGTGTGGCCGCAACCGCGGCAATGACGTCAGCCACCCAGACCGTCGCTGACATTCGTCAACGACTCATCAACGATCGCGCGGCAATTCGTGCGCAGTTTTTATCGTCGGGAGACACACATCGACTGTTGCGTACGCACGCGCAATTGGTCGATCAAGTGTTGTGCGACCTTTGGTCGTTCCTGCAAATGCCACGCGGTGTCACACTGATTGCGGTAGGTGGTTATGGACGCGGCGAGTTATTTCCCGCATCAGATGTGGATGTGCTGGTCCTGCATGCACCGCAACCCGCCGAAGCCATCACACTCGCGATTGAGCGCTTCATCGGATTGCTTTGGGATGTTGGGCTCGATGTCGGACACAGCGTGCGCGATATTGCCACGTGCATGTCAGAAGCCGAACGTGATATCACCGTGCAAACCACCCTCATGGAAACGCGCTACCTGTGCGGTCTGCGTAGCCTCTACGAGCGGTTACGCAAAATTGTTCAAAGCAACCGAGACCCGGCCGCCTTTTGCGCCGCCAAGCGCCTAGAGCAAGATCAGCGTCACGCCAAACATCAAGAAACGCCCTACGCACTTGAAGCCAATTTAAAAGAAGCCCCTGGCGGGTTACGTGACCTACACACGATGCGTTGGGTCGCGCAAGCCGCAGGCATTGAACCCAGTTGGCGGGCATGGATTAAACACGCATTAATCAGTCGCACCGAGGCCACGGCGCTGCGCCAACACGAGACGCTGCTCATTGAGCTGCGCGCACGTTTGCATTACCTCGCAGGCCGTCGTGAAGATCGTTTGCTATTTGATTTACAAACCGCATTGGCCACACAGATGGGCCAAAAGAGCTCCGCGACACGACGCGCAAGTGAATTGCTCATGCAACGTTATTTTCAAGCGGCCAAAGCGATATCGATGATGAACAGCGTGGTC
>CANIIA010000050.1 GCA_947467435.1 Betaproteobacteria bacterium
AGAGGCTAGCTAGTTTTGCAGGTAGCGGAGCCGCTTTAGAAGCGGCAGTAGGGGCCTTGTTGGCAGCGCGCATCACTGACGAAAAAGAGTTGGCAGATTATACTCTTGCACATCATGAAAACTTCACTCCCAACACGCCATTCTCGATTGCTGATCTTGGGCTCCGGCCCGGCCGGCTACACCGCAGCGGTCTATGCCGCTCGCGCCAATTTACATCCCGTTCTAATTACCGGTCTGGCCCAAGGCGGGCAGCTCATGACCACCACCGAGGTCGATAACTGGCCCGCCGATGCCGGTGGCGTTCAAGGTCCAGACCTGATGGCGCGTTTTCAACAACACGCGGAACGTTTCGAAACCGAATTAATCATCGATCAAATTCATACCGTTCAACTGCAAACTCGACCACTGACCTTAATGGGTGATTCGGCCACCTACACCTGCGATGCCCTCATCATCGCCACCGGCGCCTCGGCGCGCTATCTTGGTGAGCCCAGCGAACAAGCGTTTATGGGCAAAGGCGTTTCGGCCTGCGCTACCTGCGATGGGTTCTTCTATCGCAATAAAGACGTCGCGGTGATCGGTGGCGGTAACACTGCGGTGGAAGAAGCCCTATACCTTGCCAATATATGCAAGCACGTTACCGTTGTGCATCGTCGGGAAAAATTTCGCGCTGAAAAAATCATGATCGACAAACTCATGCAACGTGCACAAGAAGGCAAAGTCACCATTGCATGGAACCATGTGCTAGATGAAGTGTTAGGTGATGCCACCGGTGTGACCGGGCTACGCATCCGACATGCACAAACAGGCAGTACGCAAGCGCTCGATCTGGCGGGGGTCTTTGTGGCGATCGGCCACACACCGAACACCGGCATTTTTGAAGGACAGCTCGAGATGCAAGGCGGCTATATCGTGACCCAGGGTGGTCGCGATGGAAACGCCACCGCGACCAGTATCCCCGGGGTATTCGCTGCTGGCGATGTACAAGATCACATCTACCGTCAAGCAGTCACCAGTGCGGCCACTGGATGTATGGCGGCGTTAGATGCAGAAAAATATCTCGATGCCTTAGGGCATTAAACGCGCTCCGTGCAGCCATGGCGGATGAAGAATTTCTTAATGCAGTTGCTGACGTGCGCCCACTCAAGGCGGTGCGTCGGGCCACACTGCGTCGCGCTCCGCCCCCAGCACCGGTTGCGATTCACTCACAACGCGATGAAGCCGCTGCACTATTCGAAAGTATCAACACACCGTTAAGCCTTGCCGATGCACTCGACACTGGCGAAGCCTTAGTTTATTTACGCGCTGGTCTATCACCTCAAGTACTCAAGCGCTTGCAGCGTGGCTATTGGGTGGTGCAAGCGCATCTCGATTTACACGGACTCAATCGATGGCAAGCCGCCTTAGCGGTGGTTGAGTTCTTACGTGAAGCGCGACGGCGACATGTGCGCTGTCTGCGAATCGTGCACGGTAAAGGATTGGGCTCACCTAATCGCGAACCGGTACTCAAAAGTAAACTGCGTCATTGGTTGACGTTACGAGAAGAGGTGCTCGCCTACTGCCAAGCGCCGAACCACGAAGGCGGAAGCGGCGCGATTCTTGTATTGCTGCGGGCAACGTAACTTAAACGGCGCCCTCGTCGGTTTCGCCTGTGCGAATCCGCACCGCATGCTCGACGTGGCTCACAAAGATTTTTCCATCACCAATTTTTCCGGTGCGTGCGGCCGCAACGATGGCCTCAATTGCAGCATCAACGCGCGCATCAGGCACCACCGCTTCGATTTTTACTTTTGGCAAAAAATCGACCATGTACTCAGCGCCACGATACAGCTCGGTGTGCCCTTTTTGGCGTCCAAAACCTTTCACCTCGGTCACGGTGATGCCACTCACACCGGCCTCAGATAAGGCCTCACGGACTTCATCTAACTTAAAGGGTTTAACAATGGCTTCGATTTTTTTCATGGCTCTATCTCCTGTCACTGTCGTACAGATCAATCACGATAACGCGAAGTGATGGGATGGCGCCAGTCGCGCCCAAACGCGCGCGTTGTAATGCGCACACCGGGCGGCGCTTGACGACGTTTATATTCAGCGCGTCGAATCAGACCCACCACTTGCTTCACGGCTGCCGGATCCATCCCAGCGGCAATCATGTCTTGCGGACTGCGATTGGACTCCATGTATGCCTCAACGATTGCATCGAGCACCGGGTATTCAGGCAGACTGTCTTGATCGGTTTGATCCTCCCGTAGCTCAGCTGTCGGCGCACGCGTGATGATGTTTTCCGGAATCACTGGGCTTTGCGAATTACGCCAACGGCACAAGTCCCACACCATGGTTTTAGCAACGTCTTTAATTACCGCAAAGCCACCAGCCATATCGCCATAGATGGTAGCGTAACCCACGGCCATTTCAGATTTGTTTCCGGTGGTCAGTACCATGGCACCCGTTTGATTCGAAAGCGCCATCAACATCGTGCCACGGATTCTCGACTGCAAGTTTTCTTCGGTCAGGTCTGGTTTTTTGCCAGCAAATTGCGCTTGCATTTGCGTTAAAAACGCATCTAACACGGGACGAATCGGGATCACGTCGTACCGCACACCCGTTCGACGCACCATCTCTGCCGAATCGTCTAAGCTCATTTGCGCAGTAAATTGCGAAGGCATCATCACCGCACGCACTTTGTCAGCGCCCAATGCATCACAAGCGATCGCCAATGTCAGCGCAGAATCCACGCCACCTGATAAGCCGATGAGCACGCCAGAAAATCCGTTTTTGAGTACGTAATCACGCGTACCTGTCACCAGTGCCTGATAGACCTCTGCCGCCAACGGCAAACTGGGGGCACACACACTACGTCGCGGAACCGCACCATCAAACACCACCAACGTTAAGGACGCTTCAAAAAATGGTGCTTGCTGCGTGACTTCGCCTTGGGCATCCAACACGCACGAAGCGCCATCAAATACCAGTTCATCTTGTCCACCCACCATATTGACGTACACCATGGGTAGATGGGTCGCGCGTATCCACTCACGAAAAACCGCGTGCCGGGCTGCTTGTTTTTGTTTGTGATAGGGCGATGCGTTGATCGAGAGAATCACCTGAGCGCCCGATGCTTTAGCCATCGCAGGTGCTTCAGGCCACCACACGTCTTCGCAAATCGTCAATCCAAAACGCACTCCCTTGAGTTCAAGCACACAGGGCTCGTGCCAAGCAGAAAAATAGCGTTTCTCATCGAACACATCGTAGTTTGGTAAATCATGCTTTCTTGCGGTCTGAATCACTCGACCGTTTTGCAAGACCGCGGCAGCGTTATAGCGTTTACCGTCTCGACCAAGCTCGGGGAAACCAACCACAACCACCATCTCTTGCACTTGCGCTGCGATGGTGTCCAGTGCGTCACGACAATCCTGCAAAAAGCGATCGCGCAAAAGTAAGTCCTCTGGCGGATAGCCGCACAGCGACAACTCAGGGGTGAGCAACAAATCTGCGCCTAACGACTGGGCGCGTCGCATTTGCGCAAGAATCTGCGCACTGTTACCGGTCAGATCACCGACCGTACAGTTCATTTGGGCAAGCGCGATAGTGATACTGGACATGAATCAGACTATACCGCAGGCATTGCTTGCTGCCGAGTACATCCATGCTGAATAATGAACTTTTCTTTGTACATGCGCGATCCTCTTCGCCTTGTAACGACTCCATGCCCCGTCTATCTATCGTCGATTCGTTTGCACACATTGATGCCAATGCATGGGATACGTTGCTCGCCCACAGCGGGGGGAGCCCGTTCATGCGACACGCCTATTTGGATGCTTTGATTGCAACCGAATGCGCCTCAGCGCGTACCGGCTGGCAACCACGTATTCTGTTACTGGAGCGTGACGGTCAGTTATGTGGCGCGATGCCGCTATTTGAAAAAACACACTCCTATGGCGAGTATGTGTTTGATTGGGCTTGGGCAGAGGCTTATCAACGGCATGGACTAACGTACTACCCCAAGCTCTTATGCGCCGTGCCCTTTACGCCAGTCAATGGCACACGCATTTTGGCAGCAGACGCAGCGGATCGACAGCAACTCATCGCCGCAGCGCTACAACACGCGCAACCGTTTTCTTCGATGCACGTGTTATTTGCACCTCCCAACGACATCGACGCATTACAGTCACAAGGAATGCTGCTGCGACGTACCGTGCAATTTCACTGGCAGAACATGGGAGATCAAGATTTCGATGCGTTTTTAATGCGCATGACGCATCAACGCAGAAAAAATATCCGGCAAGAGCGTCGCAAGGTTGCAGAAGCCGGCATTCAGTTTCGCACGCTGACAGGTCGCGACATCACCCCAGCACATTGGGCGTTTTTTCATCGCTGCTATCTTCAAACGTATCGCGCGCACCGCTCTAGCCCGTATTTGTCTTTGGCCTTTTTTGAGCGCCTGAGCCAACACATGCCAGAGAACGTGTTGCTCTTTTTGGCTGAACGCGAAGGCACACCGATTGGCGCAGCGTTTAATGTGCGCGATGAAACCGCTTTGTATGGGCGCTATTGGGGGAGCACCGAATACGTACCGCTCCTTCATTTTGAAGCCTGCTATTACCAAGCCATTGAATACGCCATTACGTATGGGTTACAACGCTTTGAAGGCGGCGCGCAGGGCGAGCACAAGTTATTTCGTGGCCTGCTTCCAGTCGAAACCTATTCCGCGCACTGGCTCGCTCATCCGCAATTTGCACGAGCCATCGAAGATTACTTAGAACGTGAAAGTGCGGGCATCGAAGGCTACGTCAACGAGCTCAATGAGCACTCACCGTTTCGGGTGGCGAATGCATAACAACTCGCTGCAACTCAACAACGCATCGTCATCGACACCGCGTTTGTAAGACCTACAGCATTCGTACAGCGAACAACGACGTTCGCGCAATGACTACGCAGGTTTTTTAAAACCGCCCAGTAACGCAGCGACGGGGCGTGCGCGTCGCACACTGCTGGTTGTTGCCGGTCTCGAGGGTGCACTCGAGCCACTGCTCGGCTCGTAGGGTTTACTAAAAATCGGATCTGCCGGCACGACAGCAGCAGCGCGTGACACGGATCCATCGCGCGAGACGCGCGCGCGATCGGTACGGCCAGAAGATCGTGTCTCGCGATGAGCGGACTCACGCGGTGCGAGCGGCGCACTGGCTCGTGGTAACGCAGCCGCCGCTTCGCGTCCCAACAAGGCCGATAGCGTGGCCGCATCCGGCTCATAACCAGGAACCAAGACGCGTTCGATTTTTACTTTAATCAGTTTTTCGATATCAGCCAGCGCCTCTAAATCATCCGAGCTCACCAGCGAGATGGCTTCTCCAGTGGCGCCAGCACGGCCCGTACGACCAATGCGATGCACATAATCTTCGGGCGCATTGGGAATATCAAAGTTAATGACTTGAGGTAAGCCTTCAATATCCAATCCGCGCGAAGCCACGTCGGTTGCCACTAACACCGCAGTCTTACCGGATTTAAACGCATCCAGCGCGACTAATCGCTCGGCTTGCGATTTATCGCCATGAATGGCGTCCGCCTCAATATGTTCTAAACGCAGATGATGCGCTAAGCGATTGGCACCCATGCGTGTGCCGCTAAACACCAACACTTGACGCAACTGACGTGTGCGAATCAGATGACACAATAAGTCGCGTTTACGCTCACGCCCCACCGGATGCACGATATGCGTAATGCGTTCGGCCACGGTGTTGCGCGAGGCGATTTGAATTTCAGCAGGGTCATGCAAAATCGTTGCAGCCAGCTTGCGAATTTCATCAGGAAACGTCGCCGAGAACAGCAAGTTTTGTCGCTTGCCAGGCAACAAGGCGATGATGCGCCGAATGTCAGGCATAAAGCCCATGTCCATCATGCGATCGGCTTCATCCAAAATCAGCACACTCACTTGGCTGAAATTCACGGTTTTGTTTTGTACGTGATCCAGCAAACGACCGGGCGTAGCTACCAGCACTTCAACGCCACGCTTGAGTTCAGCGATCTGCGCGTTCATATCAACGCCGCCGTACACACACGTGGTACGAATAGGTAAATGTTTGGCGTACGCACGAAAGCTTTGCTCGACCTGTATCGCCAACTCACGCGTTGGGGCTAACACCAACACACGCACCGGATGACGCGCTGGCGATGCACTGGTGGTTGCCATAGGGGCGAGCAACTGCAAGGTAGGTAAAGCAAACGCAGCCGTTTTGCCCGTACCTGTTTGGGCGCCCGCCATGAGATCGCGCCCCGACAGCACCAGTGGAATGGACTGTTGCTGGATGGGTGAAGGCTGGGTGTATCCCATTTCGGTGACTGCTTGAAGCAGCGCTGGGATCAAACCGAGTGTTGCGAATTCCGTTTGAATGACAATGTCCGATGAGCAAGATGCAATCGCGGATTATACTCTGCGTCCGCTTCAACACTTGCCTGTTCATGATTCTGTTGCGCCAACTTGCCGTTGCTCGCGGACCCCGCACCTTGTTTAGCGGCGCTTCGATGACCCTGGAGCGCGGTTGGAAAGTCGGCTTAATCGGCGCAAATGGCTGCGGCAAATCCAGTTTGATGGCTGTGCTCGCAGGCGAACTCTCGCCAGATGCCGGTGCGCTCGAGATTCAACCCGGCACGCGGATGGCGCGTATCGAACAAGAAGCGCCAGCCCTCGACACACCGGTCATCGAGTATTTGCTCGATGCGGATCTTGATCTACGCGCAGCACAAGTCGCCGTACACCACGCCGAATCCAATAACGATGGGCATGCCATCGCGCTCGCACATGAACATCTTGAACAAGTGGGCGGCTACACCGCCCACGCCCGCGCCGCAGCGTTGCTCGCCGGCTTAGGATTTCCGCTCGAAGCTGGCGCACGTGCAGTACGCGAATTTTCGGGTGGCTATCGCATGCGTCTGAATTTGGCACGCGCATTGATGTGTCCATCGAACTTATTGTTATTGGATGAACCCACCAATCACCTCGATATCGATACGGTGCTTTGGTTAGAAACGTGGCTGCGCAGCTACGAAGGCACCTTAATTGTCGTGTCACACGATCGAGATTTTCTAGATCGCGTGGCCGACCATATCGTGGCAGTTTTACCTGCGGGCGAGGTCGGTGCGGTGCGCTTGTACACCGGCAATTACTCGGCGTATGAAACGCTGCGCGCAGCTGAGCTAGTCTCGCAACACGCCATGGCAGCACGCCAAGAACGAGAGATTCAACGCCTGAGTAATTTTGTGGCGCGCTTTAAAGCCAAAGCGTCCAAAGCACGCCAAGCACAAAGTCGCGTTAAACAACTTGAACGCATGACGCGCGTGGCGCCAGTGTATGCCGCCAATAGTTTTCAGTTTCAGTTTGAACCGCCCCTACGCGACCCCGAACGTATCGTGTCACTAGAAGATATTCAACTGGCTTACGATCAGCGCACTGTACTCAATCAAGTGTCCTTGACGCTGTCGCGTGGCGATCGACTCGCGGTGATTGGCGTCAATGGTGCGGGTAAAACCACCTTGGTGAAAATGCTGGCCGGCGAGCTCGCGCCCAGCGCCGGGCGACGTAGCGCAGGAAGAGAGATCGTGGTTGGCTACTTTGCGCAACATCAAATCGAAACCCTACCCGCAGAAGCCACGCCCCTAAAATTATTGACGCGACATTTTCCTCAAGACCGCGAACAAGCGTTGCGTGATTTTCTTGGCCGCTTTGGGTTTCATGGTGAAGCCGCTGAACGTCCGATTGGTCCGCTCTCTGGTGGCGAAAAATCGCGTCTTGCACTGGCTGTTTTAGTGCGTCAACGTCCTAATCTATTGTTACTGGATGAACCCACCAATCACCTTGATCTTGAAATGCGTCGCTCGCTTGCGATGGCATTACAAGGCTATGAAGGGGCGCTGGTGATCGTGTCACATGATCGACATCTGCTCGCCACCTGCGCGGATCGCATCTTGGTCGTTGAAGCAGGTCAAGTGCGTGAATTTGACGGTGATCTTGAAGACTATCGCAAGGCACGACTGAAAGAGGAGCGCGCGCAGCGCGCAGACAGTCCACGTGGTACGCGCAAAGATCTGCGGCGCGAATCGGCAGAACAGCGCGCCGCCCTCACGCGCCAACTCAAGCCACTCGAGAAAGCTGTGGCCAGCGCCGAAACGCTGATCGCCCAACGACAAAATGATCTCACCACCGTGCGTGCTGTATTGGCTGACAACGCCCTCTACAGCGAAGAAAATAAAGCGCGACTTAAGCAAACCTTAGCGCAAGAAGCACGCATTCAGAGCGAGCTGGCACACGCAGAAGAAGACTGGTTGCACGCGAGCGCTCGACTTGACGCTGCGCGTGATGAACTCACCAAAAGCGACGCGACCGCGGATTAAACCTCGGTGTGGTAGTTAATCAAACACCGTCTCGGAGTAATGCGCCGGATCGACCAGCGCTTCGATAATGGTTGGGCCATCGGCTTGCAATGCACGCTTGAGCGCTTGCTCTAGCGCGGCCGGCGTGTCTACCCCCACCGCAGGCACACCAAAGTAATGCGCCGGCGGGCGCTGCATCTCACCCACGACAACTTCAGTGCCGTAATAGGGCAAGGTACGGCGCTCTTGTTTTACCTTGATCAACGACAACCACCGATCATCGAGCACCACAAACGGAATCGGTAGTCGATGGCGTGCGGCAACCGCCACTTCGCCGCAAGTCATTTGAAAACAACCATCGCCTAACACACACACCACGGGACGTTCTGGGTGCGCTAATTTTGCGGCCAACGCAGCCGGGATGGCAAAACCCATCGAGGACCATCCGTTGGTAATTAAAAATTCGCGCGGCGCGTGGGCGTGCCACTGACTTGCAATTTGATGCGTGTGTGCCCCAACATCAAAGGCCAAGATGCCATTGTGTGGCAACACTTGACGGACGACATCAATGGCTTGGTGGGGCGCAAAATTAGGCACCACCGGACGTAGCGCACGCTCAAATGTGTCGCGTTGGGTTGCCAGCGTTTGCGCTTGCCAATGCGGTTTTGCCGGCGTTGCCGCAATCAAGTGTTTGAGCGTGTGATCAAGATCGCCAACCACATTTAATGCCAGTTGCACGCTGGCATCCACATCCGCGGCTTCAATCCCCACATGTAGAACTGGCACTTGCCCAGCCCATGCCTCATATTCAACCTCAATCGTGTCATAGCCCAACGCCACAATCAGATCGGCTTGCTGGATGAATTGCCGTTGGAGTTTTCGCTTAGAGCGCTCGATACAACCCAAACCAAGCAGATGATCATCATCAATCAAACCTTTGGCCATGGTGGTGGTCATGAAAGGCAGTTGATGTCGCTCAACACATGCGCGCAATAAACCAGGATCTTGCATACGCATGGCCGATGTGCCTATCACGGCCAAAGGACGCTTTGCCGTTTGTAGCAAAGCGACTGCACGCGCTAACGCAGCCGGATCTGCCTGCGCTAATGGCACTGGCGTTGGCGCGGTCACCACGGTTTCGGTGGCCTGCGCGAGCGCCACATCTTCGGGCAGGTCTAAATGCACAGGGCCTTGCGGTTCGCTCATTGCCACGCGCAAGGCCGCGTGGATCGTCTCAACAATATTTCCAGTACGCAACTGAAATGACGCTTTGGTGATCGGCTGAAACAAAGTGTGGTGATCAATCCACATTTGCAAACGTCGTCCCAACTGCGCTTGATTTAACGTACAAGTGATCGCAATTAAGGGCGAGCGATCTAACCAGGCACTACCCACACCGGTGGTGAGGTTCGTGGCACCCGGACCCAGTGTGGCAATACACAATCCCGGCGTCGCGGTGACTCGTCCGGTGACATCAGCAGCAAATGCAGCGGAACCCTCATGCGCAGTGAGTACAAACGCAATGCCGCCACGACGCATGGCGTCCATCAAAGGTAAGACGTTGCCACTGGGCACACCAAAGCCATGACGAATACCAGCGTTGGCAAGTAACTGAACAATCAGATCGGCGTTATTCATGATGTGTGGGGGCTTTGCGTGCGGGGAAAATCAGTGAGAGATGCTAAACCGCGCGGATTTTTTCAACCAACGCGGTGGTGGATCGCTGAAATTCAAACGGCACGGACAAAACGCGCCCGCCCCAAGATAAAACCTCAGTCGCACCGACCATGTTTTCAACGGGCCAATCTCCACCCTTGACCAAAATATCTGGTCGCAACAAATTGATACAAGCAAGGGGCGTGTCCTCTTCAAACCAAGTGACGTAATCAACCGCCTCCAGTGCGGCAATCACTGCGGCGCGATCAGTCAGCGTATTGAGTGGACGATCCGGGCCTTTGCCCAAGCGGCGTGCGGACGCATCACTATTGAGTGCCACCACTAAACTGGCACCCAACGCACGCGCTTGCGCAAGATAGGTGACATGACCACGATGCAGTAGATCGAATACACCATTGGTGAAGACCAGAGGGCGACTCACCGCCGCCAAGGTTTGGGCAAGCGCTGAGGCACTCAGCAGCTTGCGTTCAAAGCTCGCGTGACGGCGGTTCACTGGGCTGTGGACTTGGGCGGATCACCGCGCACTGGCGGTGGCGGACGACAGACATCGTCAGTGAGCTTACAAAATTCAAAAATACGCACGACACGTCGCACACCCGCCGTAGTACGCGCAATTTCTGTGGCCTGATCAGCTTCTGCTTGCGTCACGATACCCAACAAATACGCGGTACCCGCTTCAGTCACCACTTTGACGTGTAAGGGATTAAATTTTTCGGCCTCAACAAACCGCGCTTTAATTTTTGAGGTAATGAATGCGTCGTTAGAACGATTGCTTAACTGCGAGGGGGCGCCCACAGTCAGTTCATTGGTCACGCTACGCACATTGGCAACGCCAGCGGCCATTTGCTCGGCTTGCTCGCGGGCGCTTGCATCAGGTACTTCGCCCGTCAACAGCACACTGCGATTATATGAAGTGATGTTGATATGCGCTTTTTCTCCCCAACGGCCAGATACCCGGTTGTTCACGCGCAGCTCAATGGCCTCATCTTCAATTTGTGCACCTGAAGTGCGTCGATCATTAAACGAGGCCATGCCCACGCCCATACCAACTGCAGCGACCGGCACACAGCCAGATAAGCTACTTAGCACGGCGAGCGCAGCAACAACCGTTAACACTCGAGTCAGCATGACGTTCATGATTTAGCTCCAAAGAGAAGAGTGTCAATACCATCACACAAACAATGTAAGGACAACAAATGGACTTCTTGAATGCGGGCCGTCATGGTATGGGGTACGCAAATTTGCACATCGCCCTCACCAATCAGCGCGGCCATTTTGCCGCCACCGTTGCCGGTCAACGCAACAATCGACATGCCCGCTTGCTTGGCCACACGCATTGCAGCCATCACGTTCGCCGAATTTCCGGACGTCGAAATGGCCAGCAACACATCACCCGCGCGCCCGAGCCCCTGGACCTGCTTGGCAAACACCAACTCAAACGCATAATCATTACCAACAGCGGTGAGCGTTGAGGTGTCCGTGGTGAGTGCTATTGCAGCCAGCGGTGCGCGTTCGATTTCAAAACGATTTAATAACTCTGCAGAAAAATGTTGTGCATCAGCAGCCGAGCCACCGTTGCCGCATGCCAACACCTTGCCGCCAGCACCTAAACACTGTGCCATGAGTGCAATCGCGCGCGCCAAGGGTTCGGCAAGCACTGGCGCTGCAGCGGTTTTCAAGTCAGCGCTAGCTGCAAAATGACCCCGCACGCGCGCGGCCAATTCAGTCGGTGATAACGCGGAAGGATTTGATGGAATAGTCATCGATTCTGCCTAGAGTCGGTTAGGAATATTACGGTGGAATTTTACACTGCACCCGTGAACAGACACAGCCTGATTTATTCAATAAACACTTCAAACCACAAACGCATCGCCGGATTAGGGTGCATCTGCACTTGGGTCACCTGCGCGCGTAATCGTTCCCCACGTAACAAGGCCCACGCCAAACTACGATTGTGGCGCTTTGGCACATACCCCAGTGGGTGTCCTCGCCACCACACGCGCACCGCACCTGGATCGTGGGGGTTATCCGGTTCTGCCTGTAACTTCAGCTCATCACCGGGCTGTATTTGCGCAAACACCAACGGCGCTTGCGCATACATAAATCCAGCGAGCCGCGTTTCCTGCACGATCAGTCGCACACCCGCTCTTGGCTGCGCTGTGTCGACTGACGTGTCGAGTGCGGGCCTCGGTGGGGCTTGAGCAAAGGCACGCGAGATGAAATCGCACGGCGCCAATACCCACACACTGCCAATTAAAAGCAGCGTTTGCGCCTGTGCCTTAGGGCCGAAACGCGTCTTTAATCCATTCCACACGATCAATATCAAGTGCATCTAAAAGCAGCACATCAAAACGACAAGGCGCTTCGGTGTGCAGGTTAAGAAAATACACGGCCGTGGCGACGATCCGTTGCTGCTTAGATCGCGTAATACTCTCAGCCGCGCCACCCCAGCGATGCGAACGGCGTAATCGAACCTCGCAAAAGACCCAAGCACGCGGATCACGCGCAATGAGGTCTATTTCGCCATACCGACTGCGAAAATTGCGTGCATAAATTTGTAATCCGGCTTGGACCAACACTTGCTCAGCGATACGCTCAGCGCTTTGGCCATGTTGTTGTTTATCCATCGTGATACCTTGAGGCAAATTTTGAGTTACCCTCGATGCAACGAATTTGCGTCAGGTGCGTTGACCCACTTGCCCATGTCCACACAATCGCTCACTTTGAATCGCGGCATGCTGATCCTCGTTGCCACGCCGATTGGCAACTTGGGGGATCTGTCCGTGCGCGCTCAAGAAGTGTTGCGCAGCGTCGATCTGATTGCCTGCGAAGATACGCGCACCACGCGCACACTGCTCAATGCACACGGCATCCACACACCAATGCAAGCGCTACATCAACATAATGAACACAGCGCCACCCCGACGCTGATCGATGCGTTACAGCAGGGCAAACGCATCGCACTGGTGAGTGATGCCGGTACGCCAGCGATTTCGGATCCAGGCGCTTGGCTTGTGGCTGCTGCGCACGCAGCCGGCGTCACCGTACAATCTATTCCAGGACCCAATGCGGCCATTACCGCTTATGCCGCCAGCGGTTTTTTAGCCGAGCATTTTGTGTTCGCCGGTTTTTTACCCGCAACGGCAAGTAAGCGCCGCGCGACGCTGAATACACTCAAGGGACCCAACCCGATCATCTTGTATGAAGCACCACACCGGGTGGCCGCCTGTTTGGCGGATCTAAACAGCGTATTTGGACCGACGCGCGAAGTACTCATCGCGCGCGAGCTCAGCAAAAAATTTGAAGAGATTGCGCGCCTGCCCTTAGCGGACGCCAACACCTGGTTGACACAACACCCGCATCGCACGCAAGGCGAGTTCGTGTTGATTATTGGGCCTGGTGAACCCGCCGAAAACATTCGCCCAGAACAAGATCAGGATCATGTGTTACGGACCCTACTCGATGAATTACCCGTGAGCGCCGCTGCGCGTGTGGCTGCTCATCTCACGGGTGCATCGCGAAAAAACCTGTATGCCCGCGCTCTAGAATTGCAATCCGCCGCTGCAGATTCCGCCGACACTGCGGATTCCAACAATCCAGCGCATTCACAACACAACGACACCAGCGGATAAATCAACTCCCGTCCAACGCAAGCTAAAATCACCGCCTTCCCTCGTCCACACAACGGACGTGTAATTTTTTTACTCGCCCCCCCCCTCAATGAGTACGTTCACGATGAATGAGTTAAAACTACTGCGCCCTGACGATTTTCATCTGCATTTACGTGATGGCGCGGCCATGCGCGATGTGTTGGCGCATACAGCACGCAGCTTTGCGCGCGCGGTGGTGATGCCTAATTTGCGCCCACCAGTCACCACCGTCGCGGCCGCAGCGGCTTACCGGGCAGAGATTTTGGCCGCGTTACCAGCCGATGCGCGCTTTACCCCGCTCATGACGCTATATCTCACTGACCACACACCCGCAGAAGAAATCCAACGCGCCCGCGATAGTGGCTTTGTGCATGCGCTTAAGCTTTATCCCGCAGGCGCCACCACACACTCTGATGCGGGGGTGACCGATTTGATGCGTTGTCGCGCCACACTCGAGAAAATGCAAGTCTTAGGCATGCCCTTACTGATTCACGGTGAGGTCACCGATCCGCATGTGGATGTGTTTGATCGCGAGCGCGTGTTTATCGACCAAGTGCTCGCCCCCCTGGTTAAAAACTTTCCAGCACTGAAAATCGTCTTTGAACACATCACCACCAAAGAAGCCGCACAGTACGTGACCGCGGCTGGCAAGCAAATGGCGGCCACCATCACCCCGCAACATCTACTGCTGAACCGTAACGCGCTATTTCAAGGCGGCATCCGCCCGCATAATTATTGTTTGCCGGTACTGAAACGCGAAACACATCGCGTGGCTCTCGTCGCTGCCGCAACCTCAGGTGATCCGAAATTTTTTCTCGGTACCGATAGTGCGCCACACGCCAAACACACCAAAGAAGCGGCGTGCGGATGTGCGGGTTTATTTACCGCGCATGCTGCGCTTTCGCTGTATGCCAGCGCCTTTGAAGCGGCCGGCGCGCTGCATCGACTCGAAGCCTTTGCGAGCCATTTTGGCGCAGACTTTTATGGCTTACCGCGCAACACAGAGCACATCACGTTGACACGTGCGCCTTGGCAAGTCCCGGCCAGCTACGCTTTTGGTCAAGACACCGTGGTGCCCATGCATGCTGGCGAAACACTCGCGTGGACGCTACAGACCTAAGCCCCGAGGCTTGGCGCGAGGCAATCGCGCACCCGCTCTTTACCCCGCTTGCCCCGTGGCTTTCTCAGCTGCCAGCAGCGCGCGCAGACCGCGAAACATTCAATCGGTTTGCAGCCCAAACGCCTCAATACACCGGTGGCGGAAAGCGATTGCAGTTTGTCGCGCCAGAAAAAGAAGACGGCATTGGTTACGAAGCGCGCATCTTCACGCAAGGACAAGTTCCGACGCGCGAAAACAACTTGCACGATTTATTTAACGCCCTCACTTGGCTTGCTTGTCCTCGCAGCAAAGCAGCACTAAACGCGCGTCACGTGCAGCGCATGGCCAGCGAAGGAAAGCAGCGTGGACGTTTCGGCGATTTGCTGACCCTGCTAGATGAGGGCGGCATTCTGATTGCGAGCACAGACCCGCAATTAGAGACACTGTTGCGACAGCAACAATGGCACGCGCTCTTTATTGAACAACGCGCACGGGTGCAATCGCATTGGCGTGTGTGGGTCCTTGGACACGCCACCTTTGAATCGGGCCTTCGCCCTTATCCAGGAATCACCTGCAAATGCTTGGTCCTACCCATGGATCAAGCCACGCTTGAGGCCGAACCTACCCGCTTTGGCCAGGCGATCGACCATGCCGCAGCCCGGTGGATCAGCGCCGTTCCGGAGACCGCCGTGCCCGGCAGTCTCGCCCCCCTTCCTATCTTTGGCCTGCCCGGGTGGTACGCCGGCAATGACCACCCCGACTTTTACGCCCAGACCCGCTGGTTCCGCACCAAACGCACCCCGCTTGAGCCGCTCCCTCAAGTCTGTGTATAATCTGCGTTTTTTCGCGGAGTCCAGCCATGGCCCGAGTCTGTCAAGTGACCGGCAAGAAGCCGATCAAGGGAAACCTGGTTTCGCACGCCAATAACAAAACGCGTCGTACCTTCCTACCCAACCTACATTACCGCCGCTTCTGGGTGGAGAGCGAAAATCGCTGGGTTCGTCTGCGCGTTTCAACCGCCGGGCTGCGCAAAATCGACAAAGTCGGCATCGAAGCCGTTTTGGCGGATCTGCGCGCCAAGGGCGAGATCTAATTCTAGGAGCCGCTCATGCGTGAAAAGATCAAGCTCGAATCCTCGGCCGGCACAGGCCACTTTTACACCACCACCAAAAACAAGCGGACGACGCCAGATAAGATCGAAATCAAAAAATTCGATCCCAAAGCGCGTAAGCACGTGATGTACAAAGAAACCAAACTCAAGTAATTCCTGAGATCGCCGAATTGGCGCTCA
>CANIIA010000051.1 GCA_947467435.1 Betaproteobacteria bacterium
CATAACGCCCCGGCGATAAATAACAGTGAGTCGCCAGGTAAAAAAGGCGTGATCACCAAGCCGGTCTCGCAAAATACGATGGCAAATAAAATCACGTACATCCAGGCGCCATATTGCTGTAACAACTGTGCCAGATGCGCATCAATGTGGACCAGAAAATCCCAACACCAAAGTACGATATCCATCCGTTCATTCTACCGGTGATCGGTCTGCCACACGCCGGTATACTGCCCACCCCATGGCTCGTATCCAAGCGCTTCCTGATCTTTTAATTAGCCAGATCGCCGCTGGCGAGGTGGTAGAACGCCCAGCCTCGGTGCTCAAAGAGTTACTTGAAAATGCATTGGATGCTGGCGCAACAGACATTCAGGTCATTCTTGAACAAGGCGGCGTCGCGCGCTTGCAAGTCGAAGATAACGGCTGCGGCATCGCAGGCGATGAGTTGTGCTTAGCGCTAGCACGACACGCAACGAGCAAAATTCGCTCACTCGATGATCTTGAGGCGGTGGCCTCACTGGGGTTTCGAGGTGAGGCTTTAGCTTCGATAGCGGCTGTCTCACGCGTGCATATTCTTTCTCGACCGCATGGCGATCCACATGCACACAGTGTGCGCAGCGAGGGTCCGGTGCAAACCGCGGTTGAACCCGCTGCGCGTCAACCTGGCACCACGATCTGCATGACCGATCTGTACTTCAACACGCCAGCGCGTCGAAAATTTTTGCGCAGCGAAGCCACTGAGTTTGGCCACTGTGATGATGTCTTTCGACGTATCGCACTGGCACGTCCAGACGTGAGCTTCTTACTCAAACACAACGGTCGTGTGAGCGCACATTTTCGTGCCCACACCGGACCTGAAGGAATGGCCGAACGTATTGTTGCTGTGCTCGGAGACGAATTTTCGAGTGCCAGCATGGCGGTCGACGCACACGCAGACCATTTGCGCTTAGGTGGTTTAGCTGGTGCACCACAAGCTGCGCGTCACCGCGCCGATGCCCAGTATTTTTTTGTGAATGGACGCTACGTACGCGACCGTGTCTTAACCCATGCGGTTCGTGAAGCCTATGCCGATGTCTTACACGGTGCACGACAACCAGCGTACGCATTGTTTTTGTCGCTCGATCCGCGTGGGGTTGATGTGAATGTGCATCCCGCCAAGACCGAAGTGCGTTTTCGTGATTCGCGTGCCATTCATCAATTTGTTTTTCATGCCGTGCGGCGCGCGTTAAGCGCGAGCGCCAGCGAATCGCCCGTTGCCTACGCCACACCAGATGCCCAAGCACAAGCGCTCGCGCTGCAACCTGCATGGCGGCCACAACAAGGGCAGTTAGGTGTCGCGCAACCAGTGGCTAACTATCAAGCGTTGTTTGGTGCCACGACGGCCACCGCTGCATCGCCGTACACCTCACCTTCAACTGGGCTCCCGCTGCATCACCTCGCACAGCGCGATAGCGGTATGGCGCGTGCGTCATCGCACACCACGACGCCCGCGTCATCGCACACCACGACGCCCGCGTCATCGCACACCACCAGTCATCACACCGAAGATAGCGCCACTGGACAAGCACCCGTTTTAGGCTTTGCACTCGCGCAACTGCATGGCGTGTATGTGTTGGCGCAAAATGCTGCAGGCTTAGTGCTGGTGGATATGCACGCTGCACACGAGCGCATCGTGTATGAACACATGCGTTCTGCCTTAGATCAAGGGGCGTTAGCATGCCAACAATTGCTCGTGCCCGCATTACTGCAAGCCGATGCGCTGGACATGGCCACCGCCGAAGCGCATCAAGCCACGCTCGAACAACTCGGCTTTGACATGGCGCCTACCTCACCAGTCACTCTCGCAATCCGTCGCGTACCCGCCGCATTGGCCGATGGAGATATCACCGCACTCGCGCGGCGCGTTCTTGCTGATTTACGCGAGTACGGTGCGAGTCGTGCCTTAATCGAACAGCGCGACGCCCTACTCTCTGGGATGGCCTGTCATGCAGCGGTACGCGCCAACCGAACGCTGAGCGTGCCAGAAATGAATGCCTTGTTACGCGAGATGGAAGCCACTGAACGCGCTGGTAGTTGCAATCACGGCCGACCAACTTGGTATCAACTTTCAATGACTGATCTTGATCGCTTGTTTTTACGTGGTCGCTAAAACAAGCATCACACTGAACCCCGTGCGTTTTGCGTAGAACCTAGAACACATCGCATGGATACGAGAACACTTTGTTTGTTGGGGCCCACTGCCGTGGGTAAATCTGCACTCGCATTGATGCTCGCTCAAAGGTTCGAAGCACAAGGTGGCGCAGAAATTGTCAGCATCGACTCTGCGCAAGTGTATGACGGTATGGATATCGGCACAGCAAAACCCACGGCACTTGAACGCGCGCAAGTGCCGCATCACTTGATTGATTTGATCTCGCCAGAGGCAAGTTACTCTGCTGGACAATTTCGTCGCGACGCACTCGATGTCATCGCCAAGATTCACACACGTGGCCGTGTGGCTTTGCTGGTGGGTGGCACCATGTTGTATTACCGCGCGCTACTTGAAGGCTTGGATGATCTACCTCAAGCAGATGCCGCGTTGCGTACACGCATTGATACGCAAGCGCAGTTGGCGGGTTGGCCAGCGATGCATGCCGAATTAGCGCGCATTGATCCATCGAGCGCACAACGACTCTCACCACAAGATGGTCAACGCATTCAACGTGCGCTTGAGGTGTATTACGCGAGTGGTCGTCCCCTGTCTGCTTGGCAACAACGCGCCGGATCACCGCTGCCGTTTGACATGACCACGGTCGCGCTACAGCCCACAGAACGCAGCGCACTCCATGCACGCATCGCTGCACGTTTTAGTGCGATGCTCGACAGGGGTTTAGTCGATGAACTGCGCGCGCTACGTACACGTTACAAACTCCACGCCGACCTACCGAGCATGCGTGCAGTTGGGTATCGACAAGCGTGGCAATTTCTCGACCAAGAAATCGATGCAACACAGTTACGCGAGCAAGCCGAGGCAGCAACACGCCAGTTAGCAAAACGTCAACTGACGTGGCTACGAAGCTTTTCTAACGTGCACCAGGTGCACGTTGATTTAACGAACACCAACGCACTGCCCGCGCTCAGCGCACAGATCCTTAATCTGTGCGCGTGGTGACTTCCAGTAAGTGATAACCAAACTGAGTTTTTACAGGTCCCTGAACCGTACCCACCGGCGCCGAGAACACGACGGCATCAAACTCAGGAACCATCATGCCTGGTCCAAATTCACCCAAGTCGCCACCGTCGCGTCCAGAAGGGCAAGAAGAGTGCGCTTGCGCCAGGGCAGCGAAATCTGCGCCGCCCTCAATCTGCGTTTTTAAATCGATGCATTGCGCTTCGGTTTCAACCAAAATGTGACGAGCAGTTGCACTAGACATGATGAGACTCCGTTCAATAAAAAATTACTCGGGCTGTACACCTGAGTCGCGCAAGATACGCGCATACACTTCCATCTGCTCTTTGGTGTAGGTCGCCAATTCTTCTGGCGTTGATCCTTGACCGAAAAATTGCTGGCGATCGAGTTGCTCTTTGACATCAGCACGATTGAGCGCCGTATTCACTTCACGATTCATGCGTTCGACGATGTCGCGCGGTAGTTTGGCTGGGCCATACAACGCAGCCCAAGACACAATCGAAAAGCGTGGCATACCCGCTTCGGCAAATGTCGGCACCTCCGGGGCAATGGCCGAGCGACGCGGAAGTGAGGTTGCAATCATGCGCAATTTACCGTCACGTGCATGCGCGCCAGCCGTGGTCGGCGTTGCAAACATGACCTGCACACGATTCGATACCAAATCGGTGATTCCCGCAGGCTCGCCTTTGTAGGGCACGTGCAACATGTTGAGTTTTCCACCCAAGGCCAACAGCTGCGCAGTCGACACAATCCCTGTGGTGTTGCCCGTGGCATACGCGAGTTTGCCTGGATTGGCTCGCGTGTAATCGATGAGCTCTTGGAGCGTCCGCGCAGGCACTTGCGCATTCACATATAAGAAGAACGTGTAGCGGCCCACAGCACTGATCGGTGTGAAGTCATGCGTCGGATCGTACGGTGGTTGTTTACGTAGCGCAGGCACGGCCGCCATCGGGCTGTTGGTTGCAAGTAATAACGTGTAGCCATCCGCAGGTGCTTTGGCCACTTCTGCGGCAGCGATGGCGCCGTCAGCACCGGCTTTACTTTCGACGATGACGGGTTGGCCCAACGCGGTGGATAACGAATTCGCCAAAATTCGACCGACTGTGTCGGTGGCTGAACCCGCAGGAAAGGGCACCACAATCCGCACCGGTTTATTGGGGTATTGCGCTAAGGCCGCACCGAGCAGTGTCATCAAGCCAATGCCGACCATCCAATTTAATACGCGCTGTTTCATTGCATCCTCCTCACTTGGATTCATGACACCGAGATCTTGGTTGCTTGCGATCGTTGTCTCGGATGATGAATGAACATTATAACGGTTCACCCTGTTGCAGTTGTGTCACGCAGCGAACGAACTGTCACGCTGCGCGGCATTCAATTCCCTGTCATCTGTCCGGGTAACAAGGTGAGCCGCGCACTGCCACCGGCTTCGATGAGCCGATGCGCTTGAGTAGCTTGTGCAAGTGGTAAACATGGACCTTCGGTCAGCACGAGTTGCTGCTGTTGCAGTGCATTTGCAAGCGCAAGGTCGATGGCCTGCTGTTCTTGCGGGCGAGCACTAAAGATCGCGATAAACAACACTTGTGCATTGCGTACGCGCGTTTCGGAAAGATTAAGTTGAATTGAACCACGCCGATCCAACATCACAATCCGACCGTGCAAGGCAAGCAATGAAAAATCCGTGTCTAAATGATCGGCGTGGGCTTCAATGATCACATCTGCGCCACGCCCCGACGTTGCAGCAAGCAGTTGCGCAAGATCATCGTGTGCACAAGCCACGCGCGCACCCTGAGCGCGCACCGCTGCGCGCCCAGCGTCTGTGCTCGCTGAACCAATCACATCGATGCCATGCAATCGACACCATTGCAACACCGCTTGCCCAACGGCGCCGCGGGCACCGCGCACCAACACGGTTTCTCCGGCTTGCACGCGCGCCAGATGAAACAGCGCGTGATACGCGGTGGCCAATGGCACATAGATACCCGCACCTTGCTTGGCGGTGTAATGACTTGGCAGCACACGCACCTGAGAAATTAAACAGCGTGCGTATTCAGCATAGGTTCCAGTCACCGACCCAGATAGATACACGCGATCACCGACACGATGTTCGTTGACCCCTTCACCCAACGCAACGATCTCACCCGCACCATCAATCCCGGGTGTGTAAGGTGGCGTACGACGCGCATAACTGCCATTGCGTATCCAAGCATCCACAGGATTCACACCAGCGGCATGCACGCGCACCAACACTTCACCTGGTTGCGCTACCGGTCGCGGCACTTGCATGCATTGCAATACCTCGGGTCCACCATAAGCGGATACCACGATCGCTTGCATCATTGTTTGGTCTTTGTTCATCATGCCGTTTCAATCAAGCGGTTCAATGATTTAATCACCGAATAAAGTAATGCGTCATGGCGTCTCTGCACTACTGCACTACGCCATCGTTGCGTCACTACGCGACGATCTCAATGCCCCGCCGCTTGTCCCTCGCGTCGTGGATCAGCGCCACCGCGCCATCCATTTGCAATACGTTCAATGGCATGCACACCACTCGTCATCGGACGAAACGAAAGCACATGACCGCGCACACTTAACGCATCACCCAGATCTTCCCACACCGATCCACGTTCAATGAACGTCGGGCCGTTGGTGCTGCCCACATTCGGTAAATCAATAGCGGCTTGCACATCGAGTTTCCAATCGAGTAACCCGACCAAGGTTTTAGCAACGTAATTAATAATCGCAGGGCCACCGGGTGAACCAAGTACGTGCGTGAGTTGACCCTGCGCGTCAAACACCAGCGTAGGCGCCATTGAACTGCGCGGACGTTTACCGCCTTCAACGCGATTAGCCACCCATCCTTCATGCGTACGCGGTACAAACGAAAAATCGGTGAGTTGATTGTTTAGTAAAAACCCGCGCACAAAAATTCGGCTCCCGAACTGGCTCTCGATGCTACTGGTGAGTGAGACTGCATTGCCTTGCGCATCGACCACCGACACCTGCGTGGTCCCCGCGGCTTCACGGTCTTCGCCCGCAGAAAATGCATGCGCGCCTTGTGGCATACCGGGTCGCGCATATCCCATGCTGCGCGTACCAATCTGTTGTGCGCGTTGCTGTAAGTAAGACGGTTCGAGTAAACCATTGACTGGCTGCGATACAAATTCTGGATCTGCAATCCAACGCGCACGATCTGCATAAGCCAATCGCCCAGCCTCGGAAAATACATGGATCGCTGCCTCGGACGCAGGTGCGTATGACGCAAAGTTGGTGCGCTCTAAAAAACCCAGTAGTTGCAGTACGCCAACGCCACCCGCGCTGGGCGGCGCCATGCTGCAAATGCGCCACTGCCGATACGGCCCACACACCGGTGCGCGACGCACGGCACGATACGACTGCAGATCAGATAAGCGCATGTCACCAGGGCGTGGATGCTGCTGCACGGCTTGCACCATGTCGGCGGCAATCGGTCCGGTGTAAAACGCTTCTGCACCGTGTTGCGCAATAGCACGTAAGGTATTGGCATACGCTCGATTCACCAACACCGCGCCTACGGCGCGTGGTGCTCCTTGCGCGTCATAGAACAGCGCACGCGCCGCTGCATCATCACGTAACCATCGTTCGCGCGAAAGTAACGTATGCAAGCGATGCGTGACTTGAAATCCACGCTCGGCCAATGCAATGGCTGGTGCAAACAATTGCGCCCAAGGCAAGCGGCCTTGTTCGGCATGCGCCATTTCTAACGCGCGCACTAAGCCAGGCACCCCCACCGATAAGCCACTCACCACCGCTTGTGTGTACGGCATCGGCTGCGCGTTGGTATCGAGAAACCGTTGCGGCTGCGCGCTGGCTGGTGCGGTTTCGCGCCCATCGATACTTTGTATCGTGTTGCGTTGCGCGTCGTAATATAAAAAAAACCCACCGCCGCCCAATCCAGAGGACTGCGGTTCAACCAAACCAAGCACCCATTGCGCAGCAATCGCGGCATCGGTTGCACTCCCGCCGGCTGCGAGCATCTCGACGCCGGCTTGCACCGCCAATGGATGAGCTGCCACCACCATATCGCGACGTGTTTCAACCGCTGCACGCGCCCGCCAACCGCTCTCGCCCTCCGGAGCCGGTTGCGCATGTGCATTGAACACGACACCTAGACCAACGAAAAAAATCAGAATCAACGGCATGACCCTAAGGCGCCTCTTCACTGAACGTCATGCATCACGCACGTGTGTGATGTATTTAGAAAATGGTCAGTAGAAAAATGTTCGTGCAGCGTACAACACTTGGTGTAAAAACAAAGGGCGGCCTTGCGAGCCGCCCTTCTAGTACATCTTGCGTTGTTGCGTTGATTAAAGCAACGGCACCAACAACAAGGCCACGATATTGATGATCTTGATCAGCGGATTGACCGCTGGACCCGCCGTATCCTTGTAAGGATCGCCCACGGTATCACCGGTCACTGCAGCCTTATGGGCTTCTGAACCTTTACCACCAAAGTTGCCTTCTTCAATGTACTTCTTGGCATTGTCCCAAGCGCCGCCACCGGTACACATGGAGATGGCGACAAACAAGCCGGTCACAATGGTCCCCATCAACATGCCGCCAATCGCCATGCGCGCAGCTTCTGCACCCATGAGAAAACGCATCACCAACGCCAACACAATCGGCGTGAGCACAGGCAAGATCGAGGGGATCACCATTTCTTTGATGGCGGCACGCGTCAACATATCGACCGCGGTGCCGTACTCAGGTTTGGCAGTGCCTTGCATGATGCCGGGGATCTCTTTGAACTGCCGGCGCACTTCAACGACCACTGCGCCCGCAGCACGACCCACCGCTTCCATGGCCATCGCGCCAAACAAGTAAGGGATCAAACCGCCCACAAACAAACCAATAATCACCGCAGGCTCAGACAAACTGAACGCCACTGTTTTGTTAGCATGATCCAAAGCGTGCGTGAAGTCGGCAAACAACACCAATGCCGCCAAACCAGCAGAACCAATGGCATACCCTTTGGTCACCGCTTTGGTGGTGTTACCCACGGCATCCAGCGGATCAGTGATATCACGCACCGCGGCAGGCAATTCAGCCATCTCTGCAATACCACCGGCGTTATCCGTGATCGGACCGTAGGCATCGAGGGCAACGATAATGCCGGCCATCGATAACATCGAAGTCGCGGCAATGGCGATGCCATACAAACCAGCCAAGGTGTAGGATGCCCAGATTGCCAAGCACACAAACAACACTGGCCAAGCAGTTGAACGCATCGACACTGCTAAACCGGCAATGATGTTGGTGCCGTGACCAGTGGTTGAGGCTTGCGCAACGTAACGCACTGGCGCGTATTCGGTGCCTGTGTAGTACTCGGTGATCCATACCAGGGCGCCGGTTAACACCAAGCCAATCACTGAAGCGAGATACAGTTTCATCACGCCACCAGTTGCAGCGATCTCGGTTCCACCAAACACCCAGGCGGTGAGCGGATAGAAGGCAATTAAAGCCAACACACCAGCCACAATCAAACCGCGATACAAGGCGTTCATGATTTTCTCGCCTTCTTTGTGGGTCACCATCGAGCATCCGATGATCGAAGCCACGATCGAGAAACCACCCAACACCATCGGGTACAACACGGCATTGACTTCAGCACCCTTGATCACCAAGGCACCTAACAACATGGTGGCAATCAACGTCACCGCATAGGTCTCGAATAAGTCCGCGGCCATGCCAGCGCAATCGCCAACGTTATCGCCCACGTTGTCTGCAATCACCGCAGGATTGCGTGGATCGTCTTCAGGAATACCCGCTTCGACTTTACCTACCAAGTCGGCACCCACGTCGGCGCCCTTGGTGAAGATACCGCCACCGAGTCGCGCGAAAATTGAAATCAATGAAGAACCAAAAGCCAAACCAATGAGTGGCTTGAGCACTTCATGCAAGTCAACACTTTTGCCCGCACCATGGGGGGCAGCGCCAATCAAAATAGCGTAAAAACCAGCAACACCAAGCAAACCTAATCCCACTACCAACATGCCGGTGATCGCGCCGCCACGAAACGCAACATTCAACGCGGCGTTAATGCCTTCGGTTGCGGCCTGCGCGGTGCGTACGTTGGCACGTACCGAAACGTTCATGCCGACGTAACCTGCGAGTCCGGAAAGAACCGCGCCCACTAAGAAGCCCATCGCAGTGGCCCACCCCAATCCTGGCACCAAGCCAATCAGGACAAATAACACCGCACCGGCAATGCCGATGGTGGTGTATTGCCGATTCAGGTAAGCCTGCGCGCCCTGCTGAATTGCCGCCGCAATTTCTTGCATGCGTGCGTTGCCTGCAGGTAGCGACACAATCCACTTGGCCGAGACCGCGCCATAGATGATCGCGATAAGCGCACAGACCAGCGCAAAGATGACTAATTCGGACATGGTGATTCTCCCTAGGTGTGATGCAGTGCGACTGATCGCGTGTCAGGCAAACCCGTGAACCACGCGTATCGGGTAATGACGTTCAGCAAAGGATCTTTTGCAAAGCTCTCTATTTTATACAATTCTGGCGATCTAGCCAGCGCCGGGGTGCATCTCAAGCCAGGGCATCAAACGCCCGACGTGTGATTTCTTGCACCGCACCTAAACCAGAAATCTTGCGATAGCGTGGCGCATTCGCCTGACCTGCGCTGGCTTGGTCGGAGTAATAACCCACCAAAGCACGGGTTTGCGCGTGATAGACCTCGAGCCGTTTCATGACGGTCTCTTCGCGATCATCGTCACGCTGAATCAGTGGTTCACCGGTGACATCGTCCACGCCAGCCACTTTGGGCGGATTAAATTGAAGGTGGTACGTGCGACCCGAAGCCAAATGCACGCGACGACCGCTCAGGCGCGTGATGATGTCGGCATCGGGCACATCAATTTCTAGCACGTAGTCGATTCGCACGCCCGCCGCTTGCATGGCATCGGCCTGAGGTATCGTGCGCGGAAAACCATCAAACAAATAGCCGGAAGCGCAATCTGGTTCACGCAAACGCTCGCGCACCAAACCAATAATGATGTCATCTGACACCAATGCGCCCGAATCCATCACTTGCTTGGCGGCCAACCCCAACGGCGTACCCGCCTTCACAGCAGCGCGCAACATATCGCCTGTTGAAATCTGCGGGATCGAAAATTTTTCTTTAATGAAGTTCGCCTGCGTACCCTTACCCGCACCTGGGGGGCCTAGCAAAATCAGTCTCACTTTACGCCTCCTGCCTTTGAATTAATTTTTATCGATGCAGCGTGCGCGATTTTTGTTGTTAGCGCTCATTGCCAGCTTACCGCAAGTGCGCGCAAACGCTGCAAATCCTCGGGGGTATCGACCCCCGGCGGCGCCGCTGTTTCACTGATTGCGACAGCAATGTGCTCGCCATGCCAGAGCACGCGCAATTGTTCTAATGCTTCGATCGACTCAAGCGGCGATGGTGTGAGCTGTGCATAACGCGCCAAAAAACCCGCGCGATAAGCATACAACCCAATGTGCCGATAACAAGGCGCATGCGGCAACGCAGCGCCAGGGCCCTGTGCCCAGGCATCACGCGACCAAGGAATCGGTGCGCGACTGAAGTACAACGCATGTCCGCGTGCATCTAACACCACTTTGACGACATTCGGATTAAAAATTTCCTCGCGCGTAAAAATCGGATGGCACGCCGTCGCCACCACCGCATCCTGCGACTGTGCCAAGGCCGTGGCGGTTTGCGCAATCAATTGTGGATCGATTAAGGGCTCATCACCTTGCACATTCAGCACAATGCATTCGGGTGCTAAACCAAGTTGCTCGGCGGCCTCTGCAATGCGTTCTGTGCCCGATTGATGTTCTGCACGCGTCAGCAACACTTCAATTTGATGCGCCGCCAACGCCTGCGCGATACGTGCATCATCGGTGGCCACCACGACCCGTTCTGCGCCGCTGGCGCGGGCACGTTCGGCTACGCGCACGACCATCGGTTTACCCGCGATATCTGCCAGCGGTTTTCCAGGAAAACGGCTCGATGCGTACCGCGCCGGAATCACCGCAATAAATGCCGTCATGCGGGCGATTCATCCGCAGCAAGCTGACGCGCCTCGTTCTCTAACATGACCGGGATGCCATCGCGAATGGCGTAGGCCAATCGATCGGCTTTGCAAATGAGCTCTGCCGTTTCTTTTTGGTACAACAACGGCCCTTTACAAATTGGGCAAACCAACAGTTCAAGTAGTTTTGTGTCCATCCGGTGCTCCACGCAATTGCTGCAGGCGTTGATGCATCCACACACCAAACGCGGGGTCGAGTTCGGCATCCACCGGCAGTGACCACCAATGGGCTTGCGCAAACGCAGTGCATTTTACGGCATCCTTTTCGGTGAGGATGACTGGGTGCGCATCATCAAAGTGGAGATCTGCAGCAACAAACGGGTGATGATCGTCAAACGGATGTTCAATGACCTGCATCCCGAACGCACGCAGTTGCGCAAAAAAACGCTGCGGTACGCCAATGCCTGCCACAGCATGCACACGTTGATCGTGCAACGCAGTCAGCGGCAAGGTGCGCGCCGGATCCACCAGATTGACCAACCCGCGTGGCACCAGCTGCATGGCAAAGCCATCCATGCGTTTGGTTTCGCGAACCACCACCGCGTCGACACGATTTAATCGCGTCGCTGGTTCACGCAAAGGTCCAGCAGGAAACAACCAGCCGTTACCAAAGCCTCGCGCATCAACGAGCGCAATTTCAAGATCTCGTGCAAGCGCTTGATGCTGCAAACCATCATCACAAATCAATACCGTACAGTCTGGATGCGCAGACAATAGTGCGCGTCCCGCCGCCACTCGATCGACACCAACCCAGACCGGCACCGCGCAGCGTTGCGCCAACATCACCGGCTCATCGCCCACTTGCGCTGGGTCGGACTGCGCGTTGACTGACACAGGGGTCGCCTTCGCTTTGGCGCGCTCCCCGCCGTGACCACGACTTAAAATACCCGGACGCTCTCCGGCAGCCCGTAGTGTTTGTGCAAGCCACATCACGAGTGGCGTTTTACCGCTCCCGCCTAAACGCACATTACCCACCACAATCACCAACACCGGCAATCGATGCGTGGGTAAGACGCCCATTCGGTACAGTGCGTGGCGGACATACAGCGCGATTAAAAACAACCAAGCGATCGGCAGTAACGCAAACGCTACCCACGTGCGCGTTTCCCAATGCCGTTGTAAGCAAGCGCTCAAGGCGCAATCGCAACTATTTGTTTGCGCTGGCCTGCGTGGTGAAGGTGAGCTGCGCGTATCCGGCCACGCGAGCCGCCTCCATCACGCGCACCACCGATTGATGCGAGGCTTGCGCATCCGCGCTGATCACGATCACCGGATCTTTTTGCGTGCCCGCCGCTTGTCGCAAGCTAGCCGCAAGCGTATCGATATCCGTAAACATCACCGCGACTTTGTTGATTTGATACTGTCCGGCAGCATCCACACCAATAGCGATTTCATTGGATCGTTCTGGTTGTTTTTCTGCGTCTGCGGTGGGCAGATTAATTTGTAATTCGGTGTACTTCGAGTACGTGGTGGTGATCATCAAAAAAATGAGGATCACCATCATCACATCGATCAAAGGAACAAGATTAATCTCGGGCTCTTCGCGTACCCGTCCAGGACGAAAATTCATCGCGTGATATCGCTACGTTGACCCTGCACCACATCCACAAGACGCGCAGCGGCTTGCTCCATTTGCACAACGTATCCATCCACCTTGCCACGAAAGTGTCGATAAAAAATCATGGCAGGCACGGAAATGGCAATACCGAACCCGGTGTTGTAGAGCGCTACAGAAATCCCGTAAGCCAATTGTTGTGGATTGGTCCCCGAGGGCGATTGCGAGCCAAAGATTTCAATCATGCCAACCACGGTTCCAAACAAGCCCATCAACGGCGCAATCGAAGCGATCGTGCCAAGCGTAGTTAAGAAACGCTCTAGATCATGCGCTGCTGCGCGCCCGGCCTCTTCGATCGCTTCTTTCATCACTTCACGCGAGGCATGCACATTACGAAGACCGGCGGCTAACACACGACCCAAGGGCGAATCGGCGGCTAGCGCTTCAATCACCTCGGGGGTGATGCCGCGTTGCTGGTACGCGGTCAGCGCCTGTTGCAACAGCGTCGATGGCACCACGCGTGCATCTCGTAGCGAGACAAAGCGCTCAAGAATGAGCGCCAGCGCAATAATGGAGGCCAACAGTAAGGGCCAAATGGGCCAGCCAGCGGCTTGAATGATGGCGAACAATTGTTTCTCCCAGTCAGGCTATGGTGTTGCGCCTGCACATGACCACCCCAAGGGCGCACGATTGCGCGGATGTGCGATCAGCCGAGCACTTTAGCCAAAGCCCCCCGTGCCAGCAAGCCATCTCGCGCCTCGCCACCCAGTGATCGCGACCGTGCACCGTAAAAACAGTGTCAATTCAACATGGCGAGCAGACTTTATCCACAGAACCTGTGGATAAGTTTGTGGATTGTCGTTGAACAGGCTAGCCCAAGCCTTCAAAACACAGGGGAAAGCGTGCGTTGCTTAAAAAATAAGCAACGCGCATGCGTTTAAAAAAATAACGGTTGCACAAATGACTTGTATTGCGTACGCGCTTGCAAGCGAAATTGTATTGACTGAATTGCAATCACACCAAACATTCCAAGATGCAGTTGGTGTAGTCTCTGCGCATGTTTGCCGCACGCCCCACAGACACGAATGCTTCCGCAGTCATCAGTGTCAGCCAACTCAATCGCAGTGTGCGTGATCATCTTGAGCGACGATTTCCGCTGATGTGGATTGCAGGCGAAATTTCTAATTTTCGTCGCTACGATTCTGGGCATTGCTACTTCACACTCAAAGATGCGGATGCACAAGTGCGTTGCGTGATGTTTCGCACACGCGCACAGCATCTGGATTGGGAACCACAAGACGGCATGCAAGTCGATGTGCGTGCGCTGGTGTCGATATACGAACCACGCGGCGACTTTCAACTCAATATCGAAGCGATGCGTCGCAGTGGTCTGGGGCCGCTCTACGAACGATTTGTACGCCTCAAAGCTGAACTCGAAGCCGAAGGTGTGTTTGATGCCGCGGTCAAGCGCCCGATTCCAGCCTTTGCGCAGCGCGTGGGCGTCATCACCTCGCTTGCTGCGGCCGCCTTGCGCGACATTCTGAGCACGCTTGCGCGTCGTAACCCTTCGATTGAAGTCATTCTCTACCCTGTGCCGGTGCAAGGCGAAGGGGCGGCGCAACGTATCGCGCAAGCAATTGCCACCGCCAGTGCCCGCGCCGAATGTGATGTGCTGATTCTTGCGCGCGGCGGTGGCTCGATCGAAGATTTATGGTCGTTCAACGAAGCAGTCGTGGCGCGCGCAATTCGTGCCTCACACATTCCCGTGGTGAGTGGAATCGGCCATGAAACAGATTTCACGATCGCGGATTTTGCTGCTGATTTACGCGCACCAACCCCCACCGCTGCGGCTGAAAGCGTCAGTGCTTCACGTCACGCGTTGTTATCACGCATTGCAGAATTAACCCAACGCATCACTCGCCAAACCCTGCGTCGACTGGACACCGAGGTGCAACGTATCGATCATTTCCAGCGACGCTTGATTCATCCGCGGGCGCAACTCGAAAGCCATGCGCAATTGTTGCGACAACTGACCGCGCGGTTACGCGCCGCTTTACCCAACACCGTGACCTATGCCCGAGAGCAGACGCGTTGGGTGCATCGTTTACGCCAAGCCATCGCGCAACACATCGCGCAGCGTCAACATCAACTGGCAAGACTTGAGGCCAGTTTGGTGAGTCTTGATCCAACCGCGGTATTGAATCGCGGCTACAGCATCACACGCACTGCCAACGGCGAAGTGGTGCGTGATGCCAACCAACTGACCGAGTCCAGCGAACTGCACACCCATTTTGCGCAAGGTTGGGCACGCAGCCGCGTCACACAACGTGGCGATTAGGGCGTCACTCGATTAGGTGAGCCACGCAGGGTATCGATATAATTGACACCCTAAAAAATAAGGATTGCACATGGGCCATCGTCTCTCAAAAATCTATACCCGCACCGGCGATGCCGGCGAAACAGGGTTAGGTGATGGCACGCGTGTTCCCAAAGAAAGCGCACGTATTCAAGCGCTCGGTGACATCGACGAACTCAATTCAGCGATCGGCATGTTACTTATCGAGGACCTACCTACCCCGATGCGTGATGCGCTCGATGGTATTCAACATGATCTGTTTGATTTAGGTGGCGAAGTGAGTATCCCTGGTCATCACGCGATTCGTGATACTCAAGTCGTGCATCTCGAAGGTTTACTAGATGCCGCGAATGCCACCCTGCCGCCACTGAAAGAATTTATTCTCCCAGGGGGATCGCGCGCTGCGGCCTGTGCGCATCTCGCGCGGACAATTTGCCGTCGTGCAGAACGGAGCTTGGTTGCACTGGCACGTCGCGAAACCGTAAGCGAACGGGCGCGACAATACCTCAACCGTTTATCCGATCTGTTATTTGTATATGGTCGATGGGCGAATCGCCACGCGGGAAGACAAGATGTTTTGTGGCAACCTGGACGCCATCAATAACTTCACGCTTGGATTCAATTCTCATCTTTTGAGTTTGCGTTTTACTACCAACCCTTCTCAACTGTATCCGAACAAGCCATGAACCCTTCTGCGCACTCTTCTCACTCAACCACTCCAGCGCGCGCATCTTCCGGCCCGATTCGCGCGCTCATTTTTGATGTGTTTGGTACC